>CAYWBG010000092.1:0-9424 GCA_964456005.1 uncultured Halomonas sp.
TCAGCGCCGGCTGGGCGTCGGTCCAGCTCATCTGGGTGGGGTCGGCGCCCAGGGCGTTGAAGGTGTCCTGGAACAGCGGCGAGCCCACCACGCGGATCTTCAAGCCATCCAGATCGGCGGGCTCGCTGATCGGGCCACGGGAGTTGGAGAGCTGGCGGAAGCCGTTCTCGCCCCAGGCCAGCGGAATCACGTCGCGAGACTCGATGGCCTCGAAGATCATTTCGCCGGCTTCACCGCCTGTCACGGCGTCCACCGCCGCCTCGTCGGGCAGGAAGAAAGGCAGCGAAAAGAGGTTGAGCTCCGGCACCTGGGGTGACCAGTTGATGGTCGAGCCCACCGCGGCGTCGATCAACCCGGAGCGCATGGCAGAGAACTCGCGGGTCTGGTCACCGGCCACCAGTTGGGAATTGGGATAGACGCGAAGGGTGAGGCGCCCTTCGGTGCGCTCCTCGACGAGTTCGGCCCACTTCTCGGCGGCCTGACCCCAGGGGAAGGCGTCGGAGAGCACCGTGGAGACAGAGAGCTCGCGGGCCTGGGCAGAAAGCGAGGCGCTCAGCACGGCGGCGCCGGCCAGGGCGGCGGCCAGCTTGGCAAGATGGCGTGTAGTAGTCATGGCGTGTCCTTGAAGCCGCCGCCCGGCAGGATGACGGACGGCGTGATTGTTGTTGGAAAGTCACAGTCTACAAAGCGCAGCGTTGAATCATAGCCCGGCCGATACTCTATTGGTCGGATGCTGGCGTCTCGTCCTCGTCGACCGCCTCGGGCAGGCAGTCGCCGGCACTGCCGGGCCAGCTGACGCAGTCGCCCTCAGCGATGCCCAACTGCTCGAAGAGGCCGGCGTTGACCTCAAGCGCCGCCCGGTAGGGCACTCCGGGATAGGTCACCGGGCACTCCGCGGGGTTGGCCGAGCCGCAGGGCCACATGGTGAAGATCGCGGCGATGCGCTCATTCTCGCCGATGAAGGCGATATCCAGGGGGATGCGAGTGCGATACATCCAGAAGCCGTTGCGCGGCGACTGGGACTCCCGGTAGAGAAACAGCATGCCGGCGTCCTCGTCCAGGTGGTCGCGCTCCATCAGGCCTCGGCTGCGCTCGGGGATGGTGCGCGCCACCTCAACGTCGAACCGCTGCGCCCCCCCGGCCGCGTGAACCACCAGCGGCTGCACCTCCAGTCCACCGGGCCCAAAGGCCTCGGCAGACGCCCCGACCGCAACACTCGACAGCAGCGCCAGGGCGCCGACCCACTGCCACTCACGCCTCATGGCATCGTCCTTATCGTATCGGGCACATTGCGATCCGGCATCAGGTGGATTCCCTCCGCCAGGAGCGAGACTTGCACGGGTTCTCCCCGAGCCAGGCCGTTGCGGCGCGCCGCATGGGTAGCGATCTCGAAGCCCAAGGTGCGCTCCGTATGATCGAAGGCCAGGGTTACCGACGTTACTCCGCCCAGGACCACCAGGGATTCGACCCGGGCCGAGACCGGGTTCTCCCGCTCCCCCTGGGAGGGCCTACCGCGACGATGCAGCACTACATCCGAGGGCGGTAGGTACCAGTTCACTCGGGCACCGATTGGTAACGCCTCCATCCCCTCGCCCACCTCCAGCCTCCAGGGCCCCCAGGCAAGGCATGGCTCGCCGCCCTCCTCGACCAACTCGCCTTCGAAGAGATTGTGACGGTCCAGCACCCGGGCCACCTCCGGCGAGGCCGGGCGGCGAAACAGCGCCTCCGGCGGCCCCGCCTGAAGGCTGCGTCCGCCGTGCAGCACGCAGAGTCGGTCAGCCAGGGCCGCGGCCTCGTCCAGGTCATGGGTCACCAGCACGATGGGGATACGGATCTGCTCGCGCAGCATCGCCAGTTCGCGCTGCAGGCGGCGGCGGGTCACCTGATCCACCGCCGAGAAGGGCTCGTCGAGCAGCAATACCCGAGGGTTTCGCGCCAGGGCCCGGGCCAGCGCCACCCGCTGGCGCTGGCCGCCGGAGAGCTCCCCAGGGTGGCGCTCGGCCAGCCCCTCGAGACGCACCCGGGAGAGCCAGCTCATCGCCTGGTCGCGGCGCTCCCGAGGCGGCAGGGGGTCAAGGGCCACCATGACATTGCCCAGGGCGGTCAGGTGGGGAAAGAGGGCATAATCCTGGAATACCAGTCCCACCCGGCGATGCTGGGGCGACAGGCAGAGCCGTTGTCCAGTGTCGAACCAGGCCTCGCCGCCGCAGTCGATGCGCCCCGCCCCGGGGCGGTAGAGGCCGGCGATGGCACGCAGCAGGGTGGTCTTGCCGCTGCCGGAGGGGCCCACCAGCGCCAGTAGTTCGCCTGCCTCGCAGTGGAAGTCGGCGTTCAGGGGGATGGGGCCCGACTGGTGCAGGCTGACCGTCAGCCGCGCGGGCGACTCGGACACGTCAGGCACGTCGCCACCTCCGCCGTCCTGCCAGGCCATAGACCACGCCGATGGTGAGGAAGGAGACCAGCAGCAGCATGGCCGACATGATACCCGCCCCCGCCTCATCGAAGGCCTGCACCCGGTCGTAGATGGCGATGGCCAGGGTACGGGTCTCGCCGTCGATGGCGCCGCCCACCATCAGGATCACCCCGAACTCGCCCAGTGTATGAGCGAAGGTGAGCGCCAGGGCCGAGATGATCCCCGGCCACACCAGGGGAAGCTCGATGCGCAGGAAGGTCTGCCAGGGGGAGAGCCCGCTGCACCAGGCCGCCTCGCGCAGGTTGGCTGGCACCGTCTCGAAGGCACGCTGGATCGGCTGCACCGCGAAGGGCAGATTGGCCACCAGGGAGGCAAGCAGGATACCGCTGAAGGTGAAGTTGAGCCCCGAGCCGAAGAGCCGCTGCCAGAGACTGCCGACGGGCGCCTCGACGCCGAAGGCCTGCATCAGGTAGAAGCCCAGCACCGTAGGCGGCATCACCAGAGGGAGGGCCACCAGGGCCTCGCACAGCGGCTTGCCGCGAAAGCGGGTAGTGGCCAGGGTGCGCCCCAGCCAGAGCCCCACCGGCAGCAGAAGCAGGCAAGTGAAGGCGGCCAGGCGCAGCGAGACCGAGAGGGCCGTCCAATCCATCAGGGCGTGACGTCTCCCTCTTCAGGCAACCGAAAGCCATAGTCGGAGAGGATCCTTCTGGCCTCCTCCTCCTGAAGCCAGGCGTAGAAGGCCCGCGCGGTCTCGCCGGCTCCCTTTACCAGCGCCATGCGTTGCACCAGCGGCGAGTGCCACGCCTCGGGAATCAACACGTGGTCACTGCGCTCGGCGAGTGCCGGGGCCAGCGCCAGGGACCAGGCCACCAGCCCACCGCGGGCATCGCTGGTGAGGGCGAACTGGGCCGCCTGGGAGACGTTCTCGCCGAGGACGCGCAGCGGCGCCGTCTCATTCCAGAGGCCGGCATGCTCCAGGGTCTGCATGGCAGCGACGCCATAAGGGGCATGCTCGGGGTTGGCCAGGGCCAAGCGCGGCCGCCCCTGCCCGGCGGCATGAGCATCGATCGCCTCACGCACCCCGGCCAGGGGATCGCCCTCTTCCGGCAGATCGTCGCGGCCCGGGCGCTGCATCCACGCCAGCCGGCCGACGGCATAGACCGCGCCCTCGTCTTCGGTGCGACCCTCCTCGTGGAGCGCCAGCACATATTCTTCATCGGCGGAGAGATAGAGCTCGAAGGGCGCCCCCTGAGCGATCTGGCGGCGGAAGTTGCCGGAAGAGCCGAAATTGAGGCGCAAGTCACGTCCGGTCTCGGTGCGGAAGCGCTCAGCGGCCTCGGTGAGCGCGAACTGCAGGTCCGAGGCCGCCGCCACGGTCGGGACGTCGGCCTTGAGCAGGGTCCAGGGGAGTAGCAGCACCAGGCCAAGCAGCCAGGCCGCAGATCGTGACCGCATGGGAACCTCCAGAGGCATCAAGGTGAGCGCATTGTCGGCCAGCCGCATGGCCACGACAAGACGACTAGCCAACGCCGCCGCGCAGCACTGACTGGGGTCAAGCCAGCGTCAGGCATCCGCCTTGGCGACACCGAAGATCGCCTTGAGGTCTGTCTCGGTCTCGCGGGGGCCCAGATCGAGCAGACCCAGGAGGCGGTCCAGATGCTGCAAGACTGCGCTGCGAGCCGTGTCACCATTTCCGTCGCGCAGCGCCTCCAGCAGTCGCGGATGGTCCTCCCCCAGATAGCACGAGGCCAGCGTAGGCCGCTTGTAGAGGGCGATGACGATGGAAGTGCGCAGCACCAGGTCGGTCAGCATGGCGCCCAGCACCCGGTTGGGCGAGAGTTCGGCCAGGCGGTGATGAAGCGCCAGGGAGTGCTCGATGCGGGCCGGCTCATCCCCGCGAGCATGGGCCTCGGCCTCGAATGTCACCTCCCGGGCCAGACGTTCCAATGCCCCCTCATCCAATTCGCCGGCAAGCAGCGCGACGACCTCACCCTCCACCAGGCGACGGGCAGCGAAGGTCTCTCGGGTCTCGGCGATGCTCGGCGCACGAATACGGGCCACCTGGTTGGGGCGCTGGTCGATGACATGATCGGCGGCCAAGCGTGTCAGGGCGCGGCGCACCACCGAGCGGCTCACCCCGAAGATCTCTCCCAAGGAAACTTCCGGGAGCCTCGTCCCCGGGGGTAGCCGCTGGGTCAGTACCGCGTGCCGCACTCGGTCGACGATATGCCGGTCGCTGATCCGCTCGCCTGCCAGGATGGCGGCTTCCACGTCTTCCTTCCAGGTCTTGCTCATTGTTCGCCCCTGTATCACCCGAAAGCACCTTCGCACTTTTCCTGCCTAGTGGCCACATAGCGAAGGCATTCTGTATACAGGATCAGAGCCCGTGGCGCTCGTTGATGTCGAGGATCTTCATCGTGTTGGTGCCGCCGTGGGCGTTCATGTGATCGCCCCGGGTCAGGATCACATGATCGCCCAGGCCGGCGACGCCCTTCTCCACCAGCAGCGACAGCGCCCGGTCGTTGAGCTCGAGAGGCGTCATGTCGCCGGTATCGAAGGGCAGCGAGACCACCCCGCGGTAGAGCGCCATGCGCCGCTGGGCGATGGCGCTGTGGGCCAGGCCGACGATGGGCAGCCCGGAGCGGATGCGCGAGGCGATCAGCGGCGTGTAGCCGGTGGAGGTCATGCAGGCGATGGCGGCCACGCCCGACAGATGGTTGGCGGCGTACATGGCGGAGAGCGCGATGGTCTCGTCGATCCGCGAGAAGCCCTCGTGGATGCGGTGGCCGGACTCCTGGGCGATCTTCTCGCGCTCGGCGCCCAGGCAGACCCGGTCCATGGCCTCGATGGTTTCCACCGGGAAGTCACCGGCGGCGGTCTCGGCGGAGAGCATCACCGCGTCGGTGCCGTCGAGCACCGCGTTGGCCACATCGAACACCTCGGCCCGGGTAGGCAGGGGCGACTCGATCATCGACTCCATCATCTGCGTCGCCGTGATCACCGCCCGGTTCAGCGTGCGAGCGCGCTTGATGATGCGCTTCTGCATGCCGATCAGCTTGGCGTCGCCGATCTCCACGCCGAGATCGCCGCGGGCCACCATCACCGCCTCGCTGGCCTCGATGATGCCGTCCAGGGTGGCCTCATCGGCCACGGCTTCGGCCCGCTCCAGCTTGGCCACCAGGCCGATCTCGGCGCCGGCCTCGCCGAGCAGCTCGCGCGCTTCGCGCATGTCGGCGGCGCTGCGTGGAAAGGAGATCGCCAGGTAATCGACACCGATCGCCACGGCGGTTTCCAGATCGGCGCGATCCTTGTCGGTGAGCGCCGGTGCGGAGAGGCCGCCGCCCAGCTTGTTGATGCCCTTGTTGTTGGAGAGCTTGCCACCCACCTTCACGGTGGTGTGGATCTCGCGACTCTGCACCCCGTTAACATCGAGCACCAACCGACCATCATCCAGCAGCAGGCGGTCGCCGGGGGCGACATCGTCGATCAGTTGCGGGTAGTCACATCCTACCCGCTCGGCGGTGCCGTCATCGCTACCGAGCGCCATATCAAGGATGAAGGACGTCCCTTCGGTCAGGTCAACCGGCCCCTCGGCGAAGCGCGCGATGCGGATCTTGGGGCCCTGCAGATCACCCAGGGCCGCGACGCTTCTGCCCAGGCGGTCGGCAATCTCGCGGACCCGCGCCAGGCGCTGGCGATGGTCGTCGGGGCTACCGTGGGAGAAGTTGAGGCGGACCACGTCGACGCCGGCCGCGATCATCGCCTCCAGCACGCCGTTGCGGTCGCTGGCCGGCCCCAGGGTAGCGACGATCTTGGTGCGGCGGATGGGGGCGTGGATGGGGGCGTGGGGGGGTAGCGTCATGGTGTCCTCGGCAAAACCAGAATGGCACGAAAGTCGTTGACATTGGTGCGCGTCGGCCCGGTCTGAATCAGCCGGTCGAGCGCCTGGAAGAAAGTATACGCGTCATTGCGTGACAGCTGACACTCCCCGCCCGCCGCGCTTCGCGCTTTGGGCGAGGGTTCTAAGGTCACCCCCGGAACCTTCCTGCTTCGGCACGCCTTCACTAGGCAGCGGCTAGGTCGCTGCCCCCGCTCCAATCACTCCACAGGCTAACCCCGCCAGCCCGGCGGTTCGGATATTCCCGACGGCATTGATGTCGCGACCGATGGCCTGCCCGCAGCTTGCACAGTGCCAGTGGCGCTGCGAGAGCGGCAGCTTCTCAACCTTGTGCCCGCAGCCATGGCACATCTTACTGCTTGGCAGCCACTGGCTCACTTTCACCAGTTGCCGCCCTGCCCATTCTGCCTTGTAGACGAGTTGGCGAAGAAACTCGCCCCACCCCGCATCGCTGATGGCCTTGGCCAGGGAGCGGTTCTTGATCATCCCGGTGATGTTGAGCGACTCGACACACAGCACTTGGTTTTCGTTGACGAGCGTGCAGGTCGCTTTAAGGATGGCATCGCGGCGACAATCCGAGATCTTGGCGTGCAGTCGCGCCACCTCCTGGCGCAGCTTGTTTCGGTTGCGCGAGTCTTTCTGCTTTTTCACCAACCGGCGCTGCAGGTACGCCAGCTTCGCTTCATAGCGCTTGAGGTGGTGCGGATTGCCCGACTTGATGCCCTCGCTGGTGATGAACAGGTCGGTCAGGCCCCGGCCAAGCCTCCAGGCCTGTGATGATGCAGGCTTCAGGCAGTAACGCTCCCCGCCGGGATCTGACCCCAAAGGGACCGCAAGCGCTTGAGCGCCCCCCTTTCCATCAGCCGCGGGCGGCGTCCAGCCAGCCCAGCCCTTCCTCGGTGGTCGCTGCCGGCTTGTATTCGGCGGCGACCCAACCCCGATACCCTAGGCGATCCAGATGGGCGAACAGGAAGGGGTAGTGGATCTCGCCGGTACCTGGCTCATGACGGCCGGGGGTGTCGGCAATCTGGATATGGGCGATGCGCGCGAGGTGCGTCTCGATCGTCGGCGCCAGGTCTCCCTCCATGATCTGCATGTGGTAGATATCGTACTGCAGCTTCAGGTTGTCACTTGCCACCTCGCCGAAGATGGCCAGGGCCTGCTCGGTGCGGTTGAGGAAGAAGCCAGGGATGTCGCGGGTATTGATCGGCTCGGCGATCAGCAGGATGCCGGCGGCCTGGAGCTTCTCCGCCGCAAAGCGCAGGTTATCCACCAGGGTCTGGCGGGCCTGGTCGTCGCTGACGCCGTCCGGCTGGATGCCGGCCAGGCAGTTGACCTGTGTATTGCCCAGCACCCGGGCGTACTCGATGGCGCGGTCGACGCCGCCGCGAAACTCCTCGACGCGACCCGGGTGGCAGGCGATGCCGCGCTCGCCGGCGGCCCAGTCTCCCGCCGGCAGGTTGAAGAGCACCTGAGTCAGGCCGTTGTCGTCCAGTCCGGCCTTCAGGGTCTCGGCCGGATAGTCATAGGGAAAAAGGTACTCCACTCCCTTGAAGCCGGCCCGGGCGGCGGCGGCGAAGCGGTCGAGGAACGCCTCCTCGGTGAACAGCATGCTGAGGTTGGCGGCGAACTTGGGCATCGTGAACTCCTTGGGTCGTTGGTCATGATTCGGGGCTGATCCGGCGACAGGCCTGCGAGGAGGCGCTGTGAACCCCTCCCTGGGCGCTACCGATGCCCTGCGGCGCTCTAGCATCCTGCTCCGCTTGCAGGGCCGGTGCTGACCATCCATGGTCAGCCCGTTCGGAGCAGTGCTCCTCACCCCTGGCGTAGGACCTCCTCTTCGCCCTGTCCCCGGCGCCCCTGGGTTTGTGGCTAGCCTCAGACAATGGCGGCAATGGAGGTGGGCGCATCCTCCCGGCTCTCGGCCAGGGCATCGAACTCGTTGACGCCGTTCAGGTCCGTGCCCATGGCGATATTGGTCACCCGCTCCAGGATGATCTCGACCACCACCGGCACCTGGTGCTGAGCCATCAGCGGGAAGGCCTGCTGGAAGGCGCGCGGCACCTAGGCCGGCTCCAGCACGGTGACGGCCCACTTGTTGACCGTGCCGGCAGTAGAGACCGGTGATCATATTGGTGCCGGCGGGACCGGACGTCCCGATGTACACCCCGATGTTGCCGGCCTTCGTGCGGGTGTAGCCCTCGGCCGTGTGCGAGGCGCCCTCGACATGGCGAGCGAGGACATGGTCGATGCCTCCCACCTGGCGCATAGCAGCATAGAAAGGGTTGATGGCGGCGCCGGGCACCCCGAAGGCGACGTCAATGCCTTCCTTCTTGAGCACCTGGATAGCAGCTTCAGCTGCGGTCATACGAATCCTATTGACTCCTCCCGTGAGGATTTTTATTTTTGGAAAAAATTTTTATTAATTATCGTAACAAGAAAATACCCAAGCTACGACAGTAGCTTGGGTATCATTTCAGGATCGGAAAATCCCTCTCAGAGGGTCACGCGAAGCGCCATCGGATACTCGTCGCAGTTGCTCCCCTCGCCGCCCCGATCCACCACCAGGAATTCCCCTTCCCGCTCCAGCACCGACTGGATGGCGTGCCAGGTGCCGGCGCGGTAGTTGACCCCCTGGCGGCCGTCGGTGACGAAAGCGCGCACCTCGGCGGGGTCGATGGCATCACCCGGCGGGGCCACGACCACCAGAAAGCGCTCCTTGTGCAGCGGCATGAAGGCCTGGCTGCCCAAGGGGTGGCGCTCCAGGAAATCGAGCGCCAAGGGGATCGATACCGGCTGGCTGACGAAGATGCTGATCAGCGTCCGTGCACCCTCCCCCAGGGTCTCGACCGTCGCCAGGTCGTGGTGGCGCCGGGTGCGGCCGGCGTTGATGGGAAACCACGCCGACGCCCGGGCGTCGATGACATCACCGAAGGGGGCGAAGGCCTCGGCGGTCAGCGGCTCGGCTTTCAGTTCCAGCATGTCGACCTCCTAGCGACCACCCAGGCGCAGCTTAGGGTGGCGGTTGACGTCCTTGTAGAGCAGGTAGCGGAAGGGCCCCGGGCCGCCGGCGTAGCAGGCCTGGGGGCAGAAGGCGCGCAGCCACATGAAGT
>CAYWBG010000093.1:0-9358 GCA_964456005.1 uncultured Halomonas sp.
CGCTCCGCGGCCTCGCGGGCAAGCGAGCGGATGGCCTCCCAGTCCTCGGCCTCGACCAGGGAGGCCGGCGTGAGCCAGGAGCCCCCGACGCTCACCACGTTCTTCAGCGCCAGGTAGTCCTCGGCATTGTTGATGCCGATCCCGCCGGTGGGACAGAAGCGCGCCTCGGGGATGGGGCCGGCGAAGGCCTTGAGCGCCTTGACGCCTCCGCTGGCCTCCGCCGGGAAGAACTTGAAGCGGCGATAGCCATACTGCCAGCCGGTCATGACATCGGAGATGGTGGTCACCCCCGGCAGCATCGGTACCGAGCTGGTGACGCCGTAGCGATAGAGCGCCTCGGTGGTGCCCGGGGTGACCACGAAGTCGGCGCCCACCGCCTCGGCCTGGCGATACTGGGCCGGGGTGAGCACGGTACCCACGCCGACACTGGCCTGGGGCAGCGCCGCCTTGATGCGGCGGACCGCTTCAAGGGCGCAGTCGGTACGCAGGGTCACCTCCAGCACGGTGAGGCCACCCTCGACCAGGGCGGTGGCCAGAGGCACGGCGTCCTCCACGCGCTGGATGGCGAGCACCGGGATGACTTCGGCTTTCAGGCAGATGCTGTCGAGTTCGGTGGTACGGGTGGAGGGCAGCTGCTTTTCGATACGCTTTTCGATACGCTTTTCGGACGTCATGGGAGTCACTCCGAGAAATTCAGGAAACCGGCCTCAAGGAGCCCAGTAGATGGCCAAGGGACAGGCCAGGAAGGCGCGGATCGGCAGCTCGCGAGCGTCATCGCCCAAGAGCGCCCTGGCCAGTACCGCCTGCTTGTCGCCACCGGTGATAAGCAGAAAGTGGCGCCGCGCCTGGTGCAGGCGGTCGGCGCTCAGGGTAATCCGCGGCTGCTGCTGACTCGGGGCACGCACGGCCACTGCCGGCTCGTCGGTGGAGAGCGCCAGCGACAGCTCCTGGCTGTCGGGAAACAACGAGGCGGTGTGGCCGTCCCCCCCCATTCCCAGGACCACCGCGCTGGCCGGCCAGGCGAGGGATGCCAAGCGCTTGGCCACCGTCTCGGCGCCCTGCTCGGGAGTGGGATCGACGGTGGTCAGCGGCACGAAGGTCGCTTCGGCGGCGGGCCCCCCCAGCAGGTGCTCGCCCACCAGGCGGGCATTGCTGTCGGCATGTTCCTCCGACACCCAGCGCTCATCGGCCAGGGTGACGTCGACGCGCGACCAGGGCAGCGCCATGGCGGCCAGCGCCCGGAAGAAGGGCACGGGAGTGGCGCCGCCCGAGACCACCAGCAGGGCTCGCTCCTGGCGGGCCAAGTCCTGTCGCAGCGCTTCGGCGACTGCCTCGGCCAGCTGGGAAGCCAGCCGTTCTCGACAAAGCTCGCTCATCTCAGTAGTCCTCATACCAGCTTCGGCCATCTTGAGTGATGATGGCGGTCTTGGGAGAGTTGCGACCGGCCCTGGGGTTTTTCAGTAATCTTCATACCAACTTCGGCCATCCTGGGTGATCATGGCGATGGAAGCGACCGGCCCCCAGGAACCGGCCGGGTAGCGGCGCGGCGGTTCGTCGCGATCCTCCCAGGCGGCAATCAGGTTGTCGCACCACTGCCAGGCGTGTTCCACCTCGTCCCGGCGCACGAAGAGGTACTGCTGTCCCTTCATCACCTCGAGCAGCAGGCGCTCATAGGCGTCGGGAATCCGCGACTTGGGGAAGGCACTGTTGAAGTCCAGGTGCAGTGGACCGCGACGCAGGCGCATGCCCTTGTCCAGACCGCTGTCCTTGGTCAGCACCTCCAGGGCGATACCCTCCTCGGGCTGCAGGCGAATCACCAGCTTGTTGGCGGCGAGCCCCCGCTGGTCCGGGTCGAAGATGTAGTGGGGCTGCTGACGGAAGTGGATGACGATCTGCGAGAGCTTCTCGGGCATACGCTTGCCGGTGCGCAGGTAGAAAGGCACCCCGGCCCAGCGCCAGTTGGCCACTTCGGTCTTCATGGCCACGAAGGTCTCGGTGTGACTCTCGATCTTGGCGTCCTCCTCCTCCAGGTAGCCCGGCACGGCCTGGCCATCGCTGGTACCGGCGATGTACTGGCCGCGCACCACGTCGCGCCCCAGCATATCGTCGGTGAAGGGCTTGAGCGCCTTGAGCACCTTGACCTTCTCGTCGCGGATGGCGTCGGCGTCGAGATTGGCCGGTGGGTCCATGGCGATCAGACAGACCAGCTGCAGCAGATGATTCTGCACCATGTCGCGCAGCTGCCCCGCCGCGTCGAAGTAGCCCCAGCGCCCTTCGATACCGACCTTTTCGGCCACGGTGAGCTCTACGTGCGAGATGTGGTTCTGGTTCCACTGAGTACCGAAGAGCGGGTTGGCAAAGCGCAGCGCGATCAGGTTCTGCACCGTCTCCTTGCCCAGATAGTGATCGATCCGGTAGATACGCGACTCGGGAAAGATGTCGCCAATGGCGTCGTTGATCCGCGCCGACGACGCCAGGTCGTGGCCGATCGGCTTCTCGACTACCACCCGGCTCGTCTCATCCAGGCTGCCGCTGCTCTCGAGGTGTCGGCAGATATCACCGTAGACCCTAGCCGCTACCGAGAGGTAGATCACCATGGGGCGAGGCGACTCACGTCGCCACTCGCGGATCTCGGCATAGCCGTCGGAGTGGGTGAAGTCGAAGCAGCGGTAGTCGAGTCGCGCCATGAATCGCACTAGCGCCTCGCGGTCGAGCTCTTCGGCCTTGATGCGGCTCTTGAGCGCCTGCTCGACGCGCCCCTTGAAGCCCTCCAGGTCGAGTTCCTCGCGCGCCAGGCCCAGCAACCGTGAGCTTGGATCGAGCAGCCCCTCACGGTCGAGATGGTAAAGCGCGGGCAAGAGCTTGCGCTGAGACAGGTCGCCGAGGGCACCAAACAGCACCAGATCAATTTCGGTTTCCGCTGGCTGGCCGTGCCGCCTGGCGTGGCTCATGGGCACCTCGTTCTTGTCTATTTACTAAAAAAATAACCAATCAAAGCAGCGAAAACAATAAAATATCGTAATACTACATATTACCCTAGGGTGCTTCGCCCAGGGTTGGCCCCGCGTAGCGCCTCACGCTAGGATAGCCAGCATAATGTAGTTAAATCACCACATCACCCACCCGGCTTCACTCCGCGGCCGGCGCGCCACCCCTTTTCATGGAGACGCCCACCCATCATGGCCCGTCACGACCTGCTCGATCGCATTCGCCACCGCCTCGAGGAACTCAATCGCTCCGAGCGCAAGGTCGCCGACGTCATCCTCGCCGATCCGGCTACCGCCACCGGCATGAGCATCGCCAACCTGGCACAGGCCGCCTCGGTGAGCGAGCCTACGGTCAACCGCTTCTGTCGCGGCTTCGATGCCAAGGGCTACCCGGACTTCAAGATCAAGCTGGCCCAGAGTCTGGCCGGCGGGACCCCCTACGTCAGCCGTGCCGTGGAACCCGACGACAGCGCTGCCGACTATACCCAGAAGATCTTCGGGGCCACCATCGCCGCCCTGGACGAGGCCCGCCGCCAGGCCGACCCACAACGCATAGAGCGGGTGGTGGACTACCTGATCCAGGCCAAGCAAGTGCACTTCTTCGGCCTGGGCGCCTCGGGCGCCGTGGCTCAGGACGCCCAGCACAAGTTCTTCCGCTTCAACCTGCCGGTCACTGCCTATATCGATGTGCTGATGCAGCGCATGGTGGCGTCGAGTTGCCATACCGGTGACGTGGTCGTGGTGATCTCCTGGACCGGAAGGACTCGGGAACTGGTCGACATCGCCCGCCTGGCCCGCGAGAGCGGCGCGGTGGTGCTGGGCATCACTGCCCCCGGCTCGCCGCTGTCCGCCGAGTGCACCGAGACACTGGAGGTGGCCACGCCCGAGGACACCGACCACTACATGCCGATGACCTCGCGGATGATCCAGCTGGCGCTGATCGATGTGCTGGCCACCGGGGTCACCCTGCGCCGCGGTGAGGACTTCCTGGGCCACCTGAAGAAGATCAAGGACAGCCTGGTGGAGACCCGCTACCCCGCCAATGGTCATGACTAGGTGCAGCTGGCGTGGTTCGGCGCCCTCTCCGGCGCCCGGGCCGGCTGGTGCCGGGCTCCCAGGCACTGGCCTCGGGCAGCGAAGACGCCGAATTTCGCAGCGACATCATCGCCGACCACTCCAAGGGCGGGACATGCCGAGGAGCTGCCCGATGAACTCGAGGGCATTTTGGTCACCGCGACGTTGAACATCGCGGTGGATGCCTCTCGTAGCGGCTGCGGCCACGAGAGGCGCCTATCGAGGCCCCCTGCTCCCGCTAGGGAGAGGCCTCAGTAGCTGTAGTCACCGTCAACCACGGCAGCTGTGACGGTGATCTCCACCCGGAGCTCATCGGCGGGCATCGCCGCGCAGACGCAGGTACGCGCCGGGGCATGGCCAGTGGGCATCCAGGCGTCCCAGACGGCATTCATGGCGGCAACGTCATGGCCATCCTTCAGGTAGATCGTGGCCGAGAGCAGATTCCCGCGGTCGGAGCCGATCTCCTTGAGGAGTTCATCGACCCGGGCCAGCATGCTCTGGGTCTGGGCGGTGATGTCGCCCTGGCGCGCCTCGGGTCCGGCCACCTGGCCACACAGGTAGGCAATGCCGTTGTGGATCACGGCACGACTCATGCGTGCCTTGGTGTCATGACGAACGATGGTCATTGCGGTTTCCTTATGGATGCTATTGTCGATCACTCGGCGCAGTCGATGCATTTCAGTACCAGCGGATCCCCGTCGAGGCGCTTTTTTCCGATCCACTCCCCACACGCGATGCACTCGCCGTACTCACCGCGCTCGATGCGCTGAAAGGCCGCGGTGATGCGCCTCAGTGCCAGCTGGCGGCGCTCCTCCTCGGCCTTGGCCATGGCCTGCCCCTGCATGGCATCCATTCGAGACAGTCGGCCCACCGAAGTCTGATCGAGCAACACGGGGTTTCGGGACTCACGGCTCGACTCGCTCTCCTCCCGCAGTTCGGTGCGCAGGGCTTCCAGGCGCGCGACGATCCGGTCCGTATCCAGCTCCGGGTGGTTCATGCTCTCCCCTCCTCTGCATCACGCCAGGCCGACTCGCCAAGCTGCTAACATGGCCCTCTGCCTCATCATGCCAGCGCCAGAGGAGGGCGTCATGGGCTACCGCCTGTTGCTGCGGGATCATCGCGGACTGATCGGCATCGCCTTCCTGGCGATGTTCACCTCGAGCCTCGGCCAGAGCTTCTTTATCGGCCTGTTTCAGGCGCCAATCAGCGAACGCCTGGGGCTATCACCTGGCCAGTTTGGCACCGCCTATGCGGCCGTCACCTTGGTGGCCGGCTTCGCCATGCTGCGCCTGGGACCGAGCATCGACTGGATCGCGCCGCGCCGCTTCGCCGCCCTGGTGCTGGGCTGCCTGCTTCTGGGCACCGGCCTGCTGACACTGGCCCCCGGCTGGGCCCTGGGGCTGCTGGGCCTCGCCCTGGTCCGGTTCTGCGGTCAGGGAATGATGACCCATCTGGGCAATACGCTGGCAGGGCGCGAGTTCGTGGCCCTGCGCGGTCGCGCCCTGGGGCTCACCGGCATGGGCATCATGCTCGGCGAGACGGCACTGCCCCCGCTGATGGCGGCGCTGCTGGTCTGGTTTGCCTGGCAGGAGCTGTGGTGGCTGTTCGTGGCCGTGCTGGCGATGTTCTGGCTGCCCCTGCTCAAGTGGGGCGCCTGGCCGCAGGCACCAGGCAAGCGTCCTTTGCCCGGTCAACGCCGCGGTGGGCCACGCCCCTTCCGCGAGCTACGCTTCTGGCGCCTGCTGCCGCTGCTGATGGTGCTGCCGATCACCATGACCGGGCTTTTCCTCTACCAGGCGGCAATGACCGAATCGCTGGGGTCGAGCCTGGGCGTCTATGCCCTGGCGCTGACCGGCATGGGCATCGCCAAGCTGCCCGGGGCCCTGTTCGGCGGGCGCTGGGTGGACACCCTGGGTCCCGTTCGACTGGCTCGCCTCTACCTGCTGCCCTATGCGCTGGGCCTTCTACTGGCGATCGCCATCGGCGGTGACCTCGGCGTCTGGGCCGTGATGGTGGGGGGCGGACTGGCGATGGGGTCCCAGGAACCCATCGCCACCAGCATCCTGGTGCGCAGCTGGGGCGCGGAGCACCTGGGCAGGGTACGCGCCACCCTGAGCGCAGCCATGGTGTTTTCTACCGGCCTGGCCCCGGCGGTGCTGGGTATCGCCCTGGACCTGGGCGCCAGCTTTACCACCATCCTCACCGGCATGCTGGTCTTCCTGGCGCTGGGCTGGTGGCTGGCCCAGGGCGTACTGGGGGAGGTCAGGGCTCAGGCCTGATACCTCCACCGGACTACCGACACGCCCGATCAACGTTGCCCCGGCGCCTTGATCCGTTAAGGCGCCGAAGCGTCAACGGCGTTAGCTTACGGTTAGCGAAACAGAAAGACTCAGCGCAGCAGCAGCACCGGCACGCTCGCCCTGCGCAGCATGGCGGTAGTGGTGCTGCCCACCAGCAGGTGACGAATACGTGAGTGGCCATAGGCGCCCATTACCAGCAGGTCGATGCCGTTCTCCTCCTGGTAGGCGCGCAGGGTCGCCTCCACCTCGCCGGCACGGATGGCGCCCTCGGCCTCGTGCCCCGCGTCGCGCAGGGTCTTCAGCGCCCAGTCGAGCTGGGAGCGATTGTCGCCGGTCTCGGCGCCGACGATGACCACGTGGACGGGAATGCCATCGAACAGCGGACTCTTGGCCAGCATATCCACGCCCTTGCGGGTGGTCTTGCTGCCATCGAAGGCGAGCATCACCGCCTCGGGAGCCTTGAAGGTGTCCGGCACCATCAGGATAGGCCGATGCAGGGTACGCACCACCCGCTCCAGGCTGGAGCCCAGGTGGCCGCTGTCCTGATGGGCCGTCTCGCCGCGCTTGCCAATGACCAGCAGGCGTATGTCATTCTGGAGCTCCTCCAGGGTCTCCACCAGGGTGCCATTGCGCTGGCGGGTCCCCGGTGCCGCGATGCCCCCCTCGACGGCTCTCTCCTTGGCGGCCTTGAGCATCAGCCGGCCCTGCTCCTGGGCCACCTTGGCGCGCTGTTCGTCGAGCTGGGAGAGCTCCTCGAGCAGATGCTCCCGCGAACCGAGTCCGATATTGCCGGAGAGATCCGCCTCGGCGGTCTGGGGATGGTTGTCCACCACGTGCAGGAAGGTCAGCGGCGCATTCAGGGCCTGGCTGGCCCAGGCAGCGTAGCCGCACACCCCTTCCGAGAACGTCGAGCCGTCGATGGCGGCCATCACCTGTTCTGTCATCGTGTCGTTTCCTGGCTGGCGTGAGTCGTTGTTCGTCCTGATGTTTCTACCCCATGCAGGATGCCTTGCATAGGACCTGGATCAACACCCCCACGATGGACCCGGCGTGGATCAACAGCAGGGAGCGTCGTAGTCGTGCGGCTCGTCGGTATAGACGCAGACATTCGCGTGATGTACGTCCCCATCGAGCGACTCGACCTGAGTGGCGAAGAATTCCTTGATCTCGCGACGGTTGCAGTGTGCCTCGAAGGCCTCTCGGCTGGCCCAGATCTCGTGAAAGACGATCGGGTAGCTGGCGCCCTGGGCGTTGGGGTGATCGATATGCCGGGTCACGGTGTACTGAAGACAGCCGTCTTCGCGGTGGGCGTTGGGCTCGAGCGCCTGCAGGGCCTTGAATAGGGCCTCTTCGCGGCCGGGCTTGGGCTTGAAGTTGGCGATACAGTAGATCTTGCGGGACATGGGTCACTCCGGAACAGCATCTCTCCTGGCCCCGCTTGGCGGCCTGGGAGCATCGTGGATAAGACAAGCCGGCGCACCGTGCAGGACGGGGCCGGCTCGGGAAAGGATCAGCGCAGCAGCAGGATCGGCAGGTTGGCGCGGCGCAGCATCTCGGTGGTGGTGCTGCCCACCAGCAGGTGGCGAATGCGGGAGTGGCCGTAGGCCCCCATCACCAGCAGGTCGATGGCGTTCTCGTCCTGGTAGGCGCGCAGGGTCGCCTCCACCTCGCCGGCACGGATGGCGCCCTCGGCCTCATGGCCGACATCGCGCAGGGTCTTAAGCGCCCAGTCGAGCTGGGAGCGGTTATCGCCGGTCTCGGCGCCAACGATGACCACGTGCACCAGGATGCCCGCAAACAGCGGGCTCTTGGCCAGCATCTCCACGCCCTTGCGGGTGGTCTTGCTGCCGTCGAAGGCGAGCATCACCGCCTCGGGCGTCTTGAAGGACGCCGGCACCATCAGGATCGGCCGTTGCAGGGTGCGCACCACCCTCTCCAGATTGGAGCCCAGATGATCGCCATCGTGCTCGGCCCCTTCGCCACGCTTGCCGATCACCAGCAGGCGCATGTCGCCCTGCAGCTCCTCGAGGGTCTCCACCAGGGTGCCGTTGCGCTGGCGGGTGCCAGGCTCCGCGATCCCGTCCTCGATCGCCCGCTCTCGAGCGGCCTGCAGCATCAGCCGGCCCTGCTCCTGCGACACCTTGGCCCGCTGCTCGTCGAGCTCAGAGAGCTCCTCGAGCAGGCGCTCGCGGCCACCGGCCAGCAGGTTGCCGGAGAGGTTGCGCTCCTCAGGGGGCGCGTGGTTATCGTTCACATGCAGGAAGGTCAGCGGCGCGCCCAGGGCCAGGCTGGACCAGGCGGCGGCGGCGCAGACGCCTTCAGAGAACGTCGAGCCGTCGATGGCGGCCATTACCTGTTCGGTCATGTCAGTGTCCTCCCATCAGTTTCTCGACGGCTTCCGGGTCGTCATGCACCGCAAAACGATCGACGATGGTGGCACTCGCCTCGTTGAGGCCCACCAATTCCACCTCGGTGCCCTCGCGGCGGAACTTGATCACCACGCGGTCCAGGGTCTGCACGGCGGTGATGTCCCAAAAGTGGGCGCGGGAGAGGTCGATGGTGACCTTCTCCACGGTCTCCTTGAAGTCGAAGGCGTTGCCGAAGCGCTCGGAAGAGGCGAAGAACACCTGGCCCACCACCCGGTAGATGCGACGGCTGCCCTCTTCGGCCTCCTCGGAGCCGACATACAGGATGTTGCCCACCTTGTTGGCGAAGTTCATGGCGGCGAGCAGCACGCCGACGAAGACGCCGATGGCCAGGTTGTGGGTCACCACGGTGACGATGACCGTGGCGATCATCACTACGTTGGTGCTCATCGGGTGCTGCTTGAGGTCGCGGATCGAGGACCAGCTGAACGTCCCGATGGAGACCATGATCATCACGGCGACGAGAGCGGCCATGGGGATCTGGGAGACCCAGTCGGAGAGGAAGACCACCATCAGCAGCAGCACCACGCCGGCGATCAGGGTGGAAAGACGCCCACGGCCGCCGGATTTC
>CAYWBG010000094.1:0-9260 GCA_964456005.1 uncultured Halomonas sp.
GGATGACCTTCTCCGACAAGTACATCACCCACCTGAAGGTGCTGGAGAACGTCGGCATGACCCGCATCGAGCCGATCAAGGTGGAGGGCTGCGAAATCTCCCCGCTGCAGTTTCTGAAGGCCGTGCTGCCCGACCCAGCCTCGCTTGGCCCACGCACTAAGGGCAAGACCAACATCGGCGTTATCCTCGACGGCATCAAGGATGGCAAGCGTCGCAAGGTGCATCTCTACAACATCTGCGACCACGAAAAGTGTTATGAAGAGGTCAAGTCCCAGGCTATCTCCTTCACTACCGGCGTGCCGGCGGTGACCGGTGCCATGCTGATGCTGGAGGGCATCTGGAAGGGCGAGGGCGTGTTCAACGTCGAGCAGCTCGACCCCGACCCCTTCATGGCACGCATTGGTGAGATGGGCCTGCCCTGGCAGATGGTCGAGCTCGACCCCGACCACGATCCCCTCGCCTGAGGCCGAAATGAGCGAAATCGCCTATCCGTTCGATATCCAGGCCTGCCCCTCGCCGGCCTACGTGGTGGACGACGCCCTGCTGCGCCGCAACCTGGAGCTCCTCGGCGAGGTGCAGGCGCGCAGCGGCGCGAAGATCCTACTGGCCCTGAAGGGCTTCGCCCTGTGGGACGCCTTTCCGCTGGTGCGCCAGTATCTGGTGGGTACCACGGCCAGCGGCCAGGACGAGGCGCGCCTGGGCGCAGAGACCTTTGGCGGCGAGGTCCACTGCTACTCACCCGCCTTCACCGAGGCGGAGATGACGGAGGTGCTGCGCTATGCGGACCATCTGAGCTTCAACTCGCCGCGGCAGTGGCAGCACTTCCGCGAACGTGTCGCGGCAGCGCCGCGGACGGTCTCCTGTGGGCTGCGGGTCAATCCGGAGTACTCCGAAGGCAAGGTGGCGCTCTATGATCCCTGCGCGCCGGGCTCCCGTCTGGGAACCCGCGCCGTGGACCTGGCCGGGGTCGACCTGGAGGGGCTAGAGGGACTGCATTTCCACACCCTGTGCGAGCAGAACAGCGACGCCCTGGAACACACTCTGGCCGCCTTCGAGTCGAAGTTCGGCCAGCATCTGGCGGGCCTCTCGTGGGTCAACTTCGGGGGCGGCCATCACATCACCCGCGACGACTACGACGTCGAGCGCCTGGTGCGAGTGATTCGCGACTTCCGGGCGCGCCACCCGCACCTCAGTGTCTACCTGGAGCCCGGTGAAGCCATCGCCCTGAACACCGGCTTTCTGGTATGCAGCGTGCTGGATATCGTCGACAACGACGGCCCCATCGCCATCCTCGACACCTCCGCCACGGCGCACATGCCCGATGTGCTGGAAATGCCCTACCGGCCGGAGATCATCGGCGCCGGCGAGCCGGGAGAGAAGGCTCATAGCTACCGCCTGGGCGGGCTGACCTGCCTGGCCGGCGACATGGTGGGCGAATACAGCTTCGACAGGCCGCTTTCCATCGGCGACCGCCTGGTATTCACCGATATGGCCCACTACACCATGGTGAAGACCACCACCTTCAACGGCATCCGCCTGCCGTCGATCTGCCGAGTCGACGAAACCAGCCGCCAGGTGCACACGGTGCGCTCCTTCGGCTATGTGGACTACATGCAACGACTGAGCTGACGCCCACGCAGTCCCCCTTTCTCCCGTCGACATTTTCCCGCATGGTAACCGCAGTACTCATCAGACAGGGAGAACTGCCATGACTCGGGTCTTCAAATTCGGCGGCGCCTCGATTCAGGACGCCGCAGCCATCCGCCAGCTGGGCGATCTCCTGGACGGTTTCCACGACCGGCCGCTGACTGTGGTGGTCTCGGCCATGGGCAAGACCACCAACGCCCTGGAAGCGTTAATCGAGGCGGCACGGCAGGGTGACGAGGCCGGCTACCGCCGCCGCCTCGATGACCTGCGCCAGGCCCATCTGAGTGTGGTCGCCGAGCTCTTTGGCGAGGGAGAGGGCCCGGCGTCGGAGGTCACGGCGCTATTCGACGCGCTGGACACGCAGCACCGGCAGCACCGCGAGTCCTCCTACCCCCTGCACTATGACCAGACAATCGGCTACGGTGAGCTGCTCTCCACCACCATCGTCGCCGCCTGGCTCAATGCCATCGGCGTGGCCACCGCCTGGTGCGACGCCCGCGAGCTGATCATCACCGACGCCTGTCACCAGGCCGCTAACGTCGACTGGGCGGCGACCGAGGAGCGGGTCAGGGCGCTGCCGGTGGATGATGGCCGCCTGCGCCTTACCCAGGGCTTTATCGGCGCCACGACCACCGGCACCATGACCAGCCTAGGCCGGGAGGGCTCGGACTTCAGCGCGGCTATCCTCGCCCGCTGCCTGGGTGCCGAAGAGGTAGTGATCTGGAAGGATGTACCCGGCCTGTTCAACGCCGACCCGCGACGCTTCGACAACGCCGTGCAGCTGGCACATATCTCCTACGCCGAGGCCGTGGAGCTGGCATGGCACGGTGCCAAGGTGATCCACCCCAAGACCCTGGGACCTCTCCAGCAGAAGGCGATCCCGCTGACGGTACGCTCCTTCGAGGAGCCGAATGCACCGCCCAGCACCATCGATGCCGAGACACGCCACGACGACGCCGTCGCTTCCTTCATCCTGCGCGACGACCAGGTGCTGTTGGAAATTCAACCCCGCGACTTTGCTTTCATGGACGAGGCTCGACTCCACGACATCCTGGGACGCCTCGTCGACGTCGGCCTGCATGCCAACCTGATCGATAGCGAGGCCATGCGGCTCCGGCTCTGCGTCGACCCCAAGCCCGAGAAACTCGATCCGCTGGCCGAATCGCTGGCCGCCGACTACCGGCTGCAACGCCACGAGGGCCTGACGTTGCTGACAGTGCGCCACCCCAGCACCGCCCTGCTCGAGGCCCTCGTCGCGGAACGAGACGTGCTCGCCGAGCGAGGCAATGCCGGCACCGCCCAGCGGCTGTTCCGAAGCGAGCAGTGCCCCGACAGCTGGCATATCCCCACCTGAGGCTCCGTCCACCCCCGGGACAGACAGCTGCGGCCCGGTGCTGCTCCTGGCCGGGGACTCCTTGGGGTGGCAAGACGGCGCCAGACTGCATCACATCGATCAGGAGATCAGCATCGTTGAAATGAGGTTGATGTACAGGTCCAGTTAGCGCAAGGAACCTGGCCGGTACACTGCTTTGATGTCTGAACCGAGGCACCGAATTGAAGACAGCGACGAGATCATCCTTTTCGAGGACTCGGACATCGCCGCCGAGAGCCATGAACACGCCATCCCGACACCGGAGACGCCAGGCGTCATCAATGACAGAACGCCCGAGCGACGCCACGGCCTAACAACAAGACTGATGAGATCCGGCTGGCGCAACGATGCTCTGTGTCGGGTAGCGAGGAGAGATCGACCATGAACAAAGCCAACCTTCATCTAGATAGCGACGTGAGTGACCTGCGCTGGCGCATCCGCGCCAACTATGCCGCTGATGAGGCAGATGTGCTGCACGAGCTTGCCAAACGGATCAAGCTGTCGGAGGACGATCGCCGCAAGGTGGCTGCGGCCGGGGCCAACTACGTGGAGCGAGTGCGAAAGGAAAAGAAGCCCTCGATGATGGAGGCCTTCCTGGCCGAATATGGGCTCTCGACCGCCGAGGGCGTAGGTCTCATGTGTCTGGCCGAAGCACTGCTGCGGGTACCCGACGCGGAAACCATCGACGACCTGATTCACGACAAGATTGAACCCTCCGACTGGGGGGCGCACCTGGGCAAGTCCTCGTCCTCCATGGTCAACGCCTCGACCTGGGCGCTGTTGCTGACCGGCAAGGTGCTGGAGGAGGATCCCAAGGGCCCGGCGCGTGCGCTGCGCGGCCTGGTGCGCCGGATGGGCGAGCCCGTGGTGCGTACCGCGGTCGGGCGTTCGATGAAGATCCTCGGACGCCAGTTTGTGCTCGGCCAGACCATCGAGGAGGGTATGAAGAATGCCCGCGAACTCGAGAAGCAGGGCTACACCTACTCCTACGACATGCTCGGCGAGGCGGCGCGCACCGACGAGGATGCCGTGCGCTATCACCAGGCCTATGCCAAGGCGATCACCGCGATTGCCAAGCAGGCCAAGGGCGACGTGCGCGGTAGCCCCGGTATCTCGGTAAAGCTCTCGGCGCTGCATCCGCGCTATGAATACACCCACCGCGACACGGTGATGGCGGAACTCCTCCCGCGAGCTAGGGAGCTGGTGCAGCAGGCCGCCAAGGCCAACATCGGCTTCAATATCGACGCCGAGGAGCAGGACCGGCTGGATCTCTCCCTCGACGTGATCGAGGCGCTGATGTCAGACCCCAGCCTCGATAACTGGGACGGCTTCGGGGTCGTGGTGCAGGCCTATGGACGCCGCGCCGCGTCGATGATCGAGACCCTCTACGAGCTGGCCGAACGGCTCGACCGCAAGATCATGGTGCGGCTGGTCAAGGGCGCCTACTGGGATACCGAGATCAAGCTGTCCCAGGAGATGGGGGTCGAGACCTTTCCGGTCTTCACCCGCAAGGTCAACACCGATGTCAGCTACATGGCCTGCGCCCAGATGCTGCTCGACCGGCGCGACCGCATCTATCCGCAGTTCGCCACTCACAACGCCCATACCTGTGCCGCCGTGGTCGCCATGGCGGGCGACGACAAGGACAGCTACGAGTTCCAGCGCCTGCACGGCATGGGCGAATCCCTCCACCACATCGTCAAACAGTCGGAGGGCACACACTGCCGCCTCTACGCGCCGGTCGGCGCCCACCGTGACCTGCTGGCCTATCTGGTTCGCCGCCTGCTGGAGAACGGGGCGAACTCCTCGTTCGTGAACCAGGTGGTGGACGGCTCGATTCCCCCAAGCGAGGTCTCGAAGGATCCGGTAGCGGAGATGCAGCGGCTGGGTGACGCCATCCCAAGCCCCTTGATCCGCCAGCCCGGAGAACTCTTCGCCCCCGAGCGCAAGAACTCCCGGGGCTATCGGATCAACGAACCCGCCTCGATTCTGCCCCTGCTCGAGGCGCGTGAGGGTTTCGCCGACGCCACCTGGACCGCAGGCCCGATGCTGGCGGGCAGCCCGGCACCCCGGGGCGAGGCCCGCGATGTCGTCTCCCCCGCCGACAACTCGCGGGTGGTCGGTCAGGTGCATGAGGCAACGCCAGACGAGGTGGCGGCCGCCCTCGACGCCGCCGAGACCGGCTTTCGTGTCTGGTCGACGCGTCCGGCAGCGGAGCGGGCCGAGGTGCTACGCCGCACCGCCGACCTCTACGAGCAGCACATCGCCGAGTTGACCGTGATCACCACCCGCGAGGCCGGCAAGATGATGTTCGATGGCATCGCCGAGGTACGCGAGGCGGTGGATTTCCTGCGCTACTACGCCAACGAAGGCGAGCGACTGGAGGCGGAGGAGCCCGGCAGCGCACGCGGTATCTTCGTCTGCATCAGCCCGTGGAACTTCCCGCTGGCCATCTTCACCGGCCAGATTGCGGCGGCGCTGGCGGCCGGCAACGCCGTCCTTGCCAAGCCCGCCGAGCAGACCCCCCTGATCGCCGCCCGCGCCGTGGAGCTGATGCGCGAGGCCGGCCTGCCCGAGGCGGCCCTGCAGCTGCTGCCCGGCGACGGGCCCACGGTCGGCGGTCCGTTGACCAGCGATCCGCGAATCGCCGGGGTCTGTTTTACCGGTTCGACCCCGGTGGCGCAGATCATCCACAAGGCCCTGGCGCAGAACGCAGGACCCGATGCCGTGCTGATCGCCGAAACCGGCGGGCTGAATGCCATGATCGTGGACTCCTCGGCGCTGACCGAGCAGGCGGTGCGCGACATCCTGATCTCGTCCTTCCAGTCCGCCGGCCAGCGCTGCTCGGCGCTGAGGATGCTGTACGTTCAGGAGGAGGCGCGGGAGCGGCTGCTCGACATGCTCGACGGCGCCATGGACGCGCTGACCATCGGCGATCCCTGGAATACCGATACCGACGTCTCACCGGTGATCGACGCCGAGGCCCAGGCCGACATCAGCGACTATGTGGCAGCGCAGGAAAAGGCCGGCAAGGTCATCAAGACGCTCCCCGCGCCGTCCACCGGCACCTTCGTCACCCCGGCGGTGGTCGAGGTCGGGGGCATCGAGGATCTCGAGCGCGAGATCTTCGGCCCGGTCCTGCACGTGGCCACCTTCAAGGCGCGTGACATCGACAGGGTGGTCGATGACATCAATGGCCGCGGGTACGGACTGACCTTCGGCCTGCATACCCGCATCGATGACCGGGTGCAGCAGATCGTCGAGCGCATCCATGTCGGCAACATCTACGTCAACCGCAACCAGATCGGCGCCATCGTCGGCTCCCAGCCCTTCGGAGGCGAGGGCCTCTCGGGCACCGGACCCAAGGCAGGCGGCCCGCTCTATGTCACCCGGTTCCGCCGCACCGGCAAGGCGGAGCATCACGAGGCGCCGAAGGGAGAGGCGGTGACAGCCGGCGACCTCCAGTCGGCCCTCGACGGGCTGGACGCCCGCAACTGGGCGGCACGCCCTGACCGGGTCGAAGTGTTGCGCAAGGCGCTCTCCGGCAAGGGGGGCGTGGTGCGTCGGGCGCTCAACGAGACCGCGGCGGTGGACATGACCCCGCAGACGCTGCCGGGGCCGACGGGAGAAAGCAACCGCCTGTCAATGTATCCCAAGGGCCCGGCGCTGTGCCTGGGGCCGACCCTCGAAATCGCTTTGGCCCAAGCGGCCCAGGCTCTCGGGGCAGGCTCTCCAGCGGTGCTCGTCGCCCCGGGCGCGGTCCAGGCCGTACAGCCGCTGATCGATGCCGGTGCGCCCGTGGCAGGGCTCGACGGTAGCGTCTCGGCCGACACCCTGACGGCGCTCAAGGGTATCGATACCGTGTCAGCGGCCGGCGCCAGCGACTGGACCCGCGAGCTGCGCCTCGCGCTTGCCAAGCGTGACGGCGCCATCGTGCCACTCGAGACCCAGACCATCTCGCCGGAACGCTACGTGGTCGAGCGCCATCTATGCATCGACACCACCGCCGCGGGGGGGAACGCCAGCCTGCTGGCGACGGCCGAGTAAACTCACCGGCTCTCTCATCGAGTCGGGAGTGATGATAGATAGCCTGTCGGGCCCCGTGTGGGTCCGCTTGCTGTACCGGCACATCTTCCTCTGCCCCCTCTGCCCGCTTCCGCGAGATCATGCGCCGATCGTCGCACTGTCGCCCGTGAACCCGAGGCCCCCTATTTCGCTGAGGATGGCCCCGCCGTATGGTGGGGTGGAGGTGCCGACCTCGCGGATGATAATTCATCCAACCTATGTACAATGCCTGTACATGACCATGTGGCAGCGGGCGGCCGGACAAGGTTGCGCCGGTAATGCCCTTTATAATGAAATGCGTGAGCGATAAGGCTTCATTGCACCGCATGTATTACCCACACGCCAAGAAACGGAGGTCACCGCGTGAACCCCAAGCGAGCCCTACCCCTGCTGTTCGGCTGGCTGCTGGCCGCCCTGCTGGCAGTCTCGATGCCGGTTCAGGCCCAGCAGCCAGAGGGCGGCGACGTGCCGGCCCACTCTACCCTGGCCGACCTGCTGGAAGATGAAGCCTCGCGCCAGCAGCTTATCGACCAGCTGCGAGGCCTGGCCGACGAAACGGCCGCCGCGCAACCCCCTCCCGCCGAGGCAGCATCTGAGCCCTCGCTGCCCCGCCAACTGGCCGAGGTCACCAGCCGTATCGCTAGCGACATCGGCAGCCAGTTCGGTCACTCCGTGGAGGCGATCGGCGGGCTGTTCACCGGTGGCCTGGAGGACAGCACCTTCGATACGGCGGCCTTCACCAGCGCCGCCATCAATCTGGGCCTGGTGATACTCGCGACCTTCGCGATGTTCATGGTGTTTCGTCGCCTGGCCAAGCCGCTTTTCACCGGCATCAGCCAATGGTCACTTAACGGCGCCGGCCTGACGCCAGTGCTGCGTCTGGTGATCTGCGTGGCCCTGGCCGCCCTGGTGGACGTGCTGATCGTGGCCCTCGCCTATGTGGGCGGTAACCTGATCGCCACCTTCGCCATCGGCGAGACCGGCGAGCTCTCCACCCGCGCTTCGCTGTTCCTCAACGCCTTCCTGGTCATCGAGCTGCTCAAAGCAGGGGTGCGCATGCTGTTCGCCTCCCGCTATGAGGGGCTGCGCCTACTGCCGATCACGGCGATCGAAGCATCCTACTGGAACCGCTGGATCGCGCAGCTGATCGGCCTGGTGGGCTACGGCCTGATGATCGTGGTGCCGCTGATCAACGTCTATATCGCCCCGGCCCTGGGACAGGGTATCGGCACCCTGATCATGTTCGGCGCCTTCATCTATGCCGTGATCGTGGTGATCAAGAACCGCCAGCGCCTGCGCGATGCCATCAACGAAAAGGCGGACCGGGCCACCATGGCCGCCAGCCGGGTCTCGCTGCAGCTGTTCGCCCGCACCTGGCATCTGTTCGCGCTGGTCTACTTCTTCATGGTGCTGGTGCTGACCCTGACCCGCCCGGCGGATGCCCTGCCCTTCGTCCTCTTGGCCACTCTGAAGACTATCGCCGCCGTGGTGGTGGGACTGCTGGTCTCCAGCTTCCTGACCCAGACCATCGGCCGCCGCATCCGGGTCTCCGATGACCTGCGGCGCAAACTGCCGCTGCTCGAGCCACGCCTGAATAGCTACGTGCCCAACGCCCTGCGGCTAATTCGCACCGTCATCGTGGTGCTGGTACTCATGCTGGTGCTCGACGCCTGGGGCGCTTTCGACCTGGCGGCCTGGTACGCCTCCGACGCGGGCAGCGGCCTGGTCGGCAAGCTGGTCAGCGTCGCGGTGATCCTGGCGCTCGCCATCGGCGCCTGGCTGGGGCTGGCGAGCCTGATCGAGCACAAGCTCAACCCCGAGACCGGCACCGGCGAGCCCGACGCCCGCGCCAAGACCCTGCTGACGCTGTTCCGCAACGCCCTGGCCATCGCCCTGGTGACCATCACCGCCATGATTGTGCTGGCCGAGATCGGCATCAATATCGGCCCGCTAATCGCCGGTGCCGGTGTGCTGGGCCTGGCCATCGGCTTCGGCGCCCAGAAGCTGGTCCAGGACATCATCACCGGTGTCTTCATCCAGGTGGAGAACGCCATGAACACCGGCGACGTGGTCACGGTGGGCAGCGTCACGGGAGTCGCGGAGCGGCTCAGCATCCGTTCAGTAGGCATCCGCGACCTCAACGGCACCTACCACATCGTGCCCTTCTCCAGCGTGG
>CAYWBG010000095.1:0-9258 GCA_964456005.1 uncultured Halomonas sp.
TGCCCGGTGAGCAGATGACACAATGGCAACAGGTTCCCGAGTGGCGCTCGGCGGATCGGCTGTGGGTCCTGGATCCGCAAGGGCACCCGGTGCTCGGTTATGGGCCCGATGCCGATGCCAGCGATGTGCTCGATGATGTGAATCGGTTGCTGAGGATGAACCCTGACACCGGGCGTCGAGATGCCCGCGAGGTGGCCGGATGATGAACCGACACGCCTCGAGTTCGGGGACACTTGACGTCACCCGCCGGTTACGTGTGCTAAAGACCCTGAGCCTGCTGGGTCTGGTCTTCACCATCGGGGTGATCCTGGTAGGGGTCTTTACCCGCCTGGTCGATGCGGGGCTCGGCTGCCCGGATTGGCCGGGTTGCTATGGACGCCTGGTGGTGCCGGATGCGTCCAGGGCAATGGCCCATACGCCCGATGCCCCCCTGGAAGTCTTCCAGGCCTGGGTAGAGATGGTCCACCGCTATGTGGCGGCCGCCTTGGGCCTAGTGGTGATCGCACTGGTGCTGCTCGGCGCCCCGCTTCGCCGGCATGCCGACTTCCCCTGGGGAGTCAGCCTGGCGCTGCTGGCGGTGATAGTGGTGCAGGGGGCCTTCGGTGCCTTCACCGTGACGCTCAAGCTGTGGCCTCAGGTCGTCACCCTGCACCTGCTGGGCGGGCTGACGGTCATGCTCCTGTTCCTATGGCTTCATCTGCGGCTGCGGCGCTTCAATCGCGTCGAGTTGACGCCTGGCGGGGAGGTCCCGCCACGTCGCCGCTTCACCCCGCTGTGGGGGGTGGCCATGCTGCTGCTGCTGGTACAACTGGCGCTGGGTGGCTGGGTCTCGAGCAACTATGCGGGGATCGCCTGCCAGGGCTTTCCCACCTGCAACGGGGAGTGGTGGCCGGAAATGGATTGGAGCGAGGGATTCCACCTGACCCAGAGTGTGGGGCCCAACTACCTACACGGCCAGTTGCACGCCGATGCGCGTGTCGCCATCCACGTCGGCCACCGGCTCGGTGCCCTGGCCCTGGGCCTGGCCCTGCTGTGGCTAGCCTGGCGCCATTGGCAGGAGGTGCGACTGCGCCCCTGGTTGGCTGGCATGCTGGGGGTCTTCAGCGTCCAGGTGGCACTGGGGATCGCCAATGTGCTCATGTGGTTGCCGCTGTGGTTGGCCCTGCTGCACACGGCCGGCGCGGTGGCGCTGGTGATCGTGATGGCCCTGTCCGCCTGGGTCTGGCGCGAGTCTCAGGCGGTTCATCATCGACAACAAATGAGAGAGAAGGAGTGGGTCCATGTCTGAGGCTGTGACGTCTCACGCGGAACTGGAGCGGGCCGAGCCGCTGGTGACGGTGAGCTGGAGTTGGCGCGACCTGGTGACCCTGTGCAAGCCGCGGGTGGTCGCAGTGATGCTGGTATGTGCTCTGGTGGGCATGGCCCTGGCTCGTCCCACGCTGCCCTCGCTGGCCGTGGTGGTCTTCGGGCTGGTGGGGATCGGGCTGGCCGCTGGCGGTGCCGCGGCGTTCAATCACGTGGTGGACCGCCGCCTCGATGCCATGATGCTGCGCACCTCGAAGCGCCCCTTGGCGGCCCGGCGGATGCCCAATGCAGTGGCGCTGGCCTGGGCCATGCTGCTGTCGGTGGCGGGTATCGGGCTGCTGCTGTGGCAGGTGAATGCCCTGACCGCCTGGCTGACCCTGGGGTCGCTGATCGGCTATGCGCTGGTCTATACCGCCTTCCTCAAGCACGCCACGCCTCAGAACATCGTGATCGGCGGGGTAGCCGGTGCGGCGCCGCCCCTACTGGGCTGGACAGCGGTCACCGGTCAGCTCGGCCCCGAGCCGCTGCTGCTGATGCTGATCATCTTCGCCTGGACTCCGCCACATTTCTGGGCCCTGGCGCTGCATAAGCGAGAGGAGTACGCCAGGGCCGGGGTACCGATGCTCCCGGTCACCCATGGCGAGGCTTTCACCCGTCTGCAGGTGTGGCTCTATGGCTGGCTCACGGTGGCGGTCACGCTGATGCCCTTCGTGATCGGCATGAGCGGTGCCGTCTACCTGGTCGGGATGGTGGCGCTCAATGCGCGCTTCATGTTCTGGAACTGGAAGGTGTGGCGCGGCGAGGACCCGAAAGCGCCTCTGGCGGCCTTCTGGTTCTCGATCCGCTACATTCTCGGTGTCTTCGGGGTGCTGCTGCTGGATCACTACGCGATGGCCTGGTCGCTGTGGGGATGACTCGCCGTTCGGAAAGCACGACGCCCGGCCAAGGCCGGGCGTCGTGCTTTCCGGGGCTTGAGGCCAGATTCACCAGAGGGTCACCACCAGGAAATAGGCCATCAGTGTCACCACCACGGTGCTTGCCAGGTTCAACACGAAGCCTGCCCGGATCATCGATTGGATCTTCATGTGGCCGGCGGCGAACACGATGGCGTTGGGCGGTGTGGCCACCGGCATCATGAAGGCGCAGCTCGCGGCGATGGCGGCAGGTACGGTGATCAGCAGCGGTGAGATATCCAGTGATAGCGCCAGCGCACCCAGCAGCGGCAGGAAGGCCGCGGCGGTGGCGGTATTGGAGGTCACCTCGGTGAGGAAGATGATCACCAGCACCACGATGCCGATCATGGCCAGCAGCGGGAAGGTGCCGAATATGGCCAGTTGGTCAGCGATCCATGCGGCCAGCCCGGTTCGGGTGATGGTGCCTGCCAGCGCCAGGCCGCCGCCGAAGAGCAGCAGGATGCCCCAGGGTAGCTTTTGAGCCTCCTCCCAGACCATCAGGCGTTCCCCGTCACCTCGGCCGCTGGGAATGAGGAAAAGCACCAGGCCGGCGACAATGGCGATGCCCGTATCGGAGAGCCAGGCGAGCCCCATGTCATTGAGCAGGGGGCGCGTTACCCAGGCCAGGGCGGCAAACGCGAAGACCATGCCGACGCGGGTTTCGGCAGGGCTCATGCGGCCAAGCTGGGATAGTTCGTCGCTGATCATGCCAGCGCTGCCTTCGCCGGCATCCAGGCGGAAGCGGTGACGGGTCAACCACCACCAGGCCACGCTCATCATGACGATACTGATAGGCAGGCCAATCAGCATCCACTGGGCGAAGCCGATGTCGATGCCGCGATCTTCGGCGAGGTAGCCGGCCAGCAGGGCGTTGGGTGGCGTACCAATGAGGGTGGCGACACCGCCGATACTGGCCGAATAGGCGATGGCCAGCATCAGGGCCGTGGCATAGCGCCCGAGTTCCTCGGGGTCGTTGTCGCCGAGCAGGCTGATGACCGACATGCCGATGGGAAGCATCATGATGGCCGTGGCGGTATTGGAGACCCACATGCTGAGAAAGCCGGTGGCGATCATGAAACCCGCTATCTGGCGACGTGGCTCGTGGCCGACCAGCTTGAGCACGTGCAGGGCAAGGCGACGATGCAGGTTCCAGCGCTGCATGGCGATGCCCAGCAGGAAGCCCCCCAGGAAGAGATAGATGATCGGATTGGCATAGCTGCCGGTCGCTTCTCCCATGCTACCGAGCCCCAGGGCCGGCACCAGCACAATGGGCAGCAACGAGGTGACCGGGATGGGGATGGCCTCCGTGGACCACCAGGTGGCCATGAGCAGTGCCATCCCCACGCAGGCCCAGGCGGCATCGCTCATGCCGCCAGGCGCAGGCAGCAGCAGAGTGGCGGCCAACAGGGCAGGCCCCAGCCAGAGGCCGATGCGTCCGGCGAAGGAGGGACCCTGGGCCTTCTTGGGGGCGTTGGGACGAGTTTGCATGCTTGGCTCCAGCTTCTGGAAAAGCACCTGGGTGGTGCTGGACGACGCGAGATTCTACTTAAGGTCTAGGCGCTCGTCAGCACCGGGTAGTCGCCGATGATCGAATCCTGGCTGATGGCACCTGGCAGTGGCACGCCTTCCGGACCTGCGTCGCATCGCCTCTCGACCTCTTTTTGCAATAGGGAGTTCTGCTCAGAAACCTAGCAGTAAGGGAGCGATAACGTCACTGTCAACGTGGCGCTGGTCCTGGCCGCTGGCTGGCAGTGATGGAGCCTGCTCGACGGCCGTTTGATGGTCTGTGCGGTCCGGTCGGGCAGGTGTCGCCTGGCGGCATTGGTACGAGGAGCGGTTTGGGGTGAGTGACAATCATTGGTAGACTGAACTTCTACCACAGTTATACATCCATAGCCCTACGGTCAGCTATTTCACCATAACCGCGAGACCCCCTTATGACGACGACCACCGTATTAATATTGGCCGGGATCGGCCTGGCGATCATCGCCGGACTGGCTGCCTATGCCTTCACCCTGAGTCGGGAAGTGCGTCGCCGCCGCGCCTTCAGCGAGGCGGAAACGCAGAAGGCTCAGGACAACTGCCTCGAAAACCTGGAGATGGTGGCTTCGTCCTTGCTTCAGGGTCAGGTCGAGGTCACCGAGGCTGCCTGGCGCTGCAAGGTGCTGCTCGAGATTCTCGATCCGCGTCTGATGGAGCGCGAGACCTTCCGCCCCTTCGGCGAGGTGCATGAAAGGACTCGACATCTTCACACCCATGACGCTCGCCAGTCGCTTACGCCCAAGGAGCGCTTCAAGGAGGACCGTGAGCGGCTGGCGGTAGAAGACGAAATGCGCGACGCTGTGATGGAGGCGGCCAAGGCCGTTCTAGACTTCCGGAGAGGGTGGCCAGGAAGCCTGCACTGAGTGAAACGGGAGATATGGAGTAAATGATTGTGCCGGTTAGCCTCGGCGTCTGCTAACATCACAGGGTGACGATTGAAAGGTTCGGCCGCGTGCTTCAATGTTGGCAGCGAGCCGCAGGTGGCAGGGTTCAGGCAGTTCATGCCGGCTCGCCATCATGACCGTCGCAGGTCAGGGAATGTTAAGCCTGCGTCTAATGATCGTTGGGATCACCGAGGTGGTTGCATCCATGCCATCCCCGGGAACAGTATCAAAGAAGGAGTTTCAACAAATGAAAAATTCTACGACTGGCTTACTGCTCGGTTCTGCACTCGTCGTCGGCCTTGCAGGCTGCGCGACGCCCAATACTACTCCATCATCGGATCGCGCCTGGTACCAGCAGCCGGTAGTCTGCGGTATCGCTGGGGGCGTGATCGGTGGCAGCCTTGGCTATGCCGTCAGCGGCAGCTCAGATGAAGAAGAGAACGCTGCGGCCGGTACCGGTGTCGGTGCCGCCGTCGGTGCGCTGCTGTGTGCCGACCGTTCTCCGGCGCCGGTGGCCGAGCCCGAGCCGATGCCCGAGCCCGAGCCCGAGCCGGTTCCGGAGTTCGAGCCGGTGACGCTCTCCAGCGAAGTCAACTTCGCCTTTGACTCTTCCGAGCTGACCCGCCAGGCCGAGGTGACCCTCGATGAGGTAGCCCGTCGCCTGCGTGAACACACGGATGTGCGCGTACGCATCGAAGGGCATACCGACTCCGTGGGCTCTGCCCAGTACAACCAGGGGCTCTCCGAGCGTCGCGCCGACTCCGTGCGGGATTACCTGATGTCCCAGGGCATTTCCGGGGAGCGCATCATGGCCGTCGGCTATGGCGAGCAGCGCCCGGTCGCCACCAACGACACCGACGAGGGCCGTGCCCTTAACCGTCGGGTTGAGATCGATCGCCAGTAATTTCTCTGACGTTCGACACCGCCGGGTGCTGTGTGCCCGGCCGCCAGGGGCGCCGTGAGGCGCCCCTGGCATGTCTGCTGGCGCCTTTTACGGCGCTTTGTTAAGGTACTGCGTCACCCGGCACGGGTCGGCACCGTCACGCCAAGAGCGCCCCGCGCTTGAGAGCGAAGGCCGGACTCCGGGTGCTGCTCCTTTTCATTCCCCGTTCAACGCGACATGTGGTCTTTCGTATGGGCCACCACTGCGCATAAGGACCCCTGCATGCCCATCGTGACGCTGCCCGACGGCAGCCAGAGAACCTTCGACGAACCGCTCACCGTGATGCAATTGGCTGAGAGCATCGGCCCCGGGCTTGCCAAGGCCTGTGTGGCGGGCAAGATCGACGGTGTACCGGTGGATGCCGCCGACCTCATTGACCGCGACGCCCAGGTGGCGATTCTGACGGCCAAGGACCCCGAGGGGCTCGAGGTGGTACGCCACTCCTGTGCCCATCTGATCGGCCATGCGGTCAAGCAGCTCTATCCGCAGGCAAAGATGGCCATCGGCCCGGTCATCGATGATGGCTTCTATTACGATATCGACTTCGGTCGCTCGGCGACCCCCGAAGATCTCGAGGCCATCGAGACGCGCATGAAGCAGCTGATCGATCAGGGCTATGATGTGGTGCGCGAGTATGTCGATCGTGATCACGCCATGCTCACCTTCCTCCACCGCGACGAGCCCTACAAGCAGGAGATCGTGCGCGAGATTCCGGAAGGCGAGACGATCCGGCTTTATCATCACGAAGAGTACATCGACATGTGCCGGGGGCCCCACGTGCCCAATACCCGGCACCTGAAGTCGTTCAAGCTGACCAAGCTGGCCGGTGCCTATTGGCGAGGCGACGCCAGCAAGCCGATGCTGACTCGCATCTACGGTACCGCCTGGCCGGACAAGAAGCAGCTCAAGGCCTATCTCAAGCGCCTGGAAGAGGCCGAGAAGCGCGACCACCGCAAGCTGGCGAAGAAGATGGACCTCTTCCACCTCCAGGAGGAGGCGCCGGGCATGGTGTTCTGGCACCCCAACGGCTGGACCATCTACCAGGCGCTGGAGCAGTACATGCGCCAGGTGCAGATTGACAACGGCTACCAGGAAATTAAGACGCCCCAGGTGGTCGATCTCTCGCTGTGGAAGAAGTCCGGCCACTGGGGGCACTACAGCGATCTGATGTTCACCACCGAGTCGGAGAAGCGCGACTACGCCATCAAGCCCATGAACTGCCCCTGCCACGTGCAGGTGTTCAATCAGGGCCTGAAGAGCTACCGCGATCTGCCCTTGCGTCTGGCCGAGTTCGGTAGCTGCCATCGCAACGAGCCTTCCGGTTCGCTTCATGGCCTGATGCGGGTTCGTGGCTTCACCCAGGACGACGCCCATATCTTCTGCAGCGAAAAGCAGATTCAGGCCGAGGCCGAGGCGTTCATCGCCCTCACGCTCAAGGTCTACCGCGACCTGGGCTTCGAGGATGTGGAGCTCAAGCTTTCCACCCGCCCCGAGGGCTTCATGGGCGAGGCGGCGCTGTGGGACCGTGCCGAAGCGGGCCTGGAGGCCGCGCTCGACGCAACCGGCCTCGAGTGGGAGCTGCAGCCGGGCGAGGGTGCCTTCTACGGGCCCAAGATTGAGTTCTCGCTGCGCGATTGCCTCAACCGTGTCTGGCAGTGTGGTACCCTGCAGCTCGACTTCAATCTCCCGGGGCGGTTGGGCGCCCAGTTCGTCGATGAGGATGGCGCCCGCAAGACCCCGGTGATGCTGCACCGGGCGATCCTCGGCTCCTTTGAGCGCTTTCTGGGGATCCTGATCGAGCACTATGCCGGTGCCATGCCGCTGTGGCTGGCGCCGCAGCAGGCAGTGATCCTCAATATCACCGATTCCCAGCGCGATTTTGCCCTGAATCTCGAGCGCCGCCTGCGGAATATCGGTCTTCGGGTGAAGGCGGACTTGAGGAACGAGAAGATCGGCTTTAAAATCCGCGAGCATACGTTGCAGAAGGTTCCCTATCTCCTCGTGGTAGGGGATAAGGAAGTCGAGGCCGACTCGGTGGCCGTGCGAACGCGCACCGGCGAGGATCTAGGCACCATGCGGGTCGATGACCTCATCGAGCGTCTGAACGCCGAACTCGGCTGACGACATCGTCAATCGTCTTAAGGAGACTGAGCGATCAAGCGAAGCAACCCAAGAGGGCGCGTCCAGGATAAGCGCCCCCCGATGAACGAGCGCATTACCGAGGATCAGGTTCGCCTGATTGACAGCGACGGCGAGCAGTTGGGCGTTGTGCCCACCAGTGAAGCACTGGAGCGAGCCGAAGCCGCGGGAATGGATCTCGTGCAGATATCCAACGCCGATCCGATTGTTTGTAAGATCATGGATTACGGCAAGTTCGTCTTCGAGCAGAAGAAGCAGAAGTCTGCTCAGAAGAAGAAGACGAAGCAGATCCAGGTCAAGGAAGTTAAGTTCCGGCCTGGCACCGACGAGGGAGATTACCAAGTCAAGTTGAAGAACTTGACGCGTTTCCTCGAAGGTGGCGACAAGGGGAAGGTAACGCTTCGCTTCCGCGGTCGTGAGATGGCGCACCAGGATATCGGCCGCAAGCTGATGGAGCGGATCGCCGCCGATCTCGATGATATCGGAACCGTGGAGGCCTTTCCCAAGATGGAAGGGCGCCAGATGATCATGATCATCGCCCCCAAGAAGAAGTGATTCGACGGCCAGTTCAACGGGTGGAAGGTGGTGACGCCTTCCGCAGGCCCCGGGTTTTCTTAAAAAATCTCGAGCGGAGTTATTCTCATGCCGAAAATCAAGAGCAATAGTGGCGCTGCCAAGCGCTTCAAGAAGACGGCTAACGGCTTCAAGCACAAGCAGTCGTTTCGTAGCCACATCCTGACCAAGAAGTCCACCAAGCGGAAGCGTCAACTGCGCGGTATGAAGCAGATCCATGACGCCGACAAGGCACTCATCCAGCGGATGCTGCCCAACCTCTGATTCTTGGTAGACCCATTCATCGTCAGGAGTAAGCTATGACTCGTGTCAAGCGTGGCGTCGTCGCACGTCGTCGTCACAAGAAGATTCTCAAGCAGGCCAAGGGCTATTACGGTGCCCGCAGCCGTGTGTTTCGCGTTGCCAAGCAGGCGGTCATCAAGGCCGGTCAGTACGCCTACCGCGACCGCCGCAATCGCAAGCGCCAGTTCCGCGCCCTGTGGATCCAGCGCATCAACGCCGGTGCTCGTCAGCACGGCCTTTCCTACAGCCGCTTCGTAGGCGGGCTGAAGAAGGCCGGCATCGAGATCGACCGCAAGGTCCTGGCGGACCTGGCCGTCAACGAGAAGGCGGCCTTCGCTGCCATCGTCGAGAAGGCCAAGGCTGCCCAGTAAGTGACATCGTCGCGAAATGCCGTCCGGTCCATTCCGGCCGGTTGCTGACGTCGCAGGGGAAGAGCAGCCGCTCTTCCCCTGTTTTTTTATGGCTCAAGACTATCGAATTCGGAGCGCAACGGATGGACCATCTTCCCACTCTGGTCACCGAGGCCCGCCAGGCCATCCAGGCTGCCGACAGCATCCCGGCCCTCGAGGAACTGAGAGTCCACTACCTCGGCAAGAAGGGCGAGATCACCGCCCTGCTCAAGGGCCTGGGCAAGCTG
>CAYWBG010000096.1:0-9230 GCA_964456005.1 uncultured Halomonas sp.
GCACGCCGGTGGCGCCCAGGGAGTGGCCGGTGAGCGACTTGGTGGAGCTCATGGCGGGCGTGGTATCGCCGAATACTTCGCGGATCGCCTTGAGCTCGGCGACGTCGCCCACCGGGGTGGAGGTGCCGTGGGTGTTGATGTAGTCGATCTTGCCCTCGACAGTGGCCAACGCCTGGCGCATGCAGCGCACCGCGCCCTCGCCTGAGGGGGCTACCATGTCGTGCCCGTCGGAGGTGGCGCCGTAGCCGACCACCTCGGCATAGATCTTCGCGCCGCGCGCCTTGGCATGCTCCAGCTCCTCGAGTACCAGCATGCCGCCGCCGCCGGCGATGACGAAGCCGTCACGGGCCTGGTCATAGGGGCGAGAGGCCTTATCGGGAGTGTCATTGTAGTGGGTGGAGAGCGCTCCCATGGCGTCGAACAGGCAGGAGAGCGTCCAGTGCTCCTCCTCGCCGCCGCCGGCGAAGACCACGTCCTGCTTGCCCATCTGGATCTGTTCCATGGCACTGCCGATGCAGTGTGCCGAGGTGGCACAGGCCGAGGAGATGGAGTAGTTGAGGCCCTTGATCTTGAACGGCGTGGCCAGACAGGCAGAGACGGTGCTGCCCATGGTGCGCGTGACCCGATAGGGGCCCACCCGGCGCAGCCCTTTCTCGCGCAACACATCGGCGGCCTCCACCTGGTTCGCGCTGGAGGCGCCACCGGAGCCGGCAATTAGCCCGGTGCGCTCACTGGAGACCATCTCCGGGGAGAGCCCCGAGTCCTCGATGGCCTGGGCCATGGAGACATAGGCATAGGCCGCCGCGTCGCCCATGAAGCGGCGCAGCTTGCGGTCGACCAAGGCATCCAGGTCGATATCCACGGAGCCCGCCACCTGGCTGCGAAAGCCACGCTCGGCGTACTCTTCCTTGAAGCGAATGCCGGAACGCCCTTCCCTGAGCGCCTCGAAAACCTGCTGTCGGTCGTTGCCCAGGCAGGACACGATGCCCAAGCCGGTGACTACCACTCGTCGCATGGGAGCCTCCTGATTCAGAAGTTCGCGGTGGAGGTGAACAGGCCGACGCGCAGATCATTGGCCTGATAGATGTCACGGCCGTCGACGGTCACGGTGCCGTCGGCGATGCCTAGAATCAGGCGCCGCGTGATGATGCGCTTGATGTCGATCTTGTAGGTGACCTTCTTTGCGTCGGGGAGGATCTGGCCGGTGAACTTTACCTCGCCACAGCCCAGCGCGCGTCCTCGGCCCGGATGGCCCAGCCAGCCCAGGTAGAAACCCACGAGCTGCCACATGGCATCCAGGCCCAGGCAGCCGGGCATTACCGGGTCGCCCGGGAAGTGGCACTCAAAGAACCACAGGCCGGGGTCGATATCCAGTTCGGCAACCAGTTCGCCCTTGCCGTTGTCGCCGCCGTCCTCATAAATGCGTGTGATGCGGTCGAGCATCAGCATGTTGGGGGCCGGAAGCTGGGCGTTGCCGGGGCCGAACAACTCGCCGCGGGAGCAGGCCAGCAGTTCATCGCGATCAAAGGAGTGTTGCTTGGTCACTGGGTCATTCCGAGAGTCGAAGTTGTTGTGCATACAGGGTGCCGGAGTCTGACCGACGCCGTTGGCTCGAACTAGTCTACTGTTCGCGAACGGTGAATGCACGCCAGGCAGGGGGCCGGGTTACAGTTCATGCGTAGGCTGCCGATACCGTGATGGAGATATATCAAGTTTTGTCCGTTTTTGTCCTGAAGCCTCCACCGTCGAGCCTGAGATTATGTGGCCACCCTTCTCGCTGAACCGTCCCCTGCTCTGGGTCGGCCTCGCTGCCCTGTCGGCCAGTGTCTGGTTGCCCGACATCACCCTTCGCCTGGTGGCGATGAGTCTGGTGGCCCTGGGCCTGCTGGATGCCTGGCGGCAGGTCCGGCTCGAGCACCAGCGAGCGCGCCTGGGTCAGGATGCGCTGGCGCTGTCCGAGGACGGCGTGATCATCACCGATGCCGGCAACCGGATACTCGCGGTCAACCCGGCCTTCACCCGTATCACCGGCTACAGCGCCGACGAGGTGCGCGGCCTCAATGCCACCTCGCTCGCCTCGCCCCGCCACGACACTGCTTTCTTCGAGCGCTACTGGCAGACTCTGCAGGCGAGCGGGCGCTGGGAGGGCGAGATATGGAACCGCCGCAAGCACGGGGATGAATATCCGGAATGGTTGCGAGTGCGAGCCGTCAGCGACGCCGCCGGGCGGGTGACGCACCACGTCTGCCTCTTTACCGACATCTCCATGCACAAGGCGCGCGAGCGAGATCTGCGGCGGATCGGCTTCGAGGACCCCCTGACCGGCCTGCCCAATCGCCGCCGGCTTCACGACCTGCTCGACTCCCGCCTGCGCCATCTGCGCGCAGGGGAGAGCCTCGACATTGCATTGATCGATATCGATGGCTTCAAGGCGATCAACGACGGCTTCGACGTAGAGACTGGCGATCGCCTGCTGGCGCGATTCGGCCAGCGCCTGGCCGGCCATGTGGCCGGCGGCGTTGTCGGCAGGCTGGGGGGCGACGAGTTCATGGTGATCCGCACTACCACCTTCGATGACCACGACCGCTGGGTGGTCGGCCTGCAGGAGCACCTCGGCGAGCCCTTCGAGCTGCAGGGCCAATCGGTGAGGCTCGGCCTGACCATCGGCAGCTGCCGGGCTCCCGAGGATGGGCGCGAGTCCGGTCCACTCTTCCAGCGTCTGGAATCGGCCCTCTATAGCGCCAAACGGAATGGTCGCAACCATAGCCAGCGGTTCCGGCCAGCCCTGGATGTTCAGGAGAATCCTCAGCTCGGCCTGGTCAACGACCTGCGCAATGCCCTGGCGTCAGGCACCCAGCTGGAGCTTCACTACCAGGCCCAGTACCGCCTGGTCGACGGTAGTCTGGTTGGCTGGGAGGCATTGCTTCGCTGGCGTCACCCGCGTGACGGTCTGGTCTCGCCGGGCGACTTCATACCGCTGGCCGAGCGCCATGGCTTGATGGTGTCGCTGGGCAACTGGGTGATCGACGAAGCCCTTTCACGGCTTTCGCGCTGGCGCCAGATGGGGATGCCGAAGGTGCCGGTCTGGATCAATGTATCGGCCCTACAGATGTTCCAGGGCGAGTTGGAGACCGCTCTGGCCGCTGGCCTGGCCCGCCACTCCCTGCCGGCTAGTCAGCTGGGCCTGGAGATCACCGAGTCGGTGCTGCTCGACGGGCGCGCCGGCGACATTGCCCCGCGGCTGAGCGCCCTTCGCGAGCGTGGTCACCCGATCGCCATCGACGATTTTGGTACAGGCTACTCCTCACTGGGCTACCTCAAGATGCTCCCGCTGGACAAGCTCAAGCTAGATCGCGCCTTCATCATGGCGCTGCCCGACGACCGTGCCGATGCCGCCATCGTCAGCGCGGTTCTGGCCATGGCGCGCGGGCTCGACCTGGAAGTGATTGCCGAAGGCGTAGAGACAGAAGCTCAGCGGGATTTCCTGGTTGCGCAGGGCTGTGCCCAGGTACAAGGCTTCCTTTACGCCAGGCCCGAGCCGGCGGATCGCGTGGAGAACGCCTGGCGCGAGGGGGGCTCAGCGAGCGGGGCAGGTGGCAGCGGCCGGCCGGCGGCCGAGGCGTCGGCTTAGGGCCAGGCAGATCAGCGCCCAGATCAGCGCCTGTACCGGCAGCAGCCAGGGCGCCAGATCGACACCCGCCAGGTGGGCGCCGGCAAGGTAGGAGGAGGGGCCGCTGGTGGCGCCGCCCAGCACCGCCAGCCAGGGCCGCTGCCAGAGCCAGGCCAGCGAGTGGTGGAGCAGGGTGGCGAACAGTGGCCATAGCAGCCACAGCCATAACGGTAGTATGCCGAAGGCCAGCGACTGCTGGCCGAAGTCGAAGCCCCCGGCAAGCGCCAGGCTGCCATCGATAGCCAGCCCCAGGACGGCGAAACCGGCTAGCCAGCGCCACTCCCCGGGCCGTGCCTGGAGGCGCAAATGCAGTGCCACCACTCCGGCCGCCACGGCCGCCCCTACCAGCGAACCGCCCAGCACGCAGGCGAACCAGCCCGCCTGGAAGGCCGCCAGGTTGGCCAGTGCCCGGCGGGTGGCCGGCTCGCGGAGCGCGGCGATCATGGTCCGACGGGTGTCACAGTGCACCGGACAGGGGGGCGGGCCGGGCCCCGGGCTTGGCCAGCAGCAGGTGGCAGGTGCCGATGGTGCGCTCCAGGAAGCCCCCTTCGCAGTAGCAGAGGTAGTAGCGCCACATGCGGATGAAGCGCTCGTCGTAGCCCAGGCCGCGCACCGTCTCCAGGCTCGCCTCGAAGCGGTGGCGCCACTCGCGCAAGGTGCGCGCATAGTGCGGGCCGATCTCGTCCAGGGCCACCACGTTGAGCGACGTGCGCCGGGTGAGCCCGCGCAGGATGGCATGGTGGGAGGGCAGGAAGCCGCCGGGAAAGATATAGCGCTTGATGAAGTCCATCTCGCGCTTGGCGGCTTCGAAGCGCTGGTCGCGGATGGTGATGGCCTGCAGCATGGCTTGGCCGTCATCGGTCAGCAGGCGCTCCAGGGTGGTCAGATAGGTATCCAGATACTGGTGGCCCACCGCCTCGATCATCTCCACCGAGATCAGCCGGTCATAGCGGCCAGCCAGCTCACGATAGTCCTGCTTGAGCAGGGTGATGCGCTCACCCAGGCCCTCCTCCTTGATGCGCTTCGCGGTGAACTGGTACTGCTCCTCGGAAATGGTCGTCGTGGTGACCCGGCAGCCGCGTGTCTTCGCCGCATGGATGGCCAGTCCGCCCCAGCCGGTGCCGATCTCCAGCAAGTGATGTTCGGCGCGCACATCGAGGCGGTCGAGCATGATGTCCAGCTTGAAGGTGGAGGCCTCCTCCAGGCTCGCCTCGGCGCTCGGAAAGACGGCGCTGGAGTACATCCGGTGATGGCGGTCGAGGAAGGTGGCGAAGAGCTCGTTGCCGATGTCGTAGTGGGCCGATATGTTGCGCTGCGAGCCGCTGAGGCTGTTGCGCTGTAGGCGGTAGAGGCCGGCCAGCAGCCAGCGGCCCAGCCGCGCGGGGCCATTCTCCATCTCGCTATTGACCCGCTCGAGGTTGGCGGCCATCAGGCGCACTAGCGCTACCAGGTCGTCGGCGTCCCAGTCACCGTCCATGTAGGCCTCGGCGGCACCCACGGTGCCGCCCAGCGCCACCCGCTTCCAGACGCGGCTGTTGCGGACGACCAGGGTCACGTTCAGGGGGCCGCCCTGGCCCAGCCGGTGCCGGTGGTGCCCCTCGATCAGGGTGATCTGGCCGCCCTCGAGCTGCTCTAGCTGAGAGAGCAGCCGGGGGCGTAGCCAGCGGGTCATCCGGTCGGCGTCATCCAACAGGGGGCGAGTAGCGGTAGCGGAGCGGAGGGTATTCACGACGAGCTCTCCTAACGGGACGGATGGTTATGAAGGGGGATGCGCCTGGCCCATAGCCGCAGCGCCTCCAGATGGATGCCGGCCAGGGTCTTGAGGCTCATCCATGGCTGTCGGGCAAGGGTGCCGAGCAGAGTGGCGCGTGTTGCGGGCCTCGCCGCCAGCGTCAGGGTGGCGTCAAAGTGGCACTCACCCTCCTTCCAGTTCTCCATATGCATCAGCAGCCGCTCGCCGGGAGCGTTAAAGCGCCACTGGTAGGTCATGTCCATGGGATTAAAGGGCGACACGTGCATCGCCTTGGCGAACTCGGCACGGTGCAGGCGCCGGTCCGGTGACACGGCGCAGGCGTAGCGTGTGCGCTCACGCCAAGGGGTGTTGGTCACTTCCCCGAGTACCGCGCTCAGCTCACCCGCCTCATCATAGGCGTAGTAGAGCGACACCGGGTTGAACCCCACGCCCAGGGTGCGTAGCTGGGTCAGCACGCAGATGCGTCCCCCCGGGGCGAAACCGAGCTGGCGCTCGAGCTCCTCACGCACCGCCTGCTTGAGGGGGAGGTCGTGGGGGGCCAGGTAATCCTCGCGCCGAAACCGGGCCAAGGCGGGGCGTCGGGCGCTGAAGCCTGGGACGCCGTCGAACAGCTCGGGCAATTCGTCCAGATCGAGCCAAGCCATCCACACGCCGTAGCTGAAGGCGTGTTGCCGAGGCAGGAAGCGGCGGTGGCGAAGGCGACCGCGGTAGATACGCGAACGGGGAGCGTCGATCATGCCGACAGTTCCTGGGCAAGGGGCTCGCTGGGGGACAGGTCCACCGGCCGGGCACCTTCCTCGTCGACCCCCAGGGAGCGGGCAACACGCAGCGCACTCCACACCCCGTCTTCGTGAAACCCGTTGCGCCAGTAGGCGCCGCAGTAGTGGGTGCGACACTGCGGGCCCGAAATCTCGCCGTGACGCGCCTTGGCCGATTCGCCAGACAGGGTGAACTGGGGGTGAGCATAGGTATAGCGACCTAGCACCCGCGCTGGATCAATGGCCTGGCTGTCATTGAGGGTCACGCAAAAGGTGTGCGGTGCCGCGAGGCGCTGCAGGATGTTCATGTTGTAGGTCACCGAGACCCGAGCCGCCTCGTCGCGGCCGTCGAGACGATAGTTCCAGCTCGCCCAGGCGCGGCGGCGTCGCGGCAGCAGCCGGGTATCGGTATGCAGGACCACTTCATTGTCCTGGTAGGGCAGGGCACCGAGGGTCTCGCGCTCCGCGGCGCTGGGGTCCTCCAGCAGGGCCAGGGCCTGGTCGGAGTGGCAGGCCAGTACGACCTGGTCGAAGGTCTCCACGCCGGCATCGCTGCGCACCTCGACCCGATCGGCATAGCGGCGGATACCGCGGACCGGGGTGGCCAGACGGATGCGGCTGGCGTAGGGCGCGGTGAGCGCGGGAATGTAGCTGCGCGAACCGCCCACCAGGGTGTGCCACTGAGGCCGGTCGTTGACCGATAGCAGCCCGTGATGGCGGAAGAAGCGGACGAAGAACTGCAGCGGGAAGTCGCGCAGGTCCTGGATGCTGGCGGACCAGATTGCCGCCCCCATGGGCAACAGATAGTGGCGCTGGAAGTCGGCACCGAAGGCGTTGGCATCCAGCCAGGCGCCCAGGGTCATGGCGGGGTCGAGGACATCGTCTTCCATGGCGCGGGTCGCCTCGCGATTGAAGCGCAGGATGTCGCGAAGCAGGCGGTGGAAGCTCGGGCGCAGCAGGTTGCGGCGCTGGGCGAACAGGCTCGTCAGGGTGTGTCCGTTGTACTCGAAGTCGCGGGCGGTCTCGTGGACCGAGAAGCTCATCTCGCTGGGCTGGGTGGCCACCCGAAGTTTCGCCAGCAGGCGCTGAAAGTGCGGGTAGGTCCAGTCGTTGAAGACGATGAAGCCGGTATCGATGGCGTAGTGGCGACCCCCGAGTTCCACATCCATGGTGGCCGTATGTCCCCCCAGGCGTGTGTCGGCCTCGAACAGGGTGACCCGGTAGTGGCCGGACAGGTACCAGGCGGCCGCCATGCCGGCGATGCCACTGCCGATCACGGCGATCTGGGGGACAGACGCTCCACGGGGGCGCGGTGACTGGAACGATGCGGTCATGGGGTGGCCTCGGGAAGCGACGGTTGCTGGACCAGGCGCCGCCCCAGCCGGAAGCGAAGGGCCGGGGGCAGGATGCCCATCAGCTTGACCAGGAGGGTGAAGCGGCGCGGGAAATGGATATCCAGGCGGCGCTTGGCCAGGCCCGCCAGTATTGCCTCGGCGGCCGCATCGACCTCGATGCGCATGGGCATGGGGAAGTCGTTGCGGTCGGTGAGCGGTGTCTTGACGAAGCCGGGATGGATCAGGCTCACGTCGATACCCTCGGCATCCAGGTCCAGGCGCAGCGACTCCAGGAAGTGGCTGAGCGCCGCCTTGGAGGCGCCGTAGGCCTCGGCACGCGGCAGGGGCACATAGGCAGCGGAGCTGGAGACCGCCGCGAGCAGCGGGCGGCCCCCCTCGGCGCGGGCGCGGCGCAGCAGCGGCAGGGCCGCCTCCACGCCGTACAGGGCGCCGAAGAGGTTGGGGGCGAAAACTCGCTCCACCAGGGCCATGTCGAAGTGGCGGGCATCCAGGTATTCGCAGGTGCCAGCGTTGAGGATCACCTGGTCAAGGCCGCCGAAGGCCTCCGCGAGGCGCTCCGCGGCCTGCAATGTGGCCTCGCGGTCGGTCACGTCCAGAGGCAGCAGCAGGGCGTTGTCACGCCCGTCGGCGAGCGCTACCAGTGCGGATTCACTGCGGGCGCTCAGCGCGACCCGATGTCCCTGGTCCAGCAGGCGCAGCGCAAGGGCTCGGCCGATGCCCGACGTGGCGCCGGTCAGCCAGATGCGTTGTGTGTCGCGCGGTGTGGTCATGGGACCTCCCCGTTGATGGGCGTCTGCCTGTCGGCCCGTGTCGGCGGCCCCAGCGGCCGCTAGTTGTCCAGTCGTCGCTTCACCAGGCGGATCACCCTTCCGAGCAAGGGCAGGTGCTCGTAGAGCATGGCGCCGGCATCGAAGTAGTCCTGGTGCCTGGCCACTCTGCCGTCAGCGGCGAACTGAAGATGAGAGCAGCCTTCTACCCGAATCTCTCGGCCTCTTCTCAGCCGAGGGTGAGTGAGTCGCATGGTCCAGGTAACGAAGGCATCTTGCCCGCTGCGCTGCCGGTGATGGAACTCGAACCGGCACGCTGTCACGTTTTCGTACATGGCCAGGAAGTAGCGTTCCAGGGCCTTGGCGCCCTCCACACGATGAAGCGGGTCGATGAAGACGACGTTCTCAGTATAGAACTCGTAGAGCTTTTTTGTACAGCTTTTGTCTAGTTTATTGAAGAAGGCACAGAAAGCCTCTAGGTCCGGGTCCTGACGCATGGCGGGTCCTCCGGTGGGGGTCAGTCCCGTGTCAGCGCCTTGAAGGCTTCCAGCGCGCGAGCGCGGGCCGCCTTGTGGTCGACGATGGGGGCGGGGTAGCCGGTGGTGCCGAGCAGGTCCCGGGGTGGCGCATGGCGAGCCTTGGCGGGTAGTTCGGCCAGTTCCGGCAGCCATTCGGCGAGAAAGCGCCCGTCGGGGTCGAAGCGCTGGGACTGGGTGGTGGGGTTGAAGATGCGGAAGTAGGGCGAGGCATCGGTGCCGGTGGAGGCGGCCCACTGCCAGCCGCCGTTGTTGGCGCAGAACTCGCCATCCACCAGGTGGCGCAGGAAGAAGGCCTCGCCGCGACGCCAGTCGATCAGCAGGTGCTTGCTGAGGAACATGGCGGTGATCATGCGCAGGCGGTTGTGCATCCATCCCGTGGTGACGAGCT
>CAYWBG010000097.1:0-9110 GCA_964456005.1 uncultured Halomonas sp.
AACGGTTCTTCTGGGCGCGAGTGCCCTGGCGACCACCGGCCAGATAGGCGGTGACAACCTGATGCACTAGCGCTTCATTGAATTCCTTGCCGAAGGTGGCGTCGGACACTTCGACGGTGCCCGCCCCGGCTGCAAGATTCAGATTCATCGGTCTCTATCCCCTTCAGCCTGCTTTCACGGCGCTGCGCACGACGACGTCACTGCCGGTTGCGCCAGGAACGGCGCCCTTGACCAGCAGCAGGTTGCGTTCGGCATCGACACGCACGACTTCGAGGCTCTGGACGGTGCAACGGACGTTGCCCATCTGGCCGGCCATTTTCTTGCCCTTGAACACGCGGCCCGGCGTTTGGCACATGCCGATGGAGCCCGGTGCGCGGTGGGCCAGGGAGTTGCCGTGGCTGTTGTCCTGGGTGCGGAAGTTCCAGCGCTTGACGGCGCCCTGGAAGCCCTTGCCCTTGGAGGTGCCGGTCACGTCGATCATCTGACCAGCTTCGAAGAGGGATACAGTGAGTTCGCCACCCACTTCCGGAGTCTCGTCACCTTCTGCAAGGCGGAACTCCATCAGCGAACGGCCGGCCTCGACACCTGCTTTGGCGAACTGCCCAGCTTGGGCCTTCGACAGGTGCTTTGCCTTGCGGGAGCCGGTTGTCACCTGAACCGCGGCGTAGCCGTCGCTATCGACGGACTTCACGCGAGTCACGCGGTTGGGCTCAACCTCGATCACGGTCACGGGCACTGAAGCGCCGTCTTCGGTGAAGACGCGGGTCATGCCGGCCTTCCTACCGACCAAACCGATAGTCATTCTCAGTCTCCTTTAGTGTACGGGGCTGTCACCCGCTATGGCTGCCCTTTCCAGAGCATTCCACTAGCACGTTGTGTGGCGCCTCACGGCGCGGCGGCTGCTGCTCATGCATTCTCGATGAGCGCTGGGCCGCGGGTGTCTAGTGTGGCGGTATCAGTCGAGCTTGATCTGCACGTCCACGCCGGCGGCGAGGTCGAGCTTCATCAGGGCATCAACGGTCTTTTCCGTGGGTTCGACGATGTCGAGCACACGCTTGTGAGTGCGAATCTCGTACTGGTCGCGCGCGTCCTTGTTGACGTGCGGCGATACCAGAATGGTGTAGCGCTCACGGTTGGTCGGCAGTGGAATCGGACCACGAACCTGTGCGCCGGTACGCTTGGCGGTCTCAACGATCTCCGCGGCGGACTGGTCGATCAGGCGATGGTCGAAAGCCTTCAACCGAATGCGAATCTTCTGGTTCTGCATTTGCCCTTAACTCCAATGGATCTCGACGGCGCGAGCCGTCTACCCACGCATTCAAAGGATGCGCATTATAGGTGCGCTGCGGATGAGAGTCAAACACTCTCCGCGCTGCGCAGAAAGGGGGCTCCTTGCGGAGCCCCCTTCGATCATCGCTCGGCCGAAGCTTACTGGATGATCTTGGCCACGACGCCGGCGCCGACGGTACGGCCGCCTTCACGCACGGCGAAGCGCAGACCGTCGTCCATGGCGATCGGAGCGATCAGGGTGACAACCATCTTGACGTTGTCGCCCGGCATGACCATCTCGACGCCTTCCGGCAGCTCACAGGTACCGGTCACGTCGGTGGTACGGAAGTAGAACTGCGGACGGTAGCCCTTGAAGAAGGGAGTGTGACGACCACCCTCTTCCTTGGACAGCACATAGACTTCGGCTTCGAAGACGGTGTGCGGCGTGATGGTGCCCGGCTTGGCCAGCACCTGGCCACGCTCGACGTCGTCACGCTTGGTGCCGCGCAGCAGGGCGCCGACGTTCTCACCGGCACGACCTTCGTCGAGCAGCTTGCGGAACATCTCGACACCGGTCACCACGGTCTTGGTGGTGTCACGAATACCGACGATTTCGACTTCCTCGCCAGCCTTGACCACGCCGCGCTCGACGCGACCGGTGACCACGGTACCGCGGCCAGAGATGGAGAAGACATCCTCGATCGGCATCAGGAACGGCTGATCGATAGCACGCTCCGGCTCCGGGATGTAGTCATCCAGGGCCTTGATCAGGTTAGCAACGGCGGTGGTGCCCATGCCGTTGTCGTCCTTGCCTTCCAGGGCCATCAGGGCGGAGCCGGTGATGATCGGAGTGTCGTCGGCCGGGAAGTCGTACTCGCCGAGGAGTTCGCGCACTTCCATCTCGACCAGCTCGAGCAGCTCTTCGTCGTCGACCATGTCGGCCTTGTTCAGGAACACGACGATGTACGGTACGCCGACCTGACGGGACAGCAGGATGTGCTCGCGAGTCTGCGGCATCGGGCCATCGGCGGCGGATACCACCAGGATGGCACCATCCATCTGGGCCGCACCGGTGATCATGTTCTTCACGTAGTCGGCGTGGCCGGGGCAGTCGACGTGCGCGTAGTGGCGCTCCTCGGACTGATACTCGACGTGAGAGGTGGCGATGGTGATACCGCGCTCACGCTCTTCCGGAGCATTGTCGATGGTGTCGAACTCGCGCCAGTCGCCGCCGAATACCTCGGCAGAGACGCGGGTCAGGGCCGCAGTCAGCGTGGTCTTACCGTGGTCGACGTGACCGATGGTGCCGACGTTGACGTGCGGTTTGGAACGCTCAAATTTTTCCTTAGCCACTGCTATAACCTCTTTACGTTAGCTAACGGTTACCCGTTTTGGTTGATGACGGCTTCAACGACGCTGGACGGCGCCTCTTCGTAATCCGCAAACTCCATGACGTAGCTTGCGCGGCCCTGGGTCTGAGAACGCAGATCGGTCGCGTAACCGAACATCTCAGCCAACGGAACCCGAGCGCGGATGACCTTGCCCATGGACGAGTCATCCATACCCGACACCAGGCCACGACGGCGATTCAAGTCGCCCATGACATCGCCCATGAAGTCCTCGGGGGTCACGACCTCGACCTTCATTACCGGCTCCAGGAGCACGGCCTTGGCCTTCTTGGCGCCCTCCTTGACAGCCATGGAAGAGGCGACCTTGAACGCGGTCTCGTTGGAGTCCACGTCGTGGTAGGAACCATCGTACAGCGTAACCTTGACGTCGATCATCGGATAGCCCGCGATGACACCGTTCTGCAGCTGCTCGTAGGCCCCTCTTTCGACGGCCGGTACGTATTCCTTGGGAACCACACCACCGACGATTTCCGATGCGAATTTGAAGTGCATGTCTTCATCTTCGCCCTTGTCTTCCGCAGTGAGCGGCTCGATACGCAGATGCACATGGCCGTACTGGCCACGACCGCCGGACTGACGCACGAACTTGCCTTCCTGCTCCACCTTGCCGCGAATGGTCTCGCGGTAGGCCACCTGCGGCTTGCCGATGTTGGCCTCGACCTTGAACTCGCGACGCATGCGGTCGACCAGGATATCGAGGTGCAACTCGCCCATACCGGAGATGATGGTCTGGCCGGTCTCTTCGTCGGTACGGACCTGGAAGGACGGATCCTCCTGGGCCAGCTTGCCCAACGCCACGCCCATCTTTTCCTGATCGGCCTTGGACTTCGGCTCTACGGCCACGGAGATCACCGGGTCCGGGAACTCCATGCGCTCCAGCACGATCTTGTCGTTCAGGTCACACAGGGTGTCACCGGTGGTGACGTCCTTGAGACCAATGCAGGCGGCGATATCGCCGGCACGCACTTCCTTGATCTCCTCGCGGGAGTTGGCGTGCATCTGAACGATACGACCGACGCGTTCCTTCTTGCTCTTGACCGAGTTGAAGACGCCGTCCCCGGAGTTCAGCACGCCGGAATAGACGCGGATGAAGGTCAGGGTGCCGACGAAGGGGTCGGTGGCAATCTTGAACGCCAGGGCCGCGAAGGGAGCGTTGTCGTCCGCCTCACGCGTGGCCACGGTGCCATCCTTGTCGTCCAGCTCACCCTCGATGGCCTTGACCTCGGTGGGTGACGGCATGAACTCGATGACACCATCCAGCACCGCCTGCACACCCTTGTTCTTGAATGCCGAGCCACAGGTGACCAGGACGATCTCGTTATCCAGGGTGCGGCGACGCAGGCCGGCCTTGATCTCCTCGACGGTCAGCTCACCGCCCTCGAGGTACTTGTCCATGAGTTCTTCGGAGGCCTCGGCAGCCGCCTCGACCATCTCTTCGCGATACTTCTCGGCGGTCTCCTGGAGCTCGGCCGGAATGTCGGCGAGGTCATAGTTCATGCCCAGATTGGCCTCATCCCAGAGGATGGCCTTCATCTGGATCAGGTCGATGACGCCCTTGAAGTCTTCCTCGGTGCCCCAGTTGATCTGGATCGGCACCGCATTAGCACCCAGGCGCTCTTTAAGCTGATCGACCACCATGAAGAAGTCGGCGCCGGTGCGGTCCATCTTGTTGACGAACACCATGCGCGGCACTTCGTACTTGTTGGCCTGGCGCCAGACGGTCTCGGTCTGGGGCTGCACGCCGGACGAGCCGCACAGCACCACCACGGCACCGTCAAGAACCCGCAGGGAACGCTCGACCTCGATGGTGAAGTCGACGTGTCCGGGGGTGTCGATGATATTGATGCGGTGCTCATCGAACTGCTTGTTCATGCCCTGCCAGAAACAGGTGGTAGCCGCGGAAGTGATGGTGATACCCCGCTCCTGCTCCTGCTCCATCCAGTCCATGGTGGCGGCACCGTCATGCACCTCGCCCACCTTGTGAGAGAGGCCGGTATAGAACAGCACGCGCTCGGTCGTGGTGGTCTTGCCGGCATCGACGTGGGCGACGATCCCGATGTTGCGATAGCGATTTAGTGGAGTCTTGCGAGCCACGGTGGAACTCCCCGTTGGTTGGCGATGCGTTGCGAAACGCTACCCTTAGAAGCGGTAGTGCGAGAACGCCTTGTTGGCTTCCGCCATGCGGTGCACGTCTTCACGCTTCTTGACCGCGGAGCCCTTGCCTTCGGATGCGTCCAGCATCTCGCCGGCCAGGCGCTGCACCATGGTCTTCTCGCCACGACGACGGGCGGCATCCACCAGCCAGCGCATGGCCAACGCCTGGCGGCGTGACGGGCGGACTTCCACCGGCACCTGATAGGTCGCGCCGCCGACGCGGCGGGACTTCACCTCGACCATGGGCTGGATGGCTTCCAGCGCCTTGTCGAAGATCTCCAGCGGCTCTTCAGTACTGCGCTCGGCAACCCTGTCCAGCGCACCATAGACGATGCGCTCAGCTACGGACTTCTTGCCGCTGAACATCAGGTGGTTCATGAACTTCGCCAGCCGCTCACTTCCGAACTTGGGATCCGGAAGGATCTCGCGCTTGGCCGCAACTCTTCTTCTAGGCATGATAAGCCCTCTGTTGAAGGGTCCTTCAGGTAAACCCGGGACTCCCGCCAGCGGCGACGCCCGACCTTACTCTTATCAGACCGATATCAATTCTGAATAAATGCTTGCGCCAGGACCGATCAGGACTTGGGACGCTTGGTGCCGTACTTGGAACGGCCCTGCTTGCGGTTCTGCACGCCGGAGGTGTCCAGGGCGCCACGCACGGTGTGATAGCGCACACCGGGAAGGTCCTTCACACGTCCACCGCGGATCAGAACCACGGAGTGCTCCTGCAGGTTGTGACCCTCACCGCCGATGTACGAGGAAACCTCGTAGCCGTTGGTCAGGCGAACACGACACACCTTACGCAGGGCCGAGTTCGGCTTCTTCGGAGTGGTGGTGTAGACGCGGGTGCAAACGCCGCGCTTTTGCGGGCAGGCCTGCAGCGCCGGCACGTCGCTCTTGCTGACGGGGCGCTTGCGCGGCTTGCGCACAAGCTGATTAATTGTTGCCATCTATTGCTCCAATGGGTTGCCTTGGCGGAAGCGAGGTAGCCGCTCGCTTTCCTGTTCTGCGCCACCTTTCCAGCAGGTGCGGGCGCACCCGCCCCACTGTTAAAGGCTGCGCATTCTAATGGCTGACGTACCTCGCCGTCAAGCCTGGCCGCTTTGGCGGCCAGGCCCGGGGCGGGTGGCGTCAGATCTCGTCGTCGTCAGAATCCAGCGCGGTAAGCTGGGCGCCCAGTTCCTGCTCCACATCATAGGCCGACGGGGCCAGCATGCGCTCGGCGTCCTCGCGCTTGCGACGGCGCTCGGCGTGATGGGTCAGGCCGGTACCGGCCGGGATCAAACGTCCCACCACCACGTTCTCCTTCAGGCCGCGCAGGTAGTCGCGCTTGCCGGTCACCGCCGCCTCGGTCAGCACCCGCGTGGTCTCCTGGAAGGAGGCCGCGGAGATGAACGACTCGGTGGCCAGGCTGGCCTTGGTGATGCCCAGCAGCACGCGTCCGTACTTGGCCGGGAACTTCTCGCTCTTCTCCAGCCGAACGTTCTGCTCCAGTACCCGCACCAACTCGACCTGGTCACCCGGGATGAAGTCGGAATCACCGGAGTCGGTGATTTCCACCTTGCGCAGCATCTGACGCACGATCACTTCGATGTGCTTGTCGTTGATACCCACGCCCTGGAGACGGTAGACCTCCTGGATCTCGGCGGTGATGTACTTTGCCAACTCCTCCACGCCCAGCAGACGCAGGATGTCGTGGGGGTTGCTGGGGCCGTCGGAGATCACCTCGCCCTTCTCGACGCTCTCGCCCTCGAACACCGCGATCTGGCGCCACTTGGGAATCAGCGCCTCGAAGGGGTCACCGCCGCCCTCGGGCGTGATGGTCAGGCGACGCTTGCCTTTGGTCTCCTTACCAAAGCTGATCACGCCGCTGACCTCGGCCAGAATCGACGGCTCCTTGGGCTTGCGCGCCTCGAAGAGGTCGGCCACCCGCGGCAGACCCCCGGTGATGTCCTTGTTGGCAGACGCCTCCACCGGGATCCTGGCCACCACCTCGCCAACACCGATCTTCTCGCCGTTGTCGGCGGTGACGATCGACTTGCCGGGCAGCAGGTACTGCACCGGGGTGTCGGAGCCGCTGACGGTGACCGACTGGCCGGCTTCGTCGTTGAGCAGGATCATCGGGCGCTTGTCGCGACCCGCCATGGGACGGGCGGCCGCCTCGATCACCTCGATGGACGAGAGACCGGTCATCTCGTCCACGCTGCGGTGGATCGTCAGGCCCTCCTCCATGTCGGCGTACTGCACGGTACCCTCGGCCTCGGCGACGATGGGGTGGGTGTGCGGATCCCATTTGGCCACTGCCTGGCCAGCCTCCACAAGGTCGCCGTTGCGCACTGACAGTTCCGCCCCGTAGGGCAGCTTGTAGTACTCGCGCTCGCGGCCATGATCGTCGGCCACGGCCAGCGCGCTGGAGCGGGAGACCACCACCAGCTTGCCGTCGGCGCGCTCCACATACTTGATGTTGTGTAGGCGCACCTTGCCGCCATGCTTGACCTGGACGCTGTCCACCGCGGAGGCACGCGATGCCGCGCCGCCGATGTGGAAGGTACGCATGGTCAGCTGAGTCCCCGGTTCACCGATGGACTGCGCGGCGATGACGCCCACCGCCTCACCGATGTTGACCTGGTGACCGCGAGCCAGATCGCGACCGTAGCAGCTGGCGCAGACGCCGTGGTGTGTCTGACAGGTAATGGCACTCCGCACCACGATCTCGTCGACGCCCATGGTGTCGAGCTCGGCGCACCACTTCTCGTCGAGCAGGGTGCCGCGCGGAATCAACACCTCCTCGCTGGCCGGGTCGATAACGTCCTGAGCGACCACTCGACCCAGCACGCGCTGGGCCAGGGAGACGATGATGTCACCACCCTCGATGACCGGGTGCAGTGTCAGGCCGTTCTCGGTGCCACAGTCGGTCTCGGTGATGACCATGTCCTGGGCCACGTCCACCAGGCGGCGAGTCAGGTAGCCGGAGTTGGCCGTCTTGAGTGCCGTGTCCGCCAGGCCCTTCCGCGCACCGTGGGTGGAGATGAAGTACTGCAGGACGTTCAGGCCTTCGCGGAAATTGGCCACGATCGGCGTCTCGATGATCGAACCGTCCGGCTTGGCCATCAGGCCGCGCATGCCCGCCAACTGGCGGATCTGGGCGGCACTACCCCGGGCACCGGAGTCGGCCATGATGAAAACGCTGTTGAAAGATGCCTGCTCGACCGCATTGCCGTCGCGATCAATCACGGTCTCCTTCTCGATGCCATCCATCATCGCCCGGGCCACCTTGTCGTTGGCCTTGGACCAGATGTCGATCACCTTGTTGTACTTCTCGCCGGCGGTGACGAGACCCGAGGAGAACTGGTCCTCGATCTCCTTCACCTCGTCCTCGGCGGCCTCGATGATCTCGGCCTTGGCGTCCGGGATGACGAAGTCGTTGACGCCGATGGAGGCGCCGGACCAGGTGGCCATGCGGAAGCCGGTGAACATCAGCTGGTCGGCGAAGATCACCGTCGGCTTCAGACCCGCACGACGATACACCTCGTTGAGCAGCTTCGAGATGGCCTTCTTCTTCATCGGCTGATCGATCAGCGCGAAGGGCACGCCCTCGGGCAGGATGCGGAACAGCAGCGCACGACCCACGGTGGTGTCGTAGAGGCGGCGGTGGTGGCTACGCTCGCCGCTTTCCTCGTCGACATCCACCTCGTCCAGGCGCACCCTGACCCGGGCATGCAGCTCGACGTGCTGAGTGCCGAAGGCACGCTCCACCTCGTCGAGGCCAGAGAACACCATGCCCTCGCCCTTGCCGTTGATCTTCTCGCGGGTCATGTAGTAGAGACCCAGCACCACATCCTGGGAAGGCACGATGATCGGCTCGCCGTTGGCGGGCGACAGCACGTTGTTGGTGGCCATCATCAGCGCCCGCGACTCGAGCTGGGCTTCCAGGGTCAGCGGCACATGGACCGCCATCTGGTCACCGTCGAAGTCGGCGTTGTAGGCGGCACACACCAGCGGGTGCAGCTGGATCGCCTTGCCCTCGATCAGCAGCGGCTCGAAGGCCTGGATGCCGAGTCGGTGAAGGGTCGGCGCACGGTTGAGCAGCACCGGATGCTCGCGGATGACGTCGGCGAGGATATCCCACACCTCCGGCAACTCGCGCTCGACCATCTTCTTGGCCGCCTTGATGGTGGAGGCGTAGCCAAGGCTCTGAAGCTTGGAGTAGATGAACGGCTTGAACAGCTCCAGCGCCATCTTCTTGGGCAGACCGCACTGGTGCAGGCGCAGGGTCGG
>CAYWBG010000098.1:0-8905 GCA_964456005.1 uncultured Halomonas sp.
CGCTGCCCGGCATCGGCCGTTCCACCGCGGGGGCCATCATCGCCCAGAGCAGCGGACAGCGGGCGGTGATCCTCGATGGCAACGTCAAGCGCAGCCTCTCTCGTCTGCATGCCGTGGCGGGATGGCCGGGTCGGCCGGCGGTGGAGCGCCGCCTCTGGGCCTTGGCCGAGCATTACACTCCCCATCATCGCCTGGCGGACTACACTCAGGCGATGATGGATCTTGGCGCCACCCTCTGCCGTCGGGGAACGCCGGAGTGTGGCCGCTGCCCCTTTGCCGACGTGTGCCTTGCCCACGCCCGGGGCGAAGAGCGCCGCTTCCCCGAGTCAAAGCCGAGGAAGGCGCTGCCGACGCGCACCACTCGGATGCTGCTGCTGCGCGACGCTCATGGCCGGGTGCTGCTGGAACAGCGCCCGGCCAGCGGCCTCTGGGGCGGGCTCTGGAGCTTGCCGGAGTTCGATGACGCGGCGTCGCTGCAGGCCTGGCTCGACAGCAACGCCCCGGGCAGTCAGCCGGCCCCGGCCTGGCCCTCCTTCACCCATGTCTTCAGCCACTTCCGCCTCGAGATTACCCCCCAGCCGGTGCGTGTCGATTCCCTGGATTCGGTGGATGAGGCTAGGCGCTGGTACGATCCCGAGAACCCCGACCCCATCGGACTGGCGGCACCGGTGAAGGCGCTGCTGGTAAGCCTAGCGCCATTCTCCCTGGATGCTCCACCCGGACCCTGATCGACCCTCCAACCCGCATGAGGAGATTTCATGAGCCAGACCGTACTCTGTCGCAAGTACCAGCAGGAGCTCGAGGCCCTGCCATTCCCGCCCCTGCCCGGCAAGAAGGGGCAGGAGATCCAGGCCAGCGTGTCGAAGCGCGCCTGGGAAGAGTGGCAGGCGCTGCAGACCCGGCTGATCAACGAGAAGCATCTCAATATGCTTGATCCCGCTTCCCGGGAGTACCTGATGGAGCAGATGGAGTGCTTCCTGGACAATCAGGAGACCGACCAGGCGGAGGGCTATGTGCCGCCCGACGCTTGAGAAGCGCCTGGAGCCCCGGCCATCTTTCTGAAACGGAAGGGGTTGACGGCAAAAGCGCTTTGGGGTTTAATACGCACCGTTGGCGCAGGCCAGATAGCTCAGTTGGTAGAGCAGGGGATTGAAAATCCCCGTGTCGGGGGTTCGATTCCCTCTCTGGCCACCATGCTGCTGGGGTATAGCCAAGTGGTAAGGCACCGGTTTTTGGTATCGGCATTCCCAGGTTCGAATCCTGGTACCCCAGCCATTGCCAACTTGAATTCTGAAAGGCCGTGAACACGGGTTCGCGGTCTTTCTCGCTAGGAGGATTCTTCCTCATTCAGGGTTTGCAAGCGCTGCGATCGCCGGCATAGCTCAGTTGGTAGAGCAACTGACTTGTAATCAGTAGGTCGCGGGTTCGACTCCTGCTGCCGGCACCATCTGAAGCGTTATGAATCAGTGTGATAGACTTAATGACTAACCGCCCCTCGAGGCGGTTTTTTGTTGCGTAGGGATACGATGCCCGTGGCGATCCCCGGGAGTGGTCTCAGTGACCTTCCCCTTTATGGGACTGCTTTTCCCGAGCACGAACCTTGTCGATCACCACATCGGGATGGTGGCGGCGAATGACCTGCTTGAACTCTTCCTCGCGCTCAGTGGGCACGTCGGCCATCAGGAGCATCTCGCCCCGCTTGATCGCCTTGTCGAATTTCGCGACCTTCACGTCGCGCACGGACACCCCCACCATGGTGCTGGTCCAGACACCGAACAGCGTACCGAACACCCCCATCCCCAGTACCATCCAGAGAATATGGGTGCCGTCCAGGATGAAGTGAATGATCAGGCCGAGCACTACGCCAATGAGGCCGCCGGCGATGGCGCCTCTTCGCGAGGCGTTGACCACATCGGAGGTCTGGATCAGGGTTGCTCGAGGCACTCCTTCTTCCTTTTCCACGGGGCGCCAGTCCTTGCCCATCACATGCAACTCGTCGCTGGACAGCCCCATCTCGCTAAGTTCATTAACGATGTCGGTGGTGGTGTCCTTGTCGGGTATCAGAAAGTACAGGCGTTCCATGGTGTCACGTCTCCTGCCGAAACCGGCGTCTATAACATCAACCTTACTCTTAGCATGTGTGCCGCCCGCTCTGCCAACCGAGGAAACCCCTGCTCTGCTGGGGGTGGCTCCAATCCATTCTTCGAATCATCGATGGATTAGGGGTTGAAACCTCCGGTGAGCGTCCCGACCCTAGAGTTTGCGGCTTCTTTTCAGGGGTCGCCCACGGCTGCACGGCCGTCGGATTTGAGCTTTGCTGAGGCTGATCACGGATACACAGGAGGTGATTGGATGTCAGTCAAGACGTCTTCCCGCAAGTTGAAAGAGGCCGTTTCCCGGCATGCCATCGTGGATTCGCCCGATCCACTGAGTCGCGTCAAGAGTGCGCCGCGTCCCGGCGAGGATCCCTATCCCACCCGGCTTGCCGAGCCATTCGATATGCCTTGGTTGAACCGTCGTGAGGCGGTGGTCAAGGGGCGTGCCGACGAGGGGCCACTGAATCAGGCGCAGCTCGACGAGTTCGAACGCAACGGCTTCCTCTTCGAGCCTCACTTCTTGGGCGGCGAGGAGCTCGACGAGCTGCGCCGGGAACTGGCGGCCTTGCTCGAGAATCCGAACTTTCGCGACCGGGACTTCAGCATCACCGAGCCCTCCGGCAATGAGATTCGCTCGCTGTTCGCGGTCCACTTCCTCTCCGCGCGTTTCTCGCGCCTGGCCCGCGATGAGCGTCTGGTGGGCCGTGCCCGCCAGGTTCTCGGCGGGGAGCCCTACGTGCACCAGTCGCGCATCAACTACAAGCCGGGCTTCGAGGGAAAGGGCTTCGACTGGCACTCGGACTTCGAGACCTGGCACGCCGAGGATGGCATGCCGGCCATGCATGCAGTGAGTGCTTCCCTCGTGCTGACCGACAACCATCACTTCAATGGCCCGCTGATGCTGGTGCCGGGCTCTCACAAGGTGTTCGTGCCCTGTATCGGCGAGACGCCCGAAGATAATCATAAGCAGTCACTGAAAAAGCAGGACCTGGGTGTGCCTAGCCGCGAGGCTCTCACGGCGCTGATCGAGCGCAACGGGATCGAAGCGCCTACGGGGGCGGCCGGCGGCCTGCTTCTTTTTGACTGCAATGTGTTGCATGGGTCCAACGCCAACATGTCTCCGGACCCCCGCAGCAACGCGTTCTTCGTCTACAATCGTCGGGATAACCGCTGCCAGGCCCCTTTTGCCGCGGGTCAGCGGCGGCCAGGCTTCCTGGCCCATCACCCCGACGAGGCCTGGTCGCCCCGCGGGTGAGGTAATCCGTCCGGCCGTCGGAGGTGGTACAGGGCGCAAGGTGCGGTAGACTGTATGGCCTCGCCGAGAGTGGCACGCAAAACGAGAAGGAGAAGACCCGCCATGCGCTTTGTTCCACGTTTTACCGATGGCCAGGAATTTCCCCATGCGCTCGGCAAGATTGTCTGCATCGGTCGCAACTACGCCGATCATGCTCGTGAGCTCGACAACCCGGTGCCTAGCGAGCCGCTGCTGTTCATCAAGCCGTCGACCAGCGCCGTCCCCCTGGACGAGACGCTGGATGCGCCGTTTTCCCGGGGAGAGGTTCACTACGAAACCGAACTGGCGCTTCTGATTGGCGAGGAGCTATCCCACGCCACGGCGGACGAGGCCGAGCGTGCGATCGTCGGCATCGGACTGGGTCTCGATCTGACCCTGCGCGACTTGCAGACCCGCCTCAAGGAGAAGGGGCACCCCTGGGAAGTCGCCAAGGCGTTCGACGGGGCCTGCCCGCTCTCCGCCTTCCTGCCGCTTTCTCAGGTGCCTAACTGGAGTGCCCTGGCCTTCACCCTGATGATTGACGGTGAATTGCGCCAGCGTGGCGAAGGGGCGGACATGCTCTTTCCGGTCGCCACCCTGGTCGCCGAGATGAGCCGCCATTTTACCTTAGAGCCCGGGGATGTGGTGCTTACCGGTACACCGGCCGGCGTCGGCCCACTGCCGCGCGGCGCCGAACTGCACTTCACCCTGACCGGCGGCCTCGAGCTGACTACCCGTGTGATGGAGTAGCGTCACACCAAGCCGTGCCGCTCGAGACATTCCTGGCGATCTCCCGCCGACCTGCCCACACAAAGACGCCCCGAGCCTAGGCTCGGGGCGTCTTTGTGTGGGCGCAGCGCCTGGCTTACTCCAGGTAGGTATATCCCGCCAGCCCCTCGGAAAGGTCATCGAGGAAACGCTGCTGTTCGGCCTCTTCCAGGCCGCTGGCCGCGAGTTGGTCGGCCAGGTGACGTCGCAGCACCTCGGCGTCGAAGTTGACGTAGCCAAGCACGTCGGCGACCCGGTCACCCTGCTGGATGTGGCTGAAGGTCCAGCGGCCATCCTCGGTCAGCATGGCATCCACGGAGTCGGTGTCGCCGAACAGGTTGTGAAGGTCGCCGAGAATTTCCTGGTAGGCGCCCACCAGAAAGAAGCCCAGCAGCTGTTCGTCGCCCTCCTGCCACTCCGGCAGGGGCAGTGTGGTCTCCACGCCCTGGCCATCCACGTAGCCGTCGATACGGCCGTCGCTGTCACAGGTGATGTCCTGTATCACGCCGCGGCGAACCGGCTCCTGGTCCAGTCCATTCAGCGGCAGTACCGGGAAGATCTGCTGGATGCCCCAGACGTCGGGAACCGACTGGAACAGCGAGAAGTTGACGAAGAGCTTGTCGGCGAGCTTCTCGGCAAGTTCGTCGGAGATCTCGCGGTGCACCCGGTTGCGGGAGTCTAGGCGGGCGCGCAGGCGGGCGCAGGCGGCGAAGTAGACCGCTTCTCCTTCCGCCCTGGCGGTGATGTTGGTCAGTCCCATCACGAAGCGTTCGTGGAGATCGCTCATGGCCTGGACCAGGTCATGCCAGGCCTCCACCAGACCCCGCTGGTCCGGGGCGTCGCCCAGCAGGTCGTGGACCCGCCACAGCTCGTCAACCTGGGGGTCGCCCTCGATCCGGCGTTCGGGTGAGGCTTCGCTGACCCGCTCTTCGCCGATCACGTTGGTGATCAGCACCGCGTGGTGGGCGGTCAGGGCACGGCCCGACTCGCTGATCAGGTGCGGCTCGGGAAGGTCCTGCTCCTGGCAGGACAGGCGGAAGGCGTAGACCACGTTGCGGGCATACTCGAGCATCGAGTAGTTGGCCGAACAGAAACTGCGCGAGCGAGTGCCCTCGTAATCCACGCCCAGGCCGCCGCCCACGTCCACGGTGTCCACCGGGGCGCCCAGCTCTAACAGGCTCTGGTAGAAGCGCGCGCATTCCCGCAGGCCGCGCTGGATGTCACGGATATTGGCGATCTGCGAGCCCAGGTGGAAATGTACCAGTTGCAGGCTGGCCAGGGCGTTGGCTTCACGTAGCTGTTCCACCACGGCCAGGATCTGGCTGGCCGTCAGTCCGAACTTGGACTTCTCGCCGCCGGTGTTCTGCCAGCGGCCGCGGCCCACGGTGGCGAGGCGGGCGCGCAGGCCGATGCGCGGCTTGACGTCGAGCTCGGCGGCTTCCTCGAGGATCAGTGGCAATTCCGAGAGCTTCTCCACCACCAGGTAGACACGGTGGCCAAGCTTCTCGCCCATCAGCGCCAAGCGCACGTACTCGCGGTCCTTGTAGCCGTTGCAGACGATCAGCGAGGGGCCGTCACCGGAGAGCGCCAGCACGGCGAGCAGCTCCGGCTTGCTGCCGGCCTCCAGGCCGACCCGGTCGCGGCCGCGCTCCGGAGTGGCGAGTATCTCTTCAACCACCCGGCGCTGCTGGTTGACCTTGATCGGATAAACGGCGGTGTAGCCGCCGCCGAAATCTTCCTCGACCATGGCAGTATCGAAGGCATCGCAAAGCTGCTCGACGCGGTCGTGAAGGATATCGATGAAGCGCACCAATACCGGCAGGCGCAGCCCGGCGGTCTTGAGCTGCGCGACCAGGTCATCCAGCGGCAGCGCCGGACCCTCGATCTCGCTGCCCAGCGGGCGCACCAGGGCGTGGCCGGCGTCATCCACGTCGAAGTAGCCGCTGCCCCACTGGTCGATGTTCCAAATGCGTCGGGCTCGACGCGCAGGGCTTCCAGCACTGGCCATAGAGAGGCTCATTGGCTTACCTCGGGCAGGGGCAGTGCACCATGCGCGAGGCGCGCCTTGAGGATGGTGCGAAACTGCTCGGGATCATGGGGCGTGAGGTCATGGGCCGGCGGGTCCACGTAGACCACCAGCAGCCTCGAGAGCCAGTACCGCAGGGCGGTCATGCGCAGCATCATCGGCCAGGCCTCGCGCTCGTTATCGGTCAGGCGCCGGCGGGCCTGATAGGCACTCAGGATGGCATCATGCCGCTCGGCATCCAGCCGGCCTTCCGAGTCGGTGGCCCAGTCGTTGATCACAATGGCGAGATCGAAGAGCAGGTCACCGGTGCAGCCGTTGTAGAAGTCGATGATGCCGCCCAGCCGGTCGCCCTCGAACAGGGTGTTGTCGCGGAACAGGTCGCCATGCAGCGCCCCCTGGGGAAGCTTCGGGGAGTCGCCGAAGACGCCTTGATAGGTCTCGACTTCATCCTTCATCAGCGCCTGGTCCTCAGGCGAGAGGTAGACCAGCACCTTGTGGTGCATGGGCAGCAGCCAGTGGAGGTCTCGCGGGTTGGGCCGGTGGCCGGGGAAGTGTTGCGACACCCTGTGCATATGACCCAGGGCCTCGCCCAGTTCCCGGCACTGGGCCAGCGTCGGGGACATGGGGCATTGGCCCGGCAGGCGGGGAAAGAGCAGCGCCGGCTTGTTGGCCAGGCTGTGCAGCGCCACACCTTCGCGGTCATGCAGGGGACCCGGCACCGGCAGGCGGTGTTCATCCAGGTAGTCGAGCAGGTCGACGAAGAATGGCAGTTCTTCGTGCTCGCCCTGCTCGAACAGCGTCAGTACCAGCTTTCGGCGGTCGGTGGTGACGAAGAAGGTACTGTTCTCGGTGCCGGCGGGAACGCCTTCCAGGGAGACCAGCGAGCCGGCGTCGAACTGTGCCAGGAAGTCCGCGACTTGAGTCTCGGATAACGGTGTGAATACGGCCATGTGTCTCTCACCCGGGAATGCCAGGCCGCCTATTGTAGCGACTTGGCCGAGTGATGCACGCGTCGTGGCCCTTTGTCAGAAAGAGTGCAGGATCCACTGCGGCACGGCGATTCGATCGCCGTCCTGGCGCTCGAAGTTGCCATCGCCGTCGTGGTCCACCAGATAGTAGGAGGGGCCACGGGAGGGACGGATCTCGATGGCATAGAGTTCGCCATTGATACGGTACTCGCGAATGGTGCGATCCTCTTCCTGGCGGATGGTGATATCGGGCTCCAGGTCGGAAGAGGGCTGCGCCAGGGCCGGCCCCGTGGTCGCGAGTGACAGGCCCACTGCCAGCAGTAGGGCAGGAAGTGTGCGGTGAGCGTTCATATTGGCCTCCCGGCCGCGGCGCGGCAGATGTTGTGGTGATACCTGCAGTGTATGCCGTTGTGGCATTGCGGCACAGCTGCCGCGGCAAAACATGGCGGCAATGCGTATCATGGATGACCAGAATCATGACTCCCTGCACCTGCCGGGTGCACCGACCCAATGGATGCCGATACATGGCCGATACGCCCATCGTTCTCGTCGACGGTTCTTCCTACCTCTACCGTGCCTTCCACGCCCTGCCGCCGCTGACCACCTCCAGTGGCCAGCCTACCGGCGCCATCAAGGGGGTGCTCAACATGCTCAAGCGGTTGATGAAGGACTATCCGGACAGCCCCATGGCGGTGGTCTTCGATGCCCCGGGCAAGACCTTCCGCGACGAGCTGTTCGAGGAGTACAAGGCCCACCGGCCTCCGATGCCCGACGACCTGCGCGCCCAGGTGGCGCCACTGCACGAATGCGTGAGAGCCATGGGGCTGCCGCTGCTGTGCATCGAAGGGGTGGAGGCCGACGACGTCATTGGCACCCTGGCCCGCCAGGCCACCGAGGCCGGGCGCGACGCGGTGATTTCCACCGGCGACAAGGACATGGCCCAGCTGGTCAATGACCACATCACCCTAGTCAACACCATGAAGGACGAGACGCTGGACCGCGAAGGTGTGGAGGAGAAGTTCGGATTGCCGCCCGAGCTGATCATCGACTTCCTGGCACTGATGGGTGACAAGGTCGACAACATCCCCGGGGTGCCGGGCGTTGGCGAGAAGACCGCGCTGGGCCTGCTGCAGGGCATGGGCGGTGGCCTCGAGACCCTTTACGCCGACCTGGAGAAGGTCAAGTCACTAACCTTTCGCGGCGCCAAGACCCTGCCCAAGAAGCTCGAGGAACACCGCGAGCAGGCGTTTCTCTCCTACCAGCTGGCCACCATCAAGACCGACTGCGAACTGCCGGTGGGTCTCGACGACCTGGATATCGCTCATCCCGATCGGGAGAGGCTCAAGGGGCTCTACCGCGAGTACGAGTTCAAGGCCTGGCTCAGCGAGCTGCTGGAGGGCAAGGATGAAGGCGTCGATGATGTGGCGGGCGGCGCGGCGACCTCCGATGAGGCAGAACCAGGCGCAGAGGCCGGTGCGGGCAGTCGTGCCGCCCGGGAGGATCATGTCATCCTCGAGCAGGAAGCGCTGGACGCCTGGCTCGAGCGCCTGCAGGCGGCCGAGGCCTTCTGCTTCGACCTGGAGACCACCAGCCTCAACTACATGGAAGCGCAGATCGTCGGCGTAGGACTGGCGCTTCAGGCGGGTGAGGCGGTCTATATTCCGCTGGCCCACGACTATCTAGACGCCCCCGCTCAACTCGACCGGGACGCCGTGCTCGAAAGGCTCAAGCCCCTCCTGGAAGACGAGAAGACGACCAAGATCGGCCAGAACCT
>CAYWBG010000099.1:0-8576 GCA_964456005.1 uncultured Halomonas sp.
ATATCACGCCAGTTGGCGCCGTGCTCCAGGCAGCTGGCTATTGAGCGTCAGCCCTTGGCGAGCATCGGGTCCTCGCAGGCGCCGCCCAGGATCACGTCGTTGGTGATGTCCTGGATGCGAGCCAGGTGATGATGCGAGCCAGGTGATAGTGATGGTCCAGCGTTCCTGGGCCTGGGGAGTGGTGGTGAGGGCGAATCTTTTCTTGTTGTTCATTGGGGTGCTCCTTGACTGAATGATCGTGATTGCCTGAGTCAAGCAAGAGTTGGTCAATCCGGTTCTGTCAGTATCCAGCCTGCGGCCTTCTCGGCGATCATCAGGGTGGGTGAGTTAGTGTTGCCGCTGGTAATGGTGGGCATGACGCTGGCGTCCACTACCCGCAACCCCGCTACCCCATGCACACGCAGGCGCGAGTCCACCACCGCCATGGGGTCATCGTCGCGCCCCATCTTCGCGGTGCCCACCGGGTGAAAGATGGTGGTGCCAATGTCACCGGCCAGGCGGGCCAGATCCTCATCCGTCTGGTACTCCAATCCCGGCTTGAACTCCTCGGGCGAGTACTTCGCGAAGGCCGACTGCTCGGCGATGCGCCGGGTGACACGCAGCGAGTCCGCCGCCACCTTGCGATCCTCAGGCGTGCTCAGGTAGTGGGGGGCGATGGCCGGCGCCTCCCGGGGGTCGGCGCTCTTGATGCGCACCGTGCCGCGGCTGGTCGGATTGAGGTTGCACACGCTCGCGGTGATCGCCGGGAAGTCGTGCAGCGGCTGGCCGAAGGCCTCGAGGCTCAGGGGCTGGACGTGGTACTCGATGTTGGGGTGCTCGTATTCGTCGGAGCTACGAGTGAAGGCACACAGCTGGGAGGGCGCCATGCTCATGGGGCCTGAGCGCTTGAGCAGGTACTCGAGCCCGATGCCTGCCTTACCGACCAGGGAGTTGGCCATGCTGTTGAGGGTCTTGGCCCCTTTCACCTTGTAGACCGAGCGGATCTGCAGGTGGTCTTGAAGGTTCTCACCGACCCCCGGCAGGTCATGGATCACCGGAATCTCGTGCTCCCGCAGCAGGTCGGCCGGGCCGATACCGGAGAGCTGCAGCAGTTGCGGTGAGCCGATCGCCCCCGCGGAGAGAATGACCTCGCGGGTGGCTCGCACCGTCGTCGACTTGCCAGCGCGATCGACACGTGCGCCGGTGCAGCGCAGCTCGCCGCCCTCGCCACTCCGGTCCAGGTCGAGCCCCAGCACCTGGGTGGAGTGCCACAGGGTGAGGTTGCCGCGTTTCTCGGCACCACGCAGGAAGGCCTTGGAGGTATTCCAGCGCCAACCAGAGCGCTGGTTGACCTCGAAGTAGTCGACTCCCTCGTTGTCGCCGCGGTTGAAGTCCCGGGTTCGCGGGATGCCGGCTTCCACCGCGGCAGTGGCGAAGTCATCGAGCACTTGCCAGCTGAGGCGCTGCTTCTCCACCCGCCACTCCCCACCGTGACCATGGTAGTCTCGGTGGGCAGCGTCGGCGTCGCCGCCCGCATCCAGGCGCTGGTGGTCCTCGTGCTTCATGAAGTCGGGCAGGCAGTTGTCCCAGCGCCAGGCGTCGTCCCCGGTAGCCTCAGCCCAGCCATCATAGTCGCGGGCCTGACCGCGGATATAGAGCATGCCGTTGATGCTGGAGCAGCCGCCCAGGGTCTTGCCGCGGGGGTAGATCAGCGAACGACCGTTGAGCCCGGGGTCGGACTCGGTGCGAAAGCACCAGTCGGTTCGCGGATTATTGATGCAATAGAGATAACCCACCGGAATATGGATCCAGTGGTAGTTGTCGCGCCCCCCTGCCTCGATCAGCAGTACCCGATTGGCCGGGTCGGCGCTGAGGCGGTTGGCCAGCAGGCAGCCGGCGGTGCCGGCGCCTACTACGATATAATCGAATTCTTGTTCAGCCATGGCGTGCTCTCACTGCGGCAAAGGGTGGCCCATACGGCTTGTTTCGCAAAGCTGGCTGCAGCCTCGATTAAGGCTGAGCTCCATTGTGGAAGCTGGGCGCCAGGGCGCCTTCGCCGCCATTCGCCCGGGGAACCCGGGCTCCCACAGGGCAGTTTCACGCCAGCCTGCGACTAACGTTACTTATGCGTCGGCATGGCGAACTCGGCGCCGGCGTTGATCGAATCGGACCAGCGCTGCATGATCGACTTCTGCTTGGTGTAGAAGCGCACTCCTTCCTCACCGTAGGCGTGGGTGTCGCCGAACAGCGAGCGCTTCCAGCCCCCGAAGCCGTGCCAAGCCATGGGCACCGGGATCGGCACGTTGATGCCCACCATGCCCACCTGGATACGCCGACCGAATTCGCGTGCCACATTACCGCTCTCGGTAAAGCAGCTGACGCCATTGCCGAACTCGTGGTCGTTGATCAGCTGGATGGCGGTGGCGATATCGGGCACCCGCACACAGACCAGCACCGGGCCGAAGATCTCCTCCTTGTAGATCGTCATCTCCGGGGTCACGTGATCGAACAGCGAGCCGCCCATCCAGAAACCCTCGTGGCAGCCTTCGCCGGTGCTTGCGGCATCGAAGTCGCGGCCATCCACCACCAGTTCCGCGCCCTCGCTCACGCCCTTGTCGATATAGCCGGTGATGCGCTCATGGGCCTGAGCCGTGACGATGGGCCCCATCTCGGCATCGAGCTCCATGCCGTTCTTGACCTTGAGTGCGCGGGCACGCTCGGCCAGGCGCGGCACCACCTTGTCGGCCACGTCGCCTACCAGCACCGCCACGCTGATCGCCATGCAGCGCTCGCCGGCGGAGCCGTAGGCGGCACCGATGAGCGCATCCACCGCCTTGTCGAGGTCCGCATCGGGCATCACCACCATGTGGTTCTTGGCGCCACCCAGGGCCTGGATACGCTTACCGTGGCGGGCACCGCGCTCGTAGATCAGGTTGGCGATCGGCGTGGAGCCGACAAACGACAGCGCCTTGACGTCGGGATGGTCGAGCAGCGCCTCCACGGATTCCTTGTCGCCCTGTACCACGTTGAAGACGCCATCAGGCAGCCCGGCCCGCTTGAGCAGGTCGGCGATCAGCAGCGAGGCGCTGGGGTCCAGGGGGCTCGGCTTGAGAATGAAGGCGTTGCCGGCGGCAATGGCGAGCGGAAACATCCACATCGGCACCATCACCGGGAAGTTGAACGGCGTGACGCCAGCGACCACACCCAGCGGCTGGCGCATCGTCCAGTTGTCGATGCCGGTGCCGACCTGCTCGGTGTAATCGCCCTTGAGCAGCTGTGGAATGCCGCAGGCGAACTCGACAATATCGATGCCGCGTTCGACTTCGCCCTTGGCGTCCGTAAACACCTTGCCGTGCTCTTTGGTGATCGCCTCGGCCAGCGCATCCTTGTTCTCGTTGAGCAGCTGAAGGAACTTGAACATCACCCGGGCGCGACGGATCGGCGGCGTATCGGCCCAGGCCGGAAAGGCGGCCTGGGCCGCGGCCACGGCCGTGTCCACATCGGCCTGGGAGGCCAGGGCCACCTGGCCGGTGGCCTGGCCGGTGGCTGGATTGGTTACGGCCTGGTGCAGGCCGGACTCGCCGGCTGACATTTGCCCGTTGATATAATGCTGGATGCTGGCGGTGCTCATGGTGGCCTCGTCTTGGTCGTTGTCGGAATCGGGGAGAACGTCCGTTGTCCTGGATGGGGAGTCACAGAAACGACCCCATTGGCGCCAAGACTAGTCTGATCAGCACTCAGATCAATTGAGTAATTCAAAACCAGCGTATAAGTTCAGCTGATATCATCTCCAGACACCAAAGTGCACACCGAAGAGGACACCCCATGCAGGACCTCCAGACCCTGCGCGCCTTCGTCACCGTGGCCCGTGAAGGCAGTGTCTCCCGCGCCGCCGAGCGGCTGCACCTGACCCAGCCGGCGGTGAGCCTCAAGCTCAAGCAGTTTCAGTCGAGTCTCGGCCTCACGCTGTTCCAGCGGCACCCGAGGGGACTCTCGCTGACCGGTGACGGCCAGGCGTTGCTGCCCGCCGCGGAGAAGGCCCTGGCCGGCGTGGCCGCCTTCGACCAGAGTGCCCGGGCCTTGCACAGCACCCTGCGCGGCCGACTCAAGATCGGCACCATCGTCGATCCGGAGTTCATCCGCCTGGGTGCCTTCCTGAATCGCCTGATGGAGCGCGCTCCGCAGCTCGAGACCGAACTGCACCACGGCATGAGCGGCAGCGTGCTGGACCGCGTGCGCCGCGGCGAACTGGATGTGGGCTTCTTTCTCGCCCCGCCCGGCGAGGGGCCCGGGGCAGACACCTCGGAATTCGCCCACCGCGAGCTGACCCACTTCCACTACCATGTCATCGCCCCGGTCGGCTGGAGCCCCAGGCTGGAGAACACCGACTGGCCAAGCCTGGCCGCCCTGCCGTGGATCGTCACGCCAACGGATTCCGTCCACCACCGGCTGCTGCACGGCGCTCTGGACCCGCTGGGTCTCGTCCCCAACGGGGTCGCCCAGGTGGATCAGGAGGCGTGCATGCTCGACCTGGTGCGCGCCGGCGTGGGCCTCAGCCTGGCCCGCGACGCCTTGGCCATGGCCGAGCGCCAGGAGCGCGGGCTGGTCATCGCCGAGGGGGTGCGGCTGCCCTGCGCGCTCAGCTTCATCTGGCGGCGCGACCGTGGCGGGGAGGGGGTGATCGCCGAGGCGCTGGAAGTGCTGGGGCGGGTCTGGGAGGGCTCGTGAGAGCCCCCTTGCGTCATCTCACCCTTTACATCACCGGCACGCCGGTGACCCAGACATGCAGATGGAAGGCAAATAGATAGTAGGCGACCAGGCCGACCACCACCGTAATGGCGGTGCGTGCCATGCGGGGGGTCTGCACCGCGGGCGCCGGGCGACGACGCGCGGAGCGGAAGTCGAACACCGCCCACAGCAGGAAAGCGCCAAAGAAGACGATATCGCCGAGCCGGCCGTTGGCCAGCAGGTGGGAGAAGGCCCACAGCTTCACGGCGATGATCATCGGATGCCCCAGCTTCACCTTGAGGTGGTTGCCCGGCACATAAGCCGCCACCAGCAAGATGAAGGACGGAATCATCAGCAGCGACACCGCATGGCGTAGCCCCAACGGCGGGTGCCACACCCAGGTCGGGTCGAGACGCATCTGGCCATAGCCCCAGATCGCCACGGCCAGGCCGATGATCGCCACCACCGAGTAGACGGCCTTCCAGGGTAGCTCCCCCATGCGCTCTATCTGGGCGGTTCGCCAGTCGTCGGCGACGATACGCACCGAGTGCACCCCCAGGAAGATCAACAGGCCGAGAATCATCACGGTCATGACAAGACACTCCATCAGCGGAAAATGAACAGGCCGACAGCCTACCGCACCCGCTTGAGCGCGTCGCGTCCACCCTTCGACTTTCCCGGACTGGCAACGCATCATTGCCTCATGACACTCGACACCACACGACGCAATCGTCAGATGACCCACTTCGACGGCCACGACGAAATCTGGCTGTTTGGCTACGGCTCGCTGATCTGGAAGGCCGACTTTCCCTATCTCGAATGCCGCCCGGCTCATATCCACCACTGGGTGCGGCGCTTCTGGCAGGGCTCCCACGACCACCGCGGCACCCCGGAGGCACCGGGCCGCGTGGTAACCCTGATGCGCGAACCGGGGGCCACCTGCCACGGCATGGCCTACCGCATCACGCCCGAGGTGCTCGCGCCGCTGGACGTGCGCGAGAAGAACGGCTATCTGCGGGAAGTGATGACCCTGTGCTTCGATGACGGGCCCGGCGGACACGCCGAGGGGCTGGTCTACCTGGCCACCGAGGACAACGCCGCCTTCCTCGGCGACGCCCCACTGGATGTCATCGCCGAGCAGATCTCACGCTCCCACGGCCCTAGCGGCCCCAACCGCGACTACCTGGTCAACCTGGCCCGATCACTGCTCGAGCTCGGCGTGGAGGATCCCCACGTTTCCGGGCTGGCAAGACGACTGCCGAAGCAGGAGGATGCCACCTGCTCCCCCCCAACTGCGGAGACACCCCACCATGAGCGTGACCCTTGATGATATCCGCGCCGCCGCGGCGCGCATTCGCGGCAGCGTCGAGCGCACCCCCTGCCTGCGCTCGCACACGCTGTCGCACATCACCGGCTGCGACCTCTATATCAAGTTCGAGAACCACCAGTTCACCGCGGCCTTCAAGGAGCGCGGGGCGCTCAACCACCTGCTCAGCCTGAGCGAGGCAGAGCGAGAGCGCGGGGTGATCGCCATGTCCGCCGGCAATCACGCCCAGGCGGTGGCCTACCACGCCACGCGACTGGGCATCCGCGCCACCATCGTCATGCCCCGCCACACCCCCAATCTCAAGGTGCGCAACACCCGCGAGCTGGGCGCCGAGGTCCACCTGGCGGGCGAAGGCGTGGCCGAAGCCGGTGAGGTCGCCCACCGCCTGGCCGAAGAGCACGACCTGGTGTTCGTGCACCCCTACGACGACGAGCGCATCATCGCCGGCCAGGGCACCATCGCCCTGGAGATGCTGGAGGATATGCCCGACCTGGAGTGCCTGGTGATCCCCATTGGCGGCGGCGGGCTGATCGCCGGCAATGCCGTGGCCGCCAAGACCCTTAATCCCGCCATCGAGGTCATCGGCGTGCAGAGCCAGCGCTTCCCGGCCATGCAGCAGGCGCTGGCCGGCGAGGAGATCCAGTGCGGCCTGGCCACACTGGCCGAGGGCATCGCCGTCAAGCAGCCGGGCCGGCTGACTCTGCCCATCATCCGTGAGTTGGTCAGCGAGATTCGCCTGGTCGACGAACCCGAGATCGAGCGGGCCATCCTGCTGCTCCTGGAGATCGAGAAGAGCGTGGCCGAAGGCGCCGGCGCCGCCGGCCTGGCCGCCGTGCTCGCCGACCCCAAGCGGTTCCTCGGCAGAAAGGTGGGGCTGGTGCTGTGTGGCGGCAACATCGACATGCTGGCCCTCTCGTCGGTGATCCAGCGCGGCCTGGTGCGCACCGGTCGCATCGTGCGGGTACGCGTGGCGATCCCCGATGTGCCCGGCTCGCTAGCCGAATTGACCCGCCTGCTCGCCGAGCAGCGCGCCAACGTTATCCAGATTGCCCACCAGCGCACCTTCACCGACCTCTCGCTACGTGCCACCGAGGTGGAGGCCACCCTGGAGACCCTGGGCAGCGATCACACCCGCGAGGTGATCGAGGCACTGCGCGCCGATGGCTACGACCCAGTGCTGCCCGCCAACGAAGTGCACCCCGACGAGCGCTGGTCCAGCCGCACTCCGGGCTAGTCCAAAAGGAGCCGGCCTTGCCCTACTGCTTTGTGCGCGTAGCGTCACGCCGGCGGCAGGCGTACCATATTTTCACCCAATATCGTAACGATCATCAGCGATCGATCACCGCAAGCAGGGAACCGTGATGAGCAACAAGATCCGCGTCGACGCCCCTCTCGTCATTCTCCATGGCGACGAGATGGCCCAGGTGGCCTTCGAGCAAATCCTCGATACCTTCGTGACCTCGCGACTGGAGCTACCGCTGGTGGAGATCGACCTCTCGGCCGAGAACCGTCTGGTCACCAACGGCCAGGTGATCGTCGACGCCATCGAGGCGCTCAAGGAACAAGGTGTGGGCATCAAGAACGCCGGCATGACGGTCAACCGCACCCAACTCGGCGAGATGCTCGCCAAGCATCCCGGTCTCGACGGTACCCGGCTGCACCCACTGGCCACCAAATCGCCTAATGGCGCCATCCGCAAGGGCATCGGCGGCAACATCACCCGCGAGGACATCCCTTTCCGCAACCTCAAGGTCTCGCGTCCCGAGTGGATCGGTCGCGATATCGAGGTGGATACCATGGAGACCGGCGGCATCAAGGACAGCTTCAACGAGCTCTCCCGGGCCACCGGCGTGGTCAAGTTGATGTTCGTGGGAGGGAGCGGCGACCCGGTGGAACTGCACCGCCGCGAGGTCAACAAGGGCGACCCCTGGCTGCTGGCCACCAACGACATCGACGACGTCAGGGCCTGGGCCCACCGCTTTTTCCAGCGCGCCATCGACGAGCAGCGCGACATCTACCTGGGCCTCAAGGACACCGTGATCGCCGGCTACGACGGCGTGATGCGCGCCGCCATCGAGGGCATCTACGACGAGCACTACCGCGAACAGGTAGAAGCCCTGGGTCTCAACTACCACTACGAGCTGATCGACGCCCAGGCCGCACGTATCGTCGCCAATCCGCCGGCGCGAGCCATCTGGGGCGTGCCGGACAACACCACCGGCCGCAAACTCTTCAAGCTGGTGGAGCAGCTTAAGCGCTACGGCATTCCCGACCGCAAGGCCCAGGTCTCCATCTCGCGCATGAGCGCCGGTGGCGGCGACCAGTACGGCAGCTTCAACTCCCCGGCCAGTGAAGACGGCATCCTCAAGGTGATCGTCGACGGCGAAGAAAAGCACGCGCGACGGGTCAAGAAGGGCGACGCCATCCTGCTGATGTCCAACGACCGGGCGGCGATCAAGGACTGGATACTGCAGGTCTTCCGCGACGCCTCGCGCAAGGACAAGGAGGTCTACTTCGGCCTCAAGCGCGAGTACATGGAGTA
>CAYWBG010000100.1:0-6760 GCA_964456005.1 uncultured Halomonas sp.
GCCAAGGGCCTGACGAGCGCGTACCAGCCGCTCTCCGGCGTCATCGTCGGCGATCGTGTCTGGGCGGTCCTCGAGCAGGGCACCGCCCAGTACGGCCCCATCGGCCACGGTTGGACCTACTCCGGCCATGCCCTGGGCTGCGCCGCGGCGCTAGCCAACCTGGCGATCATCGAGCGCGAGGGCCTCACCGCCAATGCCGCCGAGACTGGCGGTTACCTGCAGCAGGCCATGGCCACCGCCTTCGGCGACCACCCCATCGTGGGTAACGTGCGCGGCGTGGGCATGCTGGCGGCCCTGGAGTTCTCCGCCAACCCGGAAAAGCGTGAGCACTTCGACCCGGCTCTCAAGATCGGACCGCGTATCGCCGCCGCGGCCCTGGAGGAAAACCTGATCGCACGGGCCATGCCCCAGGGCGACATCCTGGGCTTTGCGCCGCCGCTGGTCACCACCCGCGCCGAGGTCGACGAGATTGTTGCCCGCGCTCGTCGCGCGGTGGACGGGGTCACCGATGCGCTGGTGCGCGAGGGCGTCGTGCAGGCTGTCCGGGCCTGATCCTGACCGGCCGCCATGCATGAATGCGCCGCGGGGGAGACCCTGCGGCGTACTCGTGTGTGGAATTTATGTTCGCGGCTTGGGCGGCCGGGGCTTGAGCCTCGATCCCCGTGGCCTCATGCTCAGTCATCGATACCCGACCGAGGAGCGCGACGATGGCAATGGTTCTGGCCTTCGATGTCTATGGCACCCTGATCGATACCCACGGCGTGGTCACCGAGCTGGAGACTCGACTCGGAGCCGGTGGCAGGGGAGAGCTGGCCGCGGAGTTCTCGCGGCGTTGGCGCGACAAGCAGCTGGAGTACAGCTTCCGGCGCGGCCTGATGGGCGCCTACGTGCCCTTCGGCCAGTGCACCCGTGAGGCACTGGAGTTCACCGACCGGGCCCTGCAGACGCGACTGGCCGATGTCGACAAGGAGCACCTGATGGCCGTCTACGCCCGGCTGCCGGCCTTTGCAGAGACAGCCGGCGCCCTCGAGCAACTGACCCGGGCCGGTGTGAACTGCGTGGCCTTCTCCAACGGCACCCGGGAGGCGGTCGAGGGACTGCTGGAGCAGGCCGGCATCCGCGGACACTTCGACGATGTGGTCAGCGTCGACGAGATCAAGCGCTTCAAGCCTGACCCGGCGGTCTATGCCCACCTGCGCAACCGCCTAGAGGTAGCGCCGGGGGATACCTGGTTGATCTCCAGCAACCCCTTCGACGTCATCGGCGCCCGCCACGCCGGTCTGCACGCCGCCTGGGTTCGTCGTAGCCTGGATGCACCCTTCGACCCCTGGGGCGTCGAGCCGGACATGACGGTATCCGACCTGGACGCCCTGGCCGAACGGCTGGGGTAGTTCCAGCACAACCGATACACAAGCGCCCCGCGGCATGAGAGCCGCGGGGCGCTTGTGTTCAGGGCAGCGGGGGCGTCAGTCGACCAGTTCGCCCACGCTGACGACACCGCGGTCAGCCAGCTTAAGAGGGCGGTCGTCGTCCCGGGTCCAGGCGGCCATGGAGCCGTCATACATGGTGGTGTTCTCCATGCCGCCGATTTCGCTCAACTGGAACCAGCCGCTGGCGGCCCAGTGGCCGGTGTTGCAGAAGGCCAGAGTGCGCGCCTGGCGATCCAGGCCCAGGGCGTCGATGGCGGCATTCAAGCGCTCTGGCACCAGGTAATAGGCGCCATCGCGCTCCACCAGGGCCTCGTCGTGGGGCAGATTGACCGCACCGGGGATGGTCCCGGGTGCCCGAGTCGCGGGGGACTGGGTCTCACCGGTGAAGAAACCCGGCGGACGGGCGTCCACCAGCGGCTCGTCTGCCTGACGGGCCGCCTCCACCTCCTCGGTGCTGGCCAGCAGGTGCTCCTGCAGAGTGGCCGAGAAGCTGGACGTCTCCGTGTCACTCGCCGTGCCGCTGGCGACTTCGAAGCCCTGCTGCTCCCAGCCGGCGAAGCCGCCGTTAAGGATCGTTACCTCGTCATGGCCCAGCGCCTTGAAGGTCCAGTAGACCCGAGTGGCACTGCCGAAGTCGGTGGAGCCGGTGCCGGCCGGCACGATGACCACGGTGTCGTCGTTGGCGATGCCCAGGCCGCCGATCAAGGACTCCAGGTCGGCGACATCGGGCATCAGCCCGGGCACATCGTCGCGAGTCTCCCGCCAGCCGGCATCGGTGTAGCTGCTGTAGCGGCTGCCCGGAATTCTCCCCGCCTCGAAGGCGTCGAGATCGCCCCCATCGTCGATGGATGAGCGCACGTCCAGAACCACCAGACCGTCGCTGCCCAGCTGTTCGCTGAGCCAGTCGGCCTCGACCAGCGGAGAGGGGTGGAGGGCGTGGACAGGGCCAGCGATGGCCAGGGCGCCGGCAGCCAGAATCAATCTTGATCGCATGGAGGTTCCTCGTCGTCAGGAATGGAGCTTGGCGTTCATGCTGCAACGAATGGGCGATCCCTCGCCAAGAATGCTTCCTGACACACTTATATTATCTGGTTATATAAAATATCGCTTTAATCTCGTTTTCTTTGGCAGATAGTGCCTTTAGCCCTGCCAGGCGTAGTCGGCGAAGGCGTCGTCGAGCGTCGGGTGATTGACGTGATTGGCATAGTTGGAAAGCGTCTTCACGGCTAGGGCCAGCACGATCTGCAGCACCTGCTGCTCCTCGAAGCCGGCATCCAGGAACGCCTTGACGTCAGCCTGGGCCGGCATGCCGCGGGTCTCGAACATCACCCGGGTGAATTCGGCGAGCGCCGCGAGGCGCGCATCGGGAATCGGCTTATCACTGCGGATCGCCTCGAGCACATCGGCGGGCACCTGGGACATCTTGTCGGCCAGCATGCTGTGGGCGGACATGCAGTAGCCACAGCCATTGAGCCGGCTGATGGTCAAGAAGACGACCTCCTGCTCGGCGGGAGCGAAGCCGGAATCTTCCCGGAACAGCGCATAGCCATGTAGATAGGTGTCCAGCACCCCCGGTGCCTTGGCCATGCCCTCGTACATGTGAGGTACGAAGCCCAGGGTGGCGTTGGCCTGCTCGAGCAGCGGTTTCGCCTTGGCGTCTGCCGTGTCGAGGGTCTGGGGGGCCAGCTGCATCTGATAATCGGCTGCCATGGTGATAGCTCCTTCTTTTGTTGACGGGTGATCGTAGGTGCTGCGGAGGTACTATATGGAACGATCGGTCCATATATGGCAAAAAAACACGCAAGAGAAACAGTGACGCCCTGCCGCGGGTCATCGCCGCAGGGTATCGAGCAGCAGGTCGGCTGCCTGTCGAGCCTGTTCACCGCTTGCCCCGCTCTTCAGCAGGGTCCTGAGCCCCGCCATGCCCATGGTCAGGTAGGTGGCCAGGGCCTGTGCATCCCGCTCAGCGGCGATGTCGCCCTCCGCCTGGGCCTGACTCACCGCCCGCTGGAAACAATGATTGATGGCGGCCAGGCTCTGTCGGGCGTGATCCGATGGTGGGTCGTCGCCCTGGCCAAGTTCGCAGGCGGAGTTGAAGATCAAACAGCCCAGGGCGGCTCGCTCGCTGCCGGCGTCATTGGCCGTCTCCAGGAACAAGCCTTCCAAGAACCCCAAGGCCGAGGGGGAGGACTCAAGGCGGCGGCCGAGACGTTCGATGAGCGCCTCGCGATAACGACGCAGAGCCTCGAGGAACAACTGCTCCTTGTTGCCGAAGGCATGGTAGAGACTGCTGCGCGAAATCTGCATGGCCTCCAGCAGGTCGCGGGTCGAAGCGGCTTCGTAGCCGCGCGCCCAGAAGACCTGCATGGCGGCGTTGGCGGCCTCGTCCGGGCTGAATGCGATGGGGCGTCCTCGTGTCATGGGTTTTAATTTAGTACCGATCGTTCCATAAAACAAGCCCGCGACAGATCACGCTCGAGTTGCTATCGCTGTAAGGAGTGCATGGTCACGACGACAGAATCATAATGGCGCAACCCACCACGTGCGTCTCGATGGAGAGGAGGCCCGGAGCATGACAACGCAGTACTCGCCAAAAAGGCGCTTTTGGCTGGGCGGCAAACGGGCCGCCGAGCAGGACCGGTTCTTCCGCGAGGCCCTTGAGCCCCTGGGCTGGGAAGCCGGTGACGATAGTGACTGGGACGCCGGCTGGGTCACCGGCATGCCCGATTCGGCTCAGTTTCGCCGGGTCTCGCCGAGGTGTCGGCTCAATCACTTCCCCGGCAATGCGGCGCTCACCGTCAAGAGCCGGCTCCACGCGAGTCTCTCCACGCTTCGCGAGCGCATGGTGGAGAGCCATGGGGCTGACAGCGAACCGGTGTCGCGGCTGGCATTCTTTCCTCGCTCCTGGGTGATGCCCCACGACTATCACGCCTTGCAGGAGGCGGCCCTGGCCAACCCGGAACAGCGCTGGATCCTCAAGCCCACCAACGCCTCCAAGGGCAAGGGAGTGCGGGTGCTGCGGGACGCGGGCGATGCGCCATTGGCGGCAGACTGGATGGTGCAGGAGTACCTGGCGAACCCGCATACCATCCGCGGACACAAGTACGTGTTGCGGCTCTATGTGCTGATCAGCTCGCTGGAACCGCTGCGCGTCTATCTCTACCGGCAAGGCTTCGCCAAGCTGGCCTCGGAGCCATGGGATCCCGACGACGCCGACAATCCCTACAGCCAGCTAACCAATCCCGATATCAACGCCCTCAACGACCGCGCCGAGGTGCCGGTGGAGTTCATCGATCTCGAGCGCTATCGGGCCTGGCTGCGTGACCAGGGCCATGACGACGACCGCCTCTTTGCTCGCATCCACGACCTGGTCGCCTTGACGACCATCTCGGCGGTGGATGCCATGCGCCGCCGCACCGCCGAGGTGGGCGCCGACCCGCGCGGCTGCTATGAGCTGCTGGGTCTGGACTGCCTGGTAGACGATACCCTCAAGCCCTGGATCCTGGAGTGCAACCTGAGCCCGTCGCTGGGCATCTGCGCCGCCCCGGAGAACGGGGGACGCATCGAGGAAGCCGTAAAGGGCGGATTGGTTCGGGACATGGTCTCTCTTCTGGATATCCCCGGCACCGACCCGCCACCGGGGGTGGCCGGGGGCGAAGAGACCGCTGCACGCCTGGTCGCCGAGGCCGAGGCGGAGCAGGCGCGAGCCGGGGACTTCCTTCGCCTGTTGCCGGCGGGGGAGCCTGCCCGCTACCTGCCGTTCTTCTCGCTGCCTAGCCGTGCCGACCTGCAACTGGCCGAGGGGCTGGCGGACCAGCCTGTGTCGTGCCCCCTCCTGCGCCGGCGCCATGCGGCGGAGCTGCTGGAGGATGACCAGCTAGCGCTCTATGCCACTCGCAGTGGTCGTTACTACCGTCCCAACGACACGGCGGCGATGATCTGGCTGCTGGCCACGGAAGGGCTGGACCCGGATGCCATTGCCGAGGAACTCGGGCATGCTGCCTCCCAGGCGGGGGCGGCGCCGGACCTCGACGCGCTGCGGCGCGACGTCTGGAGCACCCTGGGTGACTGGTGCCGCGAGGGTCTGCTCTGTCAGCGTGGTGAGGAGTCGGTCATGCAGCCGGACGAGGTCACGGCATGGCGGGAGCCGGCGGCGGAGCCTACCGAAAGGCGCCGCCTGCAGTTGAATCACGATGGGCGGCGCTGGGCGCTGGAGGTCGTCAGCCCTGCCGCCCTGGCCAGGCTGTCAGCGCTATTCGCAGAGCGGCTCGCGCCGTTGGAAGAAGGGGCGGGGAGCCAGTTGCCCCGCCTGGCCGTGCTGCGTGAACCGGCAGGCTATGCACTGGCGGCCGACGACGCCGTCGTGCGGTCGCGGTTGTCGCTGACTCAGCTCGGCCCGGCCCTGCTGGCCTACCTGATCGGCCAGGCTGCGACACCCGGTTACCTGGTGATCGATGCCGGCCTGCTGGTCACCGCGGAAGGCGTTGGCGTGCTCTGCCTGCTGCCCGAGGACGCGGCGTGCCAGGAGCTGCTTCAGCCGTTGACGGGCACGGGCGCGACGCTGACCCGTGGCGTGCGGCTGAACCTCTCGGCCCCCCATGACGCCGAGCCGCTGGGCCTGCCCTTGGCGATGCTTGCCGGCGAGTCACCGTCTAAGGTGCCGGCCAGGGTGGCAATCCGCGGCGTGCTGGTGCCGGCCGACGAGCGCAATGCCCTGTCTAGCGCCGGTGTGCTGGATGTTCTCGGTACCCTGCTGCCTTCCTGTGTCTTGGCTCCAGGGGAGTTCCTGACGACCGACGAGGTGTCCGCGCTGGGCGAGTGGGTAGCCGGTATGGAGCGCCTTGCCGTAGGGGGCGCCGATCATGCGTCCATTACCGACCCGCTGGCTGACTGGCTTGTCAGCCGAGCCGCACCCGGAGCCCATGCCGAGCACCCCGCCATGGCGAAGGGGTGATGGACGTAATGGAATCACGAGCAGAAGGCGGGGCTCGTTCGCGAAGCGCCGCCGAGGGGAATCCAGTCCTGCCATGATGGCTGGATTCACTGCACTACGGCATGCACTCGCATGCCGACTATCGCATCGCGAGATGCGCCATTCAGGAGGTCACGACCATGACATTGCAAGACGAGAAACGCCGCAGCCTGCTGGGACAGTTAGGCCGCCGGTTGGGCTATACCACTCCGGCACTATTGCTGGTTGCCAGCGGCGCGGCCTTCCAGGCGGTGGCCAGCGACACGGCTGCCGAGCCGACCTATACCAGTGGCCAGGAAGCGCCCCTGATGCTGGCGGAAGCCCATCACGCAGAGCCGGAAGCCGAAGGGGAAGGTGA
>CAYWBG010000100.1:6860-8452 GCA_964456005.1 uncultured Halomonas sp.
GAAGGTGAAGCCGAAGGGGAAGGTGAAGCAGAGGGAGAGGCCGAGGGCGAAGCGGAAGGTGAAGCCGGGAACTGACGCCCCCGACGACAGGCTGAAGGCCGGGCCGCGCCATGGGCGTCGGTCCGGACCTCCCCGGCGCCTTGGCCACCCTGGGCCTTGTCCAAAAACTCGGCGTACGCCGGTCGTTTTCGGACAAGGCCTGATGAAAATCTGGAGAGTTCTATCATGACAACGCCCGTACCCGGACTGTGCCCCTCTCTGGAGGGGCTTATCGAAGAGAATCTCCTGGCGCTTACCCAGTTGAAAGGCCTACTGGATGAGCTGACGCCCGATACGTATCGGCAGCCTTTCAGTGGAGACGGCCGCCATACCCTGGGCAAGCACGTTCGCCACATCATCGATCACTATGCTGCATTGCTCGGTGGCCTTGAAGAGGGGGGAGGGCGCATCGACTACGAGAATCGTCGGCGTGACGAGACGCTCGAGCAGTGGCCACAACAGGCCTCACAGCGTGTCACTTCGATCGAGGCCTCGCTGCGGGTACTGGGCGATCGGCAGCTCCCGGCCGACATGACCCTGGACTATCCACTCGATGATGAGCGCCTGGTACTGGGCTCCAGTCTCCAGCGGGAACTGGCCTTTCTGACCAGCCACACCATCCATCATATGGCGATCCTGGGCCTGCTGGCCGAACAGGTGGGTGTGTCATTGCCCGACGCCTTTGGCGTTCACCCTTCGACCCTTCGACACTGGCAGCGGGAAGCTGTCACCGTGGAGGGAGCGTGATGGCTGGGGCTATCTTCCCTACTGCCGATCAGCCTATTGGCGTCAGGTGGCCAACGATATCCTGAGTTGCAGGATACTCGCGGATTGACGACGCTTAATGTTCAATTCCAGGGAGAAAGGCACATGTTCAAGATATCATTCTTACTGACAGTCATGGCGTTCGTGTGGGGCGGTGCTGCCCAGGCCGACGAAGGCGGCGTCGAGCGTCTGGTCAGTCATGACGGGATCGAGGCGGTGGACCAGCGCCTGCGTGAGGCGCTCGAGGAGCGCGGCATGCGACTGGTGACGGTGGTGGACCACGCGGCCAATGCCGAAAGTGTCGAGCTGTCGCTTCCCGCGACCAGAACCTTCATCTTCGGCAACCCCGAGATCGGAACGCCCATGATGCAGTGCCAGGGCAGTCTGGCGCTGGACCTGCCGCAGAAGATGGTCATCCGTGTCGATGACGACCAAACGCTGGTCGAGTGGAATCACCCCCACTACCTGGCCGAGCGGCATGCGCTGGGCGACTGTGATCTGCCCCTGGACCAGGTAGCCGAAGCCCTGGCGGGCATCGCCACCCAGGCGGCGGGTGAGTGACGCCCTGAGGCTTACTCTCGGCGTTCTGAGTCACCGGTGTCCGTGTCCTTATTTGCGTTGTCCGCTTCACTGTCCGCCGACTCGGTGTTCAGATCGCTCTCGATGCGTTCCCCCATCTGATGCAGCAGAGTGAACTGCTTGTCACATTGCCGACAGGCGCCACACATCGACAGGTGGAAGCGTAGCGAGAGTGTCTCGCGGAAGGTCAAGTGGCGGTCCTGCTTGAG
>CAYWBG010000101.1:0-8331 GCA_964456005.1 uncultured Halomonas sp.
AGCCGAGCCCCTGGTCACGGGGGTTCTCGGTCACCTGGCGAAGCCGTTCGGCGCTCTCGTGGCCGAAGTGGCAAATCAGCTGGTTGGTCCGCGCCAGGCGAGCCAGTTGGCGAGCGCTCAACGTCAGCAGGAGATCGGCCATTTCGTCGTCGATTTTCAGACGGAACATCGCCGAGACGCGGTCGCTGTGGAGCATCCGCTGGGCCAGCAGGAGGTAGCCGAGATTGAGTTCCTCGATCTCGTTCAGGAGGTCGGTGTTTTGCATAGTTCCCTAGACGCCAAGTTATCGGGCGACGCGGCGACTCGCCGGGCCCGGCACTGTTCTTTTTGCCCGCCTCGGGCGATGTATCTATGAGCGGGCTTGACGATTGCCGGCGCTTCTATGAGCACCTTGTTCGAATTGTGAACGATTGTGAGGGAATGCGGTGTCGATGCAACTCAGCCGAAAGCGCTAGGAGGGGGGCAGAAGATTGACTTAGATCATCTAAATATAGAATGGCGATAAAAATCAGCGATTTATAATAGAGAGAATCCTTGAGTGTCGTGAAAAAAGCAAAGGTGGCTTTGTTATTTTACTTCAAAGCAACAAAAATTTACTTTTAATTACTGGCGTGGAGAGGGTCTTTCCACGGAATCGGCGAGGTCGCGCACCCAGACCAGCAGTTCGGCGATCACCTGATACAGGCTGGGCGGAATGCGCTCGTCCATGTCCAGCCCCATCAGCAGGGCGACCAGCTCCGGGGCGTCGTGCACATGCACCCCCTGGCGCCGCGCCTCGGCCATGATGCGCTCGGCGATCTCGCCATAGCCCTTGGCGACGACGCGCGGCGCATCATCGCCGTCGCGATAGGCCAGGGCGACCGCCCGGCGCCGCTGCTCGGGAGACCTGTCGCTCATGATCCCGCCTCCGGCGCGGCCGGCAGCACCCTGATGCGCACCTCCCCGAGGTCAAAGGCCTCGAGGCGTGCCCTGAGCCTGTCCGCGCCGTCGGCTAGCTGGTGCTGGATGTCCGCGCCATGGGCGGTGAGGTCCAGATCCAGATGCCGTTCACGCAGCCAGAGGCTGACGCCCACCGCGCCCAGGCCGGCCACGTCCATGGTGATCTCGGCGCGCCACCCCTGGCGCTCGCGCTGCTCGCCCTCATCCTGCTCCTCCCGGCCCGATTCGCCCTGCTCGCCAGGGGGCAGGTGCATCACCAGGGCCATGAAGAGCCCCGTCCAGACATCGCCCTCCCAGCGCAACACCGGCGTCACCAGCATCTCGAGCTGATGGCGCACGATGCCCTGCAGGCTCTCATGGACGGGATCGCGCGCCTGTCGGGCGGCCGTTTCCAAGGCCACGGACGCCCCCTGGTCGGATGCCGCTGCCTCACGGCCCGCCGCGGCCTGGGAAGGCGAGGCGGCGGTGGCCGGGGGGGCCTGGGGCGGGCCGCCGGGCGGCCCCCCAGACGACACCGGCGCCCCGCCTGGCGAAGACTGAGCCGGCGCGGCGGCCGACTGGCCGGCCGTGCGCTCAGGGCCCGGCCCAGCCCCACGCAGCGCGTCGGCTGCCGCCTGCAGGGGCAACCGAAGCAGAGACGGGGCCTCGCCCCCGCCGGAGGCCGGGGCCGGCGTGAAGGCCTGGGTACGCCACATCTGCGGCTCGCGGAGTAGCTGGTCGCGCGGCATCTCGCCGCGGTACCAGCGCGTCAGGTGCGACTCGTAGAAGAGCCCACTGTCGCGAATGCTGCCCTGTAGCCGCTCCGCCAGCTGTGCCGGCGCCGGTGATTCACCCGATGCCACCAGCGGCTGGAGCGGGGTTAGCGTGGACGGTGGCGCGGGAAAGCGCAGCAGGACATCGGCGATGGAGCGGGCGGAGGGGGTGAAGTGGATCTGGGTCGAGGCCGGCGTCGCCCCCTCCGTGCGGCCGGCGGCCGGTGTCTGACCGGGCTCGCCCTGGGGGCGCGGCGCTTCGGGCACCAACGGCGAGCGCGCCCGGGCCTCGAGGCGCGAATCGCTGTGCAGGGCCCGGGGCGCCTCGGAGGGGGACACCGGCCGAACCGGCTCGTTGAGTTCACGGGCAGGCGGGGTATCCACCCGCTTGCCCAGCACCTGGTGCAGCAGGGTATCGATGAGGGGGTTGATGCCGCTCACGGTGCCTTCTTGGTGAAGCGCTGCTGGGCCTCGATGGTGACCGAGGTCCCCTGCTGCGGGCCATAGGTGCGGGACAGGGCGAGCTGTTTGCGGGAACTGCCGATCAGGCGGTCCAGCTCGTCGCGACGCTCGATCAGCCGTCGGCGAATCTCGAGATCCTGCTCGAGGATACGCTCCAGCAGGGCCGCCTTGCGTGCGGCACGCCGGTCGTCCAGGGGCTGCTCGGCATCCAGCCGGCCTAGCCGCTCCACCTGCACCACGTACTGGGCCTCCTGGTCCACCAGGGCATCCCAGTCGGCGGCGCGCACCGAGGCGAGCATGGTCGTCGAGCGCTCGAGAAGCGACTCATAGGCCCCCAGCAGCACGTCCTGGCGAACGCCCTCGTCCCGGGGAGATACCTGATGCCGCATCGCTACCCCCTGCCGGCCTGGCTGGCCGCGGCCTGGCCGCCGATCTCGCGCCAGGCCGAGGCCACGTCCCCGAGCAGCGCTTCGGCCTGGTCCAGGCTCTTCTCGTCGCCGTGCAGGTTGGCCGCCAGCAGCAGGCGGGCGATGTAGTCGTAGAGGGAGGCCAGGCGGGACGCCACCTCACCGCCCTTCTCCTCGTCCAGCGCCGCCATCAGGCCGTTGTTGACGATATCCAGTGCCTTGGAGATCGCCAACCCCTTCTCGGCGGTGTTGCCCGACTGCATGTGGATGCGCGCCGCGCGCATCGATGCCAGGGCGCCGTCGAAGAGCATCACGATCAACTGGTGGGGGCTGGCGCCCATGACGCCGCTCTCGACCCCCACCCGGGCATAGGCACCCGCCCCTCGCTTGTAGGCCGAGGCCCCGGAATAACTGCTCATGAAGTGCTCCTTCTGTATCCCGAAGAGTCTGACAGACGTCGCTCGGGATGTTTCAGTGAATAGCCTGTCCGTCGTGGCTTAATTCCTGATATCGGCACGTCGTCGCTCGACTTTAGCGCCATGCCGAGCCCTTCACACCGAAACCGGCACCTCTTCCCGGGGCTCGCCGAGGGCCGACAGCCGCTCTCCCCGCAGGATCTCGCCCAGGCGTTCCCCCGGCGGCTCGGCCTTGTCGGTCACCTGCACCTGGGCGGGGCGCCCACGCTTATCCAGGCGCTGGACCCAGCCCAGCTGCCCGCCGGGAAAGCGCACCAGCGAGCCGATGGGCAGCAGCCCGAAGCGCTGAATGTAGCGCTTCACCCAGCGCTGATCGAACGTCTCGGGACGGCCGAGCAGCTGGCGGTAGGCATCCGCCACCCGCCAGGCGGGGCGGTCGGCGCGATCCCGGCGCATGGCATCCAGCGCATCCACCACCGCGGCCAGGCGAGCCAGCTCGCCCAGCCGCTCGCCCGTCACGCCCTCGGGGTAGCCGCTGCCGTCCAGGCGCTCGTTGATGCGCACCACCACGGCGTCGACCACGCTGGCGGCCAGCCACTGGCAGTGCGCCAGCCGTGACCTGAGCCGCGCCACGTGGGTATGCAGCTCGGCGCGCCGGGCGTCGTCGAGCTCGGGCGCCTGGAGGACCTCCTCGGGCAGCAGCGCCTTGCCCAGGTCATGCACCATGGCGCAGGCGACCAGCGCCTTGCGCACATCCCGCGGCATGTTGCCCACCGCCGCCAGGTCGAGCAGATGAACGGCCACCCCCAGGCCGTGGCGTACCAGCACCGGTTCATGACGCAGGCAGCGAGTCGCGAAGAGCAGCGCCTCGCGATCCTCGTCGTGCAGGGCCAGCAGCCGGTCGGCATGGCGCGAGAGCTGCACGGAGTCCAGCTCCCGCGCCTCCTGAAGCTCCAGCAGCTGGGCATCCAGGTAACCGGCCAGCCGGGCCAGGCGCCGGGCCATCGGCGTGGCATAGTGCTGCACGTTGCGCCGACCGACCGGCGGCTGAGTGGCGGCGTCGCTCTGGAACAGCAGCGACGGCAGCAGCGAGGCGTCGACCACGTTGGCCTGTCGTGCCGCCTCGCGCTCGATCTCGCGCACGAACTGCCACAGCTGCCGCTCCTGGTCGCCGCTGACGGCCAGGAACTGGAAACCGGCGCGCAGCAACTGACGCTGGGTATCCGCCACGTGGCGCAGCGGCCTGGCATGCACCGCGAAGCGCACGCCATTGGGGAAGCAGAGCTCCACCTCGACCCGCTCCGAGGCGGCGAGCAGCGCGGCGGCGGCCAGCGGCAGCTCGAGCTGACACCCGTCCAGGGAGAGGTCCTTGAGGTCTCCCTGGACGCTGGGCTCACTATCGCCGCCTCGCAGGATGGCCCCCACCTCCATGCCCAGCCGCAGCCGGGCACGAAAGAACTGGCGGCGCTGCAGCACCTCGAGGCTCTCGGGATAGGGGCAGCGACAGATCAGCCGGCCGGCCTCTTCGTGACACTCGTCCATGCGCAGCGGGGGCGTGCGCAGGCTCTGCTCGTGCGACCTCCCCAGCAGCCTGAACGGCGTGCCACGCTTGAGCTCGCCGGCCGTCTCCCGGATGGCGCTGATGTCCAGGGTCAGATGTTCCCCGGGCGCTTGCTCGATCACCATCACCGGCAGCGGCTTGCTGCCCTCGGCGTCGAGCTGCAGCGAGGCCCCGCCCGGCTGAGTCAGGTTCTCCAGCAGGGCTTCCATGTCGGCGGCGGCGGTGACTCGTGTGTGATTTTCCTGCGCTTCTGTCATCCCTGCCCCTGTGCGCCCTGATGCTTGGTCGAACGAAATTAGCTAAGGCCTGTTATCGGCCATCTCATCAGCGACTTGAGCCCCCTGACGACGCCCGCTTTGCCGCGCCAAGAGAGGGAGCGGGCGATTGCCGGACGGGGTGCCCGCGTTTTCTTTCCCGGGCCGGCATAAAGCTTATGGTCAGGCAGCCGAAAACTCATAGAGGGCGGCGACGACTCAGCGCTTCCCGCATGCCTATCCACAAAAGGAGACCATGCCATGCGCCGTCCCGGTACCCCCGACATCGACCCTGCCGAAAAACGCCACCATCAGCGCATCGACCGACTGATGTGGATGCCTGCCGGCCTGCACCTGGCGCTGTGCCTGGCCGTGGGTCTCTACACCGGCACCCTGCTGCTGGCCCTGCTGTTCGCTGCCATTGCCTTCCCCCTGGTGGCCCTGCTGCAGTGGCGCCTGCCCGGTCATGCCCTGAACGGCTTCGCCATGGCGGCCCTGTTCATGGGGCTGTCGGCGCTGCTGATCGAGCAGAGCGGCGGGCTGATCGAGGCCCACTTCAGCATCTTCATCATGCTCTCGGCGCTGATTCTCTACAGCGACTGGCGGGTGATCGTCTTCGGCGCCGCGCTGATCGCCGTGCATCACCTCGTCTTCACCTGGCTGCAGTCCCTGGGCATGGTCAGCCTCTACGCGGGCCTGGGCGAACACGCCCACCACGATGGCGCGGCGCTGGTGGTCTGTCTGCTGCAGCATGCCGGCGCCGTGGTGGTGCACGCGGTCATCCTGAGCTACCTCGCTCAGGTGCTGAATCGCATGATCCAGGATGGCCTGCGCGTCGCCGCCTTCGCCGAACAGGCCGGGCAGGGCCGGCTGGACGCCACCTTCAACGACCAGGAGCGACGCCGCCCCACTCTCGCCGCCGTCCACACCATGCAGGATCGCGTGGCCGCGACGCTGCTCAAGGCCCAGGCCACCGGCCACGAGGTCGGCAACCTGAGCGACGCACTGTTCACCGGCCAGGCCGGACTGCGCCAGCAGGCGGAACGCAACGCCGCCCAGGTCGAGCGGGTCTCGGCCAGCGCCACCGAGTTGAGCGCCACCACCCGCGAGAGCGCCGCCGAGGCGAGCCAGGTACGGGAGTTGGCCGCCGAGGCGGCGGGCCATGCACGCCGCAGCCAGGCAGAGGTGGACACCCTGCAGCGTGCCATGCAGACGCTGGAAGCCAACGCTTCCGGCATCGCCGGGCTGCTCAAGGACATCGACGAGATCACCTTCCAGACCAACCTGCTGGCCCTCAACGCCTCGGTGGAGGCCGCCCGGGCCGGCGAGGAGGGGCGCGGTTTCGCGGTGGTCGCCGGCGAGGTGCGCAAGCTCTCCCAGCGCACCCGCGACACGGCCGACCAGATTCGCACCCGCATTCGGGAAACCGAGGAGAGCGTGCAGGCCGGCGTCAACGGCACCCACACCGCTAACCAGGCCATGGCGCGCGTGCTCACCGCCTTCGATCAGGTCGCCGAACGACTGCTCGGCATCGACGGCGCCAGCCAACAGCAGCACCAGGGCATCGAAGAGCTGGAGGGCAGCGTGCTGGAGATGCAGGCCTCGCTGCAGCACTCGACCCAGGCGCTCGACGAGGCCCACGCCTCGGCCGAACGGCTGGCCAGCGCCGCCGCCGAGCTGATGGAGGCGGTCGGTTTCTTCAAGCTGGGCGGCCACGCTGCGCAAAGCGCAACGGTCGATAGAACCGACCGGCAGGTCGCGCCTCTTGCGGCAAGCGATACCCTGGCCCCGTCGCAGGCGTGATGGCCCCTGCCGCGCCCGCTGCCCGCTTTGCGGTCACTCCCGCAGCCGCTGGATCGACAGGAAGCGCCCCTCGGCCGAGAAGCGCAGCCGAAAGACGCCATGCACCCCGTCGCGGGTCACCACCCGGCGCAGGGCCTCGGCGGGAAAGATCACCCGCCGCCCGTCGAGGCTGCGGGTATGCACCTGACCCACCCGCCCCTCGTAGTGAGCGAGGCAGGCCTCGGGGGAGAGCTCGATGATCACGTCGACGACGGGCATGGAATCGATTCCTGAGGCGGTGCTCACTACCTGGCGCTGGCAAACGCCCCGCACCATGCGGCCAGCGCATCAGCCGGCATCGGCCGAGCGATGCCGAAGCCCTGCAGCAGATCGCAGCCCATCTCCCTGAGGCGCTGGATGTGGGCCTCACTCTCCACTCCCTCCGCCACCACCAGCTTGCCGAAACGCTGGGCGAGGTAGATCACGCTCTCGACGATCGCCAGGTCATCCTCACGCTCGAGCATGCTCATGACGAAGCTGCGGTCCACCTTGATCACGTCGATCGGCAGGTTACGCAGATAGGCCAGGGAGGAGTAACCGGTGCCGAAGTCGTCCAGCGCCACCGTTACCCCCAGCGCTCGACAGTCGCGCATCACCCGGGTCGCCGCCTGAAGGTCCTCCAGCGCGGAAGACTCCAGCACCTCCAGGCAGATCCGCTCCGGCGGCACCTCGGGATAGGCCGCCAGCGCCCCGCGCAGCGCGTCGACGAAGGCGTCCTGGGTCAGCGACTGCGGCGTCAGATTGAGGCAGACGCTCAGGGTCACCCCCTCCGCCAGCCAGGCCTGCTGCTGGCGCAGCGCCTCACGCAGCACCCAGGCATCGAAGGCCAGCTCCAGGTCGCTACCGACGATGGCGGGAAGAAAGGCATCCGGCGCCAGCAGTCCCTTCTCGGCATGCTGCCAGCGAATCAGCGCCTCCACGCCCACGACACGCTGGGTGCACGGGTCGATCTGGGGCTGGTAATAGAGCACAAACTCGTCGGCGCTCAGCGCCGCGGCGATCTCCTTGCGCCGTAGCTGCAACGCCTTGATCTCCTGTTCGCGATCCGAGTCGAACAGCACATAGCCATTGCCCCCCATCACCTTGGCGCGGTACATGGCCTGGTCGGCGTGGCGCAGCAGGGTCTCGGGGTCGGACTCATCGGCGGGAAAGAGCGTCACCCCCAGGCTGCCGGTGACCCGCAGCGTTTCGCCCTTGCCGATCGGCAGCGGCTCGGCCAACCCCTCGAGGAGGCGATCGAGCCTGGCCGCCGAGTTCTGGAAACGATGCAGCAGGAAGGCGAACTCGTCGCCGCCGAGCCGGGCCATCAGATCTCCCGGCTCGCCCAGCTCGGCCAGCCTCCCCGCCAACGCCACCAGCACGCGGTCGCCCTCCTCCCGGCCCAGGCGCGCATTGAGCTCATGGAAGCGATCCAGGTCGAGCACCGCCACCGCCAGGGATTCATCCGGACGGCGGCGGTCAATCGCCTCGTGCATCAGCTGAATCATGCGGTGGCGGTTGGGCATACCGGTCAGCCGATCGAAGTGGCCGGCTCGGAACAGCTCGTCGGCGTGCTGCTTGATGCGCCTCAGGTCCGAGAACACCGCCACATGGTGGGTCGCCTCGCCGGCGTCGTTGCGCACCACCGAGATCGACAGCATCTCCGGCAGCAGCTCTCCGTTCTTGCGCCGGTTGAGCATCTCCCCCTGCCAGTGCCCC
>CAYWBG010000102.1:0-8225 GCA_964456005.1 uncultured Halomonas sp.
TCAGCCGTCAGGCGGGCTTGTCGTGCTGGCGAACGCCGGGGCCGGTGACGCCGTCCATGCCGAGTTCGTAGAGTAGTTCGGACTCCTGCAGGCTGTCGACCCCCTCGGCGATGGCCTTGACGCCGATGGAGTGGCAGAGCGTGGCCATGCCGCGCAGGATGGTCTGCTGTTCGGGGCTGGTGTCCACACCGCGCACCAGGGAGGCGTCGATCTTCAGGTAGGCCAGGCCGATGTCGTGGAGGTCGGAGATGCGTCGGAATTCACGGCCCACATGTTCCAGGCCCAGCTGACAGCCGAAGGGCAGCAGTTCACGGCACAGGCTGCGGAAACTCTCCAGGTCGTGGATGACCATGGACTCGGGCACCTCGATCCACAGCTTGCGGGCAGCGTCGCGCTGGGAGTGGATCAGGGCGCGCAGGTCCAGCACGAAGCGGGCGTTGCGCACCGAGGCCGGCGAGAGGTTGATGCCGAGGGGCTTGCCGTGGCGGGCGATCTCCGTCAGGGCGGTGCCTGCCACGGCGATATCCAGTTGGGCATTGAGTTCCAGCCGTGAGATCCAGGGCATGAAGACGCCGGCATTGCGCCATTCGCCCTTGAGCCTCAGCCGAGAGGGGCATTCCAGGTGGAGCAAGTGCCCCTTGACGTCCAGCACCGGGAAGTGGCCCAGATAGACGCCGGTCTCCATGGCCTCTTCCAGGGCGCGTCGCCACTCGGCGTGGCTGTTGAACAGCGGCAGGCGCTCGGGGCCTTCGGCGATGAGCTGTGCCAGGTCACCGTCGTTTTCGGCGGTGGCCAGTGCCCCGTCGAGGCTGGACAGCAGGGCATTGGCCTTGTCGCCCTGGGAATAGGTGATCAGCGCCGAGGGCAGTCCGAGGGCCAGCTGGGTCTCCTCCTGCTTGAGCAACTTCAGGTGCTGGGTGATGTCGCGACCCACGGCGGCGGGGTCGAGGCTGGCGGGTAGCAGCAGGGCGAAGTCGCCGCCGCCGAGACGCCCGGCCACCCCCCCGCCGCGCACCTTGCCGATCTGGTCCAGATGGTGGGCCAGCGACCTGAGCAGCGCATCGGTATCGGCGTGGCCGAGCCGCTCGCTGACCTCGCCCAGGCGAGCCAGGCGCACCAGGGCCAGGGTGCCATTGGCCTTGTGGCCACTGCTCTCCAGGGCGCTGCGCAGCTGCGCGAGGAAGGCCTCGCGGTTGAGCACGCCGGTCACGGCGTCGTGCTGGAGCCGGCGGCGCAGCTGGTCGAGCCGTTCGCTCTCGCGGCCCAGCATGTCGTGAACGCTACTCGACAGCAGGTTCATGGCCTGGACCACCTCCCGGAGCTCCCGGGTCCGCGGTTCCGGGGAGGTGGTGAAGCGGCGGTTGCCGATATCCTGAGCCTGTTTGACCACCGCCTTCAGGGGGCGGCGGATGGTGCGCACGATCCAGCCGGCCAGGGCCAGGCTGATCACGCCGGCCAGGGCGAACCAGCCGAGCAGTTCCAGGGTGCTGCGCCACAGCGACTGGTAGGCGAAGCTGTGCTGGGACTGCAGGGTCAGGGTGCCGTACTGGCGCCAGCCATCCTGGACCACGGCACGTCCTGGCGGCACCTCGAAGCGGACCAGGTCGACGAACCAGGCGGGGACGTCCGCCACCTGCTCGGTGCCCTCGCGGTGGTCGATGATCTCGCCGTCGGGGTCGCGCAGTTCGATCAATTGATAGTGCCCGGTATCGTACTGGGCGGCTAGCAGCAGGCCGATGGTGACCGGGTCCTTGTCCATCTGGCTCATCGACAGGGCCAGGGCATTGGCGTTGTCGGCATTCTTGATCTGCACTTCCTGTTCGATGTAGTGGCGGCTGGTGGTCACGCCGATGAACAGGCTGCCGCCGAAGGCCAACAACAGCAGTACCACGATGGTCAGCCAGAGCTGCTTGATAAGCGACATATCGTTGTTCTCCCTCTGGGTTTTGGCACCCGATCAGATGAATCCCTGCTCGCGCATGCGGTCGATGACGCTGCGCCACCGCGATAGACGGGCCAGCGGGTCGGCGCGGGACTGTTCGCTGCCGCCCGCCCAGAGCCCCTGGCTGTTGAAACTGAACAGCGGGTCGAGATCGGTCCGCCGCGACGCCGGCGTGATGGATGGCACCAGGTTGTCGAGGATCAGCGGCTCGGCGCCCGGTGTCTCGTAGTAACCCAGCACCATGTGGGCCTGGGTGATCTGGCTGCGTCCGATGCGCGCGCGCACATAGATCATGCGCAGCTGCTGGCCGGGCACGCCGAGCTGTTTGAGGGTGATGTACTTGGCGATGGAGTAGTCCTCGCAGTCGCCCTGGCCCTGCCCCATGGTCTCCAGCGGCGTCGCCCAGAAGTCTTCATGGCCCCAGTTGTCGATGTCGTCGACCCAGCGCACCCGGCGGTTGAAGAAGTCGTTGACCTCGCGTAGTTGGGTCTGGAGATCCGCGCCGCTCAGGCGGTCGAGCAGGGCAAACCACTCCTCGAGCACGCGCAGACCCTGCTGGCCATACTGCCGCTGCATGCTCTGCCGCAGCCGCGAGGGGTCGAGATTGGCGTCGACGCGCCCCGTCCGCAGCCCCAGGGCGCCGGCCAGCAGCAGGCTCCCCAGCCCCACCAGGAAGTGGCGACGGCCGGGCGAGGCTAACGGGCGCTGAGGCGGTAAAGGCATCCGGGACTCGACATGGATCGATGATGGCTAAAGTCTAGGGGCTGGAGGCCTCTGATGCGAATGCCTGAGGTATCTCATCCCTTTCCGGGGCCCTTCCAGACGCGCAGCCGACCCAGCCAGCCCAGCGATCGGGAGGCGTGGCGCAGTTCGTCGGCTGCATCTTCCAGGGTCTGGCCGGCGGGCAACTCGTTGACAAAGATCGAGACATCCACCTGGTTGTCCAGGTAATGCAGGTCCAGGGCCACGCGGGCATGCCAGACCTCCACGTCGCGCCAGGTCGCCTCGAGCATGCCCTCCACGTCGCCCCGCAGCGGCAAGCCGGGGCGCAGGCTGTGCTCGGTCTCACCGGCATCGTCCTCGGGATCGATGTGGAACGTCACATCGGCCAGGGCGGGGAAGGCGTCGCGCAGCCGGCGGCTCACGGCGTTGCCGATCTCGTGGGCCTCCGAGACCGTCACCCGGGGGGGCACCACGATATGCAGGTCAAGCAGCGCCTGGCTGCCCAGAGTCCGGGTACGCAGATCATGCACGCCCCTGACGCCGGGTACCTTTACGGCTTCCGCCTGCATCTCGCCTCGCTCCTTTTCGGGCAGGGCGGTATCGATCAGCTCCTGACTGGACTCCCAGAGCAATCGGCCACCCACCTGGCCGACCATCACGCCGACGATGACCGCGGCCACCGCATCCATCCAGCCGGCGCCGAACTGGGCGGCGATCAGCCCCACCAGCACCACCACCGTGGAGAGGGCATCGGAGCGTGAGTGCCAGGCGTTGGCCTCCAGCAATCGCGAATTGACGCGCTTGGCCACGCGCAGGGTGTAGCGGAAGATCCACTCCTTGGCGCCCAGGGCCATCACGGCGACGCCGATGGCCCATAGGCCCGGGGCGGGAATCGGCTCGCCGGAAACCAGTCGGGTCACGCTGGCCCAGGCGATGCCGCCGGCCACGAAGATGAGCACGCTGCCCAGCCACAGGGTGGCCAGTGTCTCGATGCGGCCATGGCCGTAGGGATGGTTGCTGTCCGGTGCCTGACGGCCGAAGTGGGTGGCGGCCAGCACGAAGAGGTCAGTGAGGATATCCGAAAAGGAGTGGATGCCGTCGGCTACCAGAGCCGCCGAGCCCACCATGAACCCGGCGACCATCTTGGCCACGCCCACCACGAAGTCGATCACCGCGCCGATCAGGGTGACCTTGTGGGCCTCCCGGGTCTGGGCGCCGTGATTCGGGTGGTGGTGTGCATGCCCCATGTCGCCCTCGCTGCGGCCTAGCCGCTGATCTGTCCGGCCTTGTGGCGCACCGGGTTGGCATACTGGGCCAGCCACCAGTCGCGAAGCTCCGCGGGGACCTGCTGGTAGCGGGCTTGGAAGCGGGCGCGATCGGCGTCGCTGATGGCCCCGTGGTCGACCAGGTCGGTGGCCCCGTCCAGGGCTTCCAGGGCCAGATAGTGGCTGGGGAAGAGGTGGTAGCCGGCCAGCACCTGGCGGTCGATCTCGGCGGCCACGGCCTCGGCTCCGTCGAAGTCGGCGGAGAGAGGGGTGCCGAAGGTCAGCTGGACACGCCCCTTGTGGCCGGTGATGCCGGCCACGATGGAGCGAATGTCCTCGAAATGGCCCTTCTCGTAGTTGCCGCTGGTGTGCAGGGCGTGGACTTCGCGGGCCTTCTGTACGTCGCAGGGGTCGTACTCGTAGCTGATCGATACCGGCACCAGGCGCAGCTCGCGGATGGCATCGCCCATGCTGACGTCACGATTCTCGGCGCGGCGTGACATGGTCATCATCTTGATGATCGCCGGGTCAGTGCGGTCGATGCCGTCCTTGGCGCGCCCCTCGCGCTGGGCCATCCAGATCGAGTGGTTGTCCTCGGTAATGGAGTGGCGGATATAGCCCGAGAGTCGCTGGTAGGCCGCGAGCATGGCGCGCTTACCGCGGGCGCTGCGGGGCACGATGAAGCTCTTGTTGAGCCGCATCAGGTCGGTGACATAGGGCTTCTTGAGCAGGTTGTCGCCGATGGCGATGCGCACCGTATCGCGGCCGGCCAGGTAGAGCGCATAGTTGACGAAGGCCGGGTCCAGAGAGATGTCGCGGTGGTTGCCGATGAACAGGTAGGCGGTGTCATCCTTCAGGTCCTCCAGGCCACGCACCTCGAAGGCGTCGGTGGTGGTGCGGATCATCCGTTCCATATAGGAGGCGATGCGCATCTGGAAGTCATGGACGCTGGCCACACCGCGCACCTCCCGGCGAATCGCCAGGCTGGCCAAGGTGCGCGACAGGCGCGGCATGAAGCGCGACAGCCGCGGCAGGCGGAAGCGGGTCAGGGCATCCAGCAGTTCCGGGTCATGGGCCAGGCGGGACAGGACTTCCGCTACCTCGGCATCCTGATAGGGACGGATCTCCGCCCAGGGGTCCGTGGAGGTGGCGTCGATTGTGTTGTCGGTCATGGAGCTCACACTTCACTGGCGGTACCCGCCTCACCGCCCAGCCAGGCGGTGAGGCGCTCGATGTTGTCGCCCAGGGCCTGGGCCATCAGCACGAAATCGGTCTCCAGACGGACCAGGGCGTCATCGCCGTCTTCCGTCTGGCTGGCCTCGTCGATCAGGCTGTCGCCGAAGCGCAGAGACTTCAAGGCCAGGTCGTCGTGCAGGACGAAGCTCAATCGCCCGTCAATCTCGAGGGCCAGCTTGCTGGCCTGGCGGCCGCTCTCCAGGAGCTGCTGGATCTCGTCGCTGTCCAGGTCGACCTGTCGAGCCCGCAGCACGCCGTCGTCACCCTTGGCCTTTAGCTCTACCTGGTCGCCCAGCAGCAGGTCGGCAGGGCGCGAGGCGGGCTCTACCAGCCACTGGGTCATGGCGCGAATGGGCAGGGTCTGGCAGGCCAGGGGGGTGACCTTGAGGGTGCCCAGGGTCTCGCGCAGCAGGTCGAGCACCTCCTCGGCGCGGCCACGGGAACTGGCATTGATGCCGATCAGCCCCCGCCGGGTGTCCCACCACAGATCGAGCTTCTGGCTGCGCACGAAGGCACGGGGCAAGAGTTCCTCGACCACCTGCTCCTTTAGCGCGAGCTTCTCCTTGCGGGGGAGCTTGCGTCCCTCCCGGGCCTCCACCTCGGCCGCGCGCTCCTCCACCTCCTCGCGGACCACCGCGGCGGGCAGCAGGCGCTCCTGGCGCAGGGCACTGATCAAGCGCTGGCCCTGGATGTCATGCAGCAGCGCGGTGCCAGCGCGGCCCGCCGGAGCCGTCCAGCCCATGCGACGCGGGTCGCTGCCGCCCAGGGGGCGTGCGGCCAGCTCGGCCAGGGCATCCTCGAGGGTAGCGGCATCCAGACTGGGTGCGTCGTGCAGGCGATATAGGTGCAAGTGCTTGAACCACATGAAGCATTTTCCGAGCGAAAAGAGCATCCATTATCACTGAAGGAAAGCGGGGGTGCTAGCCTGTTGGCCCGGCGCGCAGGATTATCTCAGTGTTTCATCGCAAGGGACGTCGGGAAGCTTGTTATGAAACGATCGTTTGATAATAAGCCTTTCGAGTGTCTAGAATCGGGCGCTCGTCCGACCACTCGTCAAACAAGGAGACATGGCATGGATTCCCGCATCTCTCGCACCACCCTGCGCGTGCGTGGCTACCATCTCGATGGCTATGGCCACGTCAACAACGCCCGTTACCTGGAGTTCCTGGAGGAGGGGCGCTGGGCCTATTTCGATGACCGCCCCGAAGTGGCACAACGACTGCAGCGTGGCGATGTGGCCTTCGTGGCGGTCAACCTGAACATCGACTACCGGGACGCGGCGGTGGCCGCTGACGATCTCGAGATCCTGACGCGGCTGGCCGAGATCGGTGGACGCAGCGCAAAGATGCGCCAGGAGATCCGGCGCGTGAAGGATGGCGGTCTGGTCAGCGACGCGACCATTACCTTCGTGCTGCTCGACCTGGCCACCAACCGGGCGGTCGCCATCGACGATGAGATGCGCGACCTGCTTACCCCCCTGGTGCACGCCTAACGGGTCACGAGCCGGCCGGATTCATCGATCTCGAGGCGCCGATTGCGGCCGGCCAGCAGGGCGAAGCCCATGCTGAGGGCAACAATGCCTAGCAGCACCAGGGTGATGCCGGCAAGACCCACGTCGAACTGCAGCATCACGCCGATGCCCAGCGGCCCCAGAGCCGCCAGGGTGTAGCCGCCACCCTGGACGAGGCCCGAGAGCTTGCCTGCCAGTCGCGAATTGCCGCTGCGCAGCACGATCAGCGTCAGCGCCAGGCTGAAGCCGCCGCCCTGTCCCAGCCCCAGTAGCACCACGCCGGGCCAGCGCCAGGTGTCGGGGGCCTGCAGCAGCAGCCAGAAGCCTGCCCCGACGAGGCCCAGCACGATGAGCAGGGCGGGACGCTGGTCCCGTCCCAGCCGTGCCAGCCAGGGCGCCGAGATGGCCGAGATCAGCTGCACCATCACCGAGGCCCCCATCATCCAGCCGGCTTCGGCCTCGGTGTAGCCCCTGGCGACCAGCAGGGTGGGCAGCCAGCCGAAGACGATGTAGGCCAGCGATGACTGGCTGCCCATGTAGAGCATCACCTGCCAGGCCAACGGTTGGCCGAGCACCTCGCGCATCGACCCTCCGGCACCGGGCAGCAGCGTCTCGTCGCGCCGGGGGGCCAGGATCAGCCAGCTCACCAGCGCCAGGGCGGCCAGCGCCGACCAGCTGGCCAGGCTGGCGTGCCAGTTGCCCAGGGCATCTGTCAGGGGAATGCTCAGCCCGGCGCCCAGGGCGCCGCCCAGGCAGAGCGCCATGGTGTAGACGCCGGTCATCAGATCGGCACCGGCGGGCAGCTCGCGCTTGACCAGGGCGGGCAGCAGGGTGCCGGAAACGCCGATGGCCGCCCCCACCATCAGGGTGCCGAGGAACAGCGCCGGCACGGCGGGCAGGCCCCTGAGCAGCAGGCCGCCGGTGAGCAGCAGCAGGCCGCCGGCCAGGGCGCGCTCGGCTCCGAGTCGCTTGGCAAGCCAGGGGGCCAGGGGCGCGAAGAGCCCCAGGCAGAGCACCGGCAGGGTGGTCAGAGCCCCGATGGCAAGCGGCGAGAGTCCGGTATCCTGCTGGATACGCGTGAGCACCGGCGCCAGGCTGGAGAGGGCAGGGCGCAGGTTAAGCCCCACCAGTACCATCAGGCCGATAAAGATCAGCAGGCGTCGGCGGCTGGAGGGGGAGGCGTCAACTGTCCTCACGGTACCACTCCCAAAAGGCCCCGAATCGGGGCCTCGTGAAATCGTCTTCTCTGGGCGTCAGCAGACAAGCTGGCAGCCTCAGGCCTGTCGGCGGCCGCCACCACCGCTGCCACCGCGACGTCGGCGGGGCGCCTGGGACTGCTCATCGCGGCTACGCTGGCCCTGAGCATTGCCACGGCCCTGGCTGTTACCGCGGCCCTGGCCGTTGCCGCGACCACCGCCGCCACCGCGATTGCGGCCATTCTCGATGGGCTCGGGCTTGGCATTGGGGTCGGGCTCGAAGCCCGGCTCGATGCGCTTCTCGAGGTCGCGCTTGATCAGCCGTTCGATGCCCTTGAGCAGGCCGTGCTCGT
>CAYWBG010000103.1:0-8085 GCA_964456005.1 uncultured Halomonas sp.
AGGATCTCGCTGAAGACCTCGGGATGCTGGGCGCACTTGTGGGTGACGACGCCGCCGACGCCGCCGGCGCCGATAATCAGGACTTTGCTCATGGGTTCGAATCCGGATCGGGGAAAAATGGAAGTGTCTCGACCTGGCCCGGACCCCTGGGCCGACGAGTGGGCGCTGATGATGGCGTCACCCGAGACTGGTCGCAAGAGGTTTTTGCGTCAAGCCCGAGGCCAGGGTCGGGGGCGGTCGCGAACACCGGGTATCGTGGGGGCATAAACGAAAAAAGCACCCGTAGGTGCTTGATTCGCTTACTAAGATGGTGGAGGCGGCGGGAATTGAACCCGCGTCCGCCAGCACTCACCCGTCGGCTCTACATGCTTAGGTTCCGTCTTTTGATTTAACGTCTCTGGCTCCGACGGTCAGGATCCAGCGACGCGATTCCTCTTAGATTTAGCAACCGGCATGAGGACACTACCGATCGCGATCCCATCAGTCTTCGCTCATATCCCCGCCGTGATGAATGGGCACATCACTTTGGGGCCGGGCTAGAAGCTAGCGGCTGTTAAGCTGCCAGCGCGCCCTGAGCGTAGTTGTCGTCGTTTGCGACTATTTAGTCGTGATGTTGGATTTACGAGATACATCACGCTCTCGGCATGCACCTCAGGGATTGTCACCGGCGTCGAAACCATGTCGCCCCCTTAACTCAGGCATCTTAACAGGATGCGCACCACTATGACACATCATGCCTTGACTTGTTCCCGCATGATGCGACCTTTTTGCCGCTGCCAGTCGCGGTCCTTCTCGGTGGCCCGCTTGTCGTGCAGCTTCTTGCCCGTCACCAGGGCCAGCTCACATTTCACCCGGTTGCCCTTCCAGTAGAGCTTGAGCGGTACGCAGGTGTGCCCCTTGTCCTGGGTGCGCGAGAAGATCTTGGCGATCTCCTTCTTGTGAAGCAGCAGCTTGCGGGTGCGCGTCGGGTCGGCTACCTCGTGGGTGCTGGCGGTGTTGAGGGGCATGATATGGCTGCCCAGCAGCCAGGCCTCGCCGCTCTTGACCAGGATGTAGGTGTCAGTCAGCTGTGCCTTGCCGGCACGCAGACTCTTTACCTCCCAGCCAGCCAGCACCAGCCCCGCCTCGAAGGTCTCGTCGATGTGGTACTCGAAGCGCGCCTTCTTGTTCTGGGCGATGACGTTGCTGCCGGGGCCCTTCCCCTTGCCTTTCTTGTTGGCCATGAAACCTCGTATCTTGATCGTGCCCGTGGCGGCTTCCCCTTCGATATGGGGGGAAGCGTGGTACCATTCAAGGCCTGAAACATCAGCTCATGATACGCCCTGGGCACTGTGAAGTCAGCGGAGAGCTCAATGCCAACGGTCAATAGAACCGCCATGGTGCGGCACACCCCCCAGGACATGTTCGATCTGGTCAACGATTTCGAGCGCTATCCGGAATTCCTGCCGGGCTGTCGTCGTGCTCGCCTGGTGGAGCGAGACGACGCGCACCTGATTGGCGAGATGACGCTGGGACGGGCTGGAATCGAGCAGAGCATCATGACGCGCAATGATCTGATCGAGCCGGAGCGCATCGAGATGTCGCTGGTCAGCGGGCCGTTCAAGCGCTTGCGCGGGCGCTGGATGTTCATCCCCATGGGCGAAAACGCCTGCAAGGTCTGCCTGGAGATGGAGTTTGAATTCGCCAACCGTCTGCTGGGCATGGCCTTCGGCAAGCTCTTCCAGCAGGTGGCCGGACAGCTGGTCGACTCCTTTACCCGCCGTGCCGACGACCTCTACGGGCGCTAGGCCATGCATGCCATCGCGATCGAAGTGGCCTTCGCGCTTCCTGGGCGCCAGCGCATCGTCAGCCTTTCGGTGCCGGTGGGGACCACTGCGCGTCAAGCCGTAGCCAAGGCAGAGCTGGAGCGATATTTCCCCGAACTGCCGCCGGAGACCTTCGCCGAGGCTGACCTGGGCGTTTTCGGTAAGCGACTTCGCGACCCGCAAGAGCGGGTGCTGCGCGGCGGGGATCGTGTCGAGGTCTACCGCTCGCTGACGCTGGACCCCAAAGTGGCCCGTGCCGAGCGCGCCTCCGGCCTGAAGCGCTGACGCCCCACCCGGCAAGTGCCGGAGCGGAGCGTCCTGATGGGGTGCGGGGTTCAGAAGTCGCGAGAGGGCTCGCCGCCCTGGGGGAGCGTTCCGCCGGTCTCGGGCCGGGGCTGCTGCGGCATGCCGTCGAGGGGGTCGCTGCCCTCTACCTGGGGACCGACACTCTCGGTCGGGCTTAACTCGATGTCCTGGCTCAGGTCGCCCTCCCGCTCGATATCCACCAGGCGGTTATTGGCGAAGGTCAAGGTGACGCGCCGGCGCTCTACGTCGCCATAGGCCTCATCCAGGCGGAAGACATAGTCCCACTGGTTGGCGTCGAAGGGGGCTTCCAGCAGGGGGCGTCCCATCAGGTAGACCACGTCGTCGCGGCTCATGCCGGGCTGCAACTGGTTCACCATGTCGGCGTTAACCAGGTTGCCCTGGGGGATATCGCGTTTGTAGACCCCGAAATAGCTGCAGCCGCTTGCCATCAGCAGGGCGGCAGAAAGGGTGACGATTCTGGTCAGCTTTTGCATTTGCGCCTGTTCTTCACTATCGTGGTTTCGGTCGATCATACCCGACCCTACCCGATACTGCGAAGAGCAACCATGGCCGACCAGAACCATGAATTACGCAAGGCCGGTCTGAAGGTGACCCTGCCGCGTGTGAAGATCCTGCAGATCCTGGAGAACGCACAGGGTGCGCACCACCTGAGTGCCGAGGATGTCTACAAGACCCTACTGGACGCCGGTGAAGATGTGGGTCTGGCCACCGTCTATCGTGTGCTGACCCAGTTCGAGTCAGCGGGCCTGGTGATACGCCACAATTTCGACGGCGGCCATGCCGTCTTCGAGGTCTCCCAGGAGGAGCACCACGACCACATGGTGTGCCTGGAGAGCGGCGAGATCATCGAGTTCTTTGACGAAACCATCGAGCGTCGTCAGCAGGAGATTGCCGAGGAGCATGGCTACGAACTCGTGGATCACGCTCTGGTGCTCTATGTGCGCCCCATGGGATCCCGAGTGACTCGCCAGGAAGGTCCGCAGAAGAAGTCGCCCTGAGCGTCTCATTCGGCAGTCAGTGATGCATTCGGCCCCGGTCATCGATCGGGGCCGAATGCGGTGAAGGGTGCCGGCTCAGTGGTGGGGGCGCTGACTGGCGTCGAGCATCTCGCGGGCATGGGCCAGGGTGCGCTCGGAAAGGCTGACACCGCCGAGCATGCGCGCCAGTTCCCCGACACGGCCGGCCTCGTCCAGCAGTGCCATTTGCGTCAGGGTAGTGTCGCGCTCGGCTCGCTTCTCGATATGCAGATGCTGGTGGGCCTGCGCCGCTACCTGGGGCAGGTGGGTGACGGTCATCACCTGGCCTTGCTCACCCAGGCGCCGCAGCAGTTGGCCGACGATCTCGGCGGTGGCACCGGAAACGCCCACGTCGACTTCGTCGAACACCAGGCTGGGAATGGTGGAGTGGCGTGCTGCCACCACCTGGATGGCCAGGCTGATGCGCGACAGCTCGCCCCCTGAGGCGATTCTGGCTAGGGGCCGGGCCGGCTGGCCCGGATTGGCGCTGATCAGGAAGCGCACGGTTTCCAGCCCCTCTGCCGCCGGGGTGTCTCGGGCTTCGACCTCCACCTCGAAGCGGGCCTTGCCCATGGCCAGGAAGGCAAGCTGCTCCTGAACGGCCTTGCCGAAATTCTGGGCCTCCCGGCGGCGAGTGTCACCCACCCCGCGGGCCTGTGCCTTCCACCGTTCGCGTAGCTGATCGACCTCGGCGGAGAGCGCCTCGAGATCCTGATCACTGCCAGAGAGACCCTCCAGCTCCTCGTGCAGCTGGCGGTGCAGGCCGGTGAGCTCCTCGGGCATCACATGGTGCTTGCGGGCCAGGCGGTGTACCTCGCCCAGACGTGCTTCCACCCAGGCCAGCCGCTCCGGATCCAGCTCGGTGCCGGCAGCGAAGTGGTTAAGTTCCCGGGCCGCTTCCTCGACCTGGATGCGCGCCTCTTCCAGCAGGGTCAGGGCCTCGCCCAGGTGGCCTCGCTCGCCGCCCGGCAGCGCCCCCAGTCGGGTGATGGCCCGGGAAAGCAGTGTGGCAGCGCCGCCCTCGTCGTTGTCGCAGCACTCGGCGGCAAACTGCGCCTCGCGCAGGCGCTCCTCGGCATGGGCCAGCGTTTCCTGTTCCTCCTCCAGCTGCCGCAATTCGCCCTCGGCCAGGGCCAGCTGGTCGAGCTCTTCTACCTGGTAGCGTACCAGCTGACGGCGGGCGGCGAGTTCGTCGCCGTCTTCGGCCAGGCGCCTGAGGCGGCGGCGCGCGGCTTGCCAGGTGCGGAAGGTCTCGGTCATCTCGGCCACCTCGCCGCGGTGACCGGCGAAGTCGTCGAGTAGACGCAGGTGGGTCTCTTCGCGCAACAGCTGCTGGTGGGCGTGCTGGCCGTGGATCTCGATCAGCCGCTCGCCCAGGGCGCGAAGGTCGGCGACGGTGGCCGGTTGGCCGTTGATCCAGGCCTTGGAGCGGCCGCCCGCGCTGACCACCCGGCGCAGCAGGCAGTCATCGACAGGCAGCTCCCGGGCCGCCAGCCAGGCCCGGGCCTCGGGTAGCTTGGCGATATCGAAGCGAGCGCAGAGGTCGGCTCGCTCGGCGCCGTGGCGCACGCTTCCGGCATCGGCCCGGTCGCCCAGGCAGAGGCCCAGGGCGCCGAGAAGAATCGATTTGCCGGCGCCGGTCTCGCCGGTGATGGCCGTCATGCCGGCGCCGAGATCCAGCTCCAGATGATCGACGATGGCGAAGTGGCGAATGGCAAGCTCTGTCAGCATGACGCCTCCCGGGTGTTCAGCGCGGTTCCGATTGGGCTACTGGTCATATATCCAATATGTGTGTGTTTATACAGTAGTTCAGAATGCCCCACAATGCACGCCCCGGGTGCTGGCCCCGCCTTGAGTTTCTGCGTGCTGTCCCCATATAGCCGACAGAACCATTTCAAACCGACACGCAACGTGCACCGGCGGCCCCTGGCCGCCGCATCCCTGTCAGGAGAGACCCGATGGCCAAAGACCCACAGACCCCGCTGGACGAGGAGCTCAAGCGCCGGGAAGAAGAGGCGGAGCCCCAGGCCGAGCCGGCGCCCGTGGAAGGTGAGCTAGAGGAGGTTGTCGATACGGCCGAACAGGACCCCACGGCCGAAGTGGAGAGCGACAATCCCGAGGCCGAAATGCTGGCCGCTCGCGTCGAGGAGCTCGAGGCGAGCGTCACCGAAGCCAAGGACCAGGCGTTGCGCGCCGCTGCCGAGGCCCAGAACGTGCGGCGTCGCGCCGAGCAGGAGGCCGAAAAGGCCCGCAAGTTCGCCCTGGAGAAGTTCATCAAGGAGCTGCTGCCGGTGGTCGACAGCCTCGAGAAGGCGCTGGAGGCCATGGAGGACGGTGCCAGCGACGCCCACCGCGAAGGGGTCTCGATGACCCTCAAGATGCAGCTCGATGTGCTGGCCAAGTTCGGCGTCGAAGTGCTGGAGCCCACCGGTGAGCCCTTCGACCCGCAGTACCACGAGGCCATGGCCATGGTGCCCAATGCGGAGCTCGAGCCCAACAGCGTGATGGAAGTGATGCAGAAGGGCTACCTGCTCAATGGCCGCCTGGTCCGCCCGGCGATGGTGGTGGTCAGCCAGGCTGCCGGTTGACGTCCTTCAACAAATCCGGGTCGCGGGCCTTGAAATGCCACCGGCGGCCCCCAGATAGACGTCAACTCCGCGGCACATGCCGCAGAACACCTTCAGACACATTGCAACGACTTTTGAGGAGCTCCTATGGGACGCATCATTGGTATTGACCTGGGGACCACCAACTCTTGTGTCGCCGTGCTCGACGGCGACAGCGCCAAGGTGATCGAGAACGCCGAAGGCGCGCGCACGACGCCCTCCATCATCGCCTACACTGACGATGGCGAGACGCTGGTGGGCCAGGCGGCCAAGCGCCAGGCGGTCACCAACCCGCAGAACACCGTATACGCCATCAAGCGCCTGATCGGCCGTCGCTTCAAGGACGACGTCGTCCAGAAGGACATCAAGATGGTGCCCTATTCCATCACCGAGGCCGACAACGGCGACGCCTGGGTGGAAGTGAAGGGCAAGAAGCTGGCGCCGCCGCAGGTCAGCGCCGAAGTGCTCAAGAAGATGAAGAAGACCGCGGAAGACTACCTGGGTGAGGAAGTCACCGAGGCGGTCATCACCGTGCCGGCCTACTTCAACGACAGCCAGCGCCAGGCCACCAAGGATGCCGGGCGCATCGCCGGCCTCGAGGTCAAGCGCATCATCAACGAGCCGACCGCGGCGGCCCTGGCCTATGGCATGGACAAGTCGCGCGGCGACAAGACCATCGCGGTATACGACCTGGGCGGCGGCACCTTCGACATCTCCATCATCGAGGTGGCTGATGTCGACGGCGAGACTCAGTTCGAGGTACTGGCCACCAACGGCGACACCTTCCTGGGTGGCGAAGACTTCGACATGCACCTGATCAACTACCTGGTCGATCAGTTCAAGTCCGACAGCGGCATCGATCTGGGTGGCGACAACCTGGCCATGCAGCGCCTCAAGGAAGCCGCCGAGAAGGCCAAGATCGAGCTTTCCAGCGCCCAGCAGACCGACGTCAACCTGCCCTACATCACCGCTGACAACACCGGCCCCAAGCACCTTAACGTCAAGGTGACCCGGGCCAAGCTGGAGTCACTGGTCGAGGATCTGATCAAGCGTTCTCTGGAGCCCTGCAAGACGGCCCTGAAGGATGCCGGCCTGTCAGCCTCCGAGATCGATGACGTCATCCTGGTCGGCGGTCAGACCCGCATGCCCATGGTGCAGAAGAGCGTCGCCGACTTCTTCGGCAAGGATGCTCGCAAGGACGTCAACCCGGACGAGGCCGTGGCTGTGGGTGCAGCGATTCAGGGCGGCGTGCTGGGCGGCGACGTCAAGGACGTGCTGCTGCTCGACGTCACTCCGCTGACCCTGGGCATCGAGACCCTGGGCGGTGTGATGACGCCGCTGATCGAGAAGAACACCACCATCCCGACCAAGAAGACTCAGACCTTCTCCACCGCGGATGACAACCAGACCGCCGTGACCATTCACGTGCTGCAGGGCGAGCGTAAGCAGGCGGGTGGCAACAAGTCGCTGGGCCGCTTCGATCTGGCCGACATCCCGCCGGCGCCGCGCGGCGTGCCGCAGATCGAGGTCGCCTTCGATCTGGACGCCAACGGTATCCTCAACGTGTCCGCCAAGGACAAGGCTACCGGCAAGGAGCAGTCGATCGTCATCAAGGCCTCCAGCGGTCTCTCCGAGGACGAGATCGAGCAGATGGTCCAGGATGCCGAGGCTCATGCCGACGAGGACAAGAAGTTCGAGGAACTGGTGCAGCTGCGCAACCAGGCCGACGGCATGATCCACGCCGCCCGCAAGACCGTCGAAGAAGCCGGCGACAAGGCCAGCGACGAGGAGAAGCAGACCATCGAGGGCGCCGCCAAGGACCTCGAGGAAGCTATCAAGGGCGATGACAAGGATGACATCCAGGCCAAGCTCGACAAGCTAACCGAGGCCTCCGGCAACTTGGCCCAGAAGATGTACGCCGAGCAGGCCGAAGCGGCCCAGCAGGGCGCTGGCGAGACCGGCGAGGCCGGTACCAAGCAGGAAGATGACGTGGTCGACGCCGAGTACGAAGAAGTCAACGACGACCAGAAAAAGCAGTAAACCACGCATCTGAACCACGGATGACGCCAGCGCGGGGGGACCACTCCCGCGTTGGTGTTTCCGCGGGACCGCGACGGAGGCGGACAGACTCATGTCCCAACGAGACTATTATGAGGTGCTGGGCGTAGAGCGCGGTGCCGATACGAAAGAGATCAAGAAGGCTTACCGACGCCTGGCCCAGAAGTATCACCCGGACCGCAACCCGGACGACGAGGGCGCCGCGGAGAAGTTTCGCGAGGTCTCCGATGCCTATGAGGTACTCAGCGACAGCGAGAAGCGCGCCGCCTACGA
>CAYWBG010000104.1:0-7960 GCA_964456005.1 uncultured Halomonas sp.
GACGACCACGGCCATGATCACGATCATGACCACGGCGACTACGACCCCCACGCCTGGCAGGACCTCGCTATGGGCAAGGTCTATGTGGCCAACATCCGCGACGGGCTGATCGAGGCCGATCCGGACAACGCCGAGGCCTACACCGCCAACGCCGAACGCTACATCAACGAGATCGACGCCACCGACGCCGAGATCCGCGCACTGCTCACCGAGGTCCCGTCCGGCAGCAGCGTGATCACCGGCCACGACTCCTTCGGCTACTTCGCCAGCGCCTATGGCCTGCGTTTCCTCTCCCCGGTGGGGCTCTCTACCGAGGCGGAACCCAGCGCCGCCAACATGGCCCGGCTGATCGACGTGATCCGCGAGCAGAATGTCCAGGCGCTGTTCCACGAGAACATGACCAGCCCGGCGATCATCAATCAGCTCGCCGAGGAGACCGGTCTGACGGTTGCCGGCACTCTTTACGCCGACGCCCTGGCCAGCGAGGGCGAGGCCAGCACCTATCTGGGCATGATGCGCCACAACGCCCAGATCCTGCATGACGCCCTGGCCGCCCCGGACCATGACGACCACGGTCATGGTCACGACCACGACGACCATGGGCATGACGACGATCACGGCCACAGCCACTGAGTGAGAGGCTCGTCAGCCGACAGACACAGGGGCGCCTTCGGGCGCCCCTTGACGTTAACGGTAGCACCTTCCTCTCTGGCCGATAATGTCGGCAACTGGACCGCATCGTTCGCATGCTTGGTTAAATGGCCGACCAGATTGGCACGAAATGCAAAAACTCTGGCCCGAAAGGTCAACTAACGCCCCGCCTTTGCTCCTAACATGAACCCGGTCTTCCCGCGGCGACGCGCCGTGGGAGACACACAACAACAACGCCACCACGCAAAGGCCTCTCCATGATCAAGACCCACCAGTTCGCTCTGGGCACCCTCGCTGCCTCTATCCTCCTCGCCTCGCCGGCCGGCGCTGCCGAGATCACCGACAATGAAATCCGTATCGGCTACCTGGCCGACATGTCAGGCGTGTATCGCGACCCCATCGGGCCGATAGGGCTAGATGCCATCCAGATGGCCGTCGACGACATGGGCGGCAGCGTGGCTGGCGCCGAGGTCGTGCTGTTCAGCGCCGATGACCGCAACAGCGCCGATGTCGGCTCCAGCATCGTTCGCGAGTGGATCGACCAGCAGAACGTCGACATGGTCACGGGCCTGGTAGCCTCTTCTGTCACGCTGGCCGCCGTCCGCTTGCTGGAAGAGGAGAACCGCCTGGGTCTGGTCAACGGCGCGGTATCCTCGGGCGTCACCAACGAAAGCTGCTCCCCCAACCATATTCACTGGGTCTACGACACCTGGGCCTTGTCCAATGGCACCGCCCGGGCCATCACCCAGGAAGGCAACACCAGCTGGTACCTGCTCAGCGCCGACTACTCCTTCGGCCATGCCCTGGAAGCCGATGTGGAGCGGGTCGTGCTGGAAAACGGTGGCACCATCGTGGGCAGTGCCCGCCATCCCTTCCCCAGCACGGACTTCTCCTCCTTCATGCTTCAGGCCCAGGCCTCGGGCGCCGATGTTATCGCCCTGAACAACGCCGGCGCCGACACCATCAACGCCATTACCACCGCCGGCGAGTTCGGTATCACCCAGGCAGGCCAGATACTCGCCGGCATGGTGCTGTTCAGCACCGACATTCGTAGCATCGGGCTCGACGCCGCTCAGGGCCTGCAGTTCACCAAGGCCTGGTACTACGACGTCAACGAAGAGGCTCGGGCCTGGGCAGAGCGCTTCCGCGAGCGGACCGGCAGCCTGCCCACACAGGTTCACGCCGGCCTCTACTCCAGCACCCTCCACTACCTGCAGGCCATCGAGGCCATCGGCACCGACGAGGCCCAGGCGGTTCGCCAGCAAATGATGGAAACTCCCATCAATGACATCTTTGCCAGCGGCGGCTACATCCGCGAGGACGGCCGCATGGTGCACGACATGTATCTGGTCGAGGTGAAGTCGCCGCAGGAAGCCGCCGATGAGGACGACATGTTCCGGCTGGTCAGCACCATTCCCGCCGAGGAAGCCTTCCGTCCCCTCTCCGACAGCAAGTGCCATATGGTGACTAACGGCGGCTGAACCCAGCAGGGAGTCACGCCCAATGAAACATGCGCTCGAACCGCCGTCGTCCCGCACCCGCGCCTCGCTGCTCTGGATACTGTGTCCCGAAGAGTTCGAGACAGAGCGCCGCGTCGACCGGCGTGGCGAGGCCTCGGACGGGCCGGGAACGGGTCCGGTGAACGCCGGCCCGAACGACCCCAACGCCGCTCGAGCGCACACCGCCCTCCCCTCGAAAGCCTGAGTGGAAAGGAGACGAGACAGATGCAAACGACAACAACAAGATCGCGTATCCAGCAGAACACCATCGGCGCCGCCCTGGGTCGCAGCGCCCGCAAACATGGCGGCAAGCTGGCCCTGGCCTTCAACGACCGCCGGTGGACCTACGCCCAACTCGACCAGGCGGTCAACCGGGTCGCCAACGCCCTGCTCGACGCGGGCCTGGCCCCCGGCGAGCGCCTCGCGGTCTACGGCAAGAATTCGGATGCCTACGTGATCGCCTGGCTGGCCGCGACCCGTGCCGGCCTGGTGCACGTACCGATCAACTACGCGCTCAATGCCGACGAGCTGCGCTACATCCTGGAGCAGTCCGGTGCCTCCGGCCTGCTGAGCGACCTGAGCCTGGCCGAGAACGTCGCCACGGCCACCCAGGGCGTGGCGCTGGCGGTATCGGGCACGCTCCACGCCAGCAGCAGCCAAGGCTTCGATGTGCTGACCGCCGCCGGCGGCGAGGGCACGCCCGATGAGCCGGCGGTGGCCGTGGAAGGCGCCAGCCTCGCCCAGCTGCTCTACACCTCCGGCACCACCGCCGCGCCCAAGGCGGCGATGATGACCCACCAGGCGCTGCTCGCCGAGTACATGGCCTGCATGGTGGAGCTGGACATCAAGGGCGACGAGCCGATGCTGGCCGCGCTGCCCCTCTATCACTCCGCGCAGATGCATGTCTTCCTGATGCCGGCCCTGCTGCTGGGTGCCCCAGTGCACCTGCGCGAGGCGCCGCTGCCCGACGACTGCCTGGCCCAGATCAGTCGCCAGGGCATCACCTCCTTCTTCGCCCCGCCCACGGTGTGGATCAGCCTGCTGCGCCACCCCGACTTCGAGCGCTCCGACCTGAGCCGGCTGAAGAAGGCCTACTACGGGGCCTCCATCATGCCGGTGCCGGTACTCGAGGAGCTGCGTCAGCGCATCCCCGGTGTTGGGCTCTACAACTGCTATGGCCAGAGCGAGATCGCCCCGCTGGCCACGGTGCTGCGCCCCGAGGAACACGATACCCGTCCGGCCTCGGCGGGCCGCCCGATCCTGACCGTGGAGACTCGCATCGTCGATGCCGAGATGAATGATGTCCCCGCCGGCGAGCACGGCGAGATCGTGCACCGCTCACCCCAGCTGCTCACCGGCTACTGGGACCAGCCCACCATGACCGAGGAGGCCTTCCTGGGTGGCTGGTTCCACTCGGGTGACGTGGGTTACCTCGATGAGCAGGGCTATCTCTACATCGTCGATCGCATCAAGGATGTCATCAATACCGGTGGCGTGGTGGTCGCCAGCCGCGAGGTAGAGGAGGGGCTGTTCCAGCACCCCGCCGTCTCCGAGGTCGCGGTGATCGGCCTGCCCGACGAGAAGTGGATCGAATCGATCACCGCGGTCGTGGTGCTCAAGGAGGGTGCCGAGGCCAGCGAGGAGGCACTGATCGCCCACGCTCGAGAGGTGATGGCGCCCTATAAGGTACCCAAGCGCGTGCTCTTCTCCGAGACGCTGCCCAAGAGCACCGCCGGCAAGATTCTCAAGCGCCACCTGCGCAAGGAGCTGAAAGCGTGACCCAAGGTAGCCCCCAGGACGAGCTGACGCCGCTGTTCCACGACATGATCCGGCGCTTCCTCGAGCAGGAGATAGCGCCGCACTACACCGCCTGGGAGGAGGCCGGGGAGGTCCCCCGCTCGCTTTGGCAACGCCTGGGTGAGGCGGGCCTCTTGGGTATCGACATGCCGGAGACGATGGGCGGTGCCGGTGCCGACTTTGCCATCACCCAGCTGGCCGTCGAGGAGATCTCGCGGCACGGCTTCGGTGGCCTGGCCAGCGCCTACAACATCCACGCCAATATCGTGATGCCCTACCTGCTGCATATCGGCACGCCGCAACAGCAGCAGCGCTGGCTACCGGCCATGGCCAGCGGCGATGCCATCGGCGCCCTCGCCATGTCCGAGCCCGGTGCCGGCAGCGACCTGGCCAACATGAAGACCCGGGCGCGGCGCAGCAGCGACGGCTGGCGTCTGGACGGCGGCAAGATCTTCATCACCAACGGCCAGGTGGCCGACATGGTCATCGTTTGCGCCAAGACCGACCCGCAGGCCGGTGCCAAGGGGGTGTCGCTATTTCTGGTGGACACCTCCCTGCCCGGCTTCTCCCGTGGCCAGCCGATCAAGAAGATCGGCCAGCATGCCAGTGACACCGCCGAGCTGTTCTTCGATGGCCTCGAGCTGCCCGCCGATGCGCTGCTTGGCGAGGAGGGGTCGGGCTTCGCCTACCTGATGCAGGAGCTACCCCGAGAGCGCCTCGGCGTGGGGGCCCAGGCACTCGGCGCCATGGAGGGGGCCCTGGCGCTGACCCTGGAGTACGTCAAGGAGCGCCGCGCCTTCGGCCAGCGCGTGGGGGATTTCCAGAACACCCGCTTCACGCTGGCCGGGGTTCAGGCAGACATCGAACTGGGCCGCGCCTACCTTGAAAAGTGCACGGAGAAATATCGCCAGGGCGCCATGGGGCCCACCGAGGCGGCCATCCTCAAGCTGCGTTTGACCGAGATGCAGTGCGCCACCGCCGACACCTGCCTGCAGTTGTTCGGTGGCTACGGCTATACCCGCGAATACCCCATCTCGCGCTTCTACCTGGATGCCCGGGTGCAGACCATCTACGCCGGCACCTCGGAAATCATGAAAGAAGTCATCGCCCGCTCGCTGCTGGGCAAGGCCTGACACTGGAGACCCCATGCGACTCGATTCCACCGTTATCCTGGGCAGCGCCCGCACCGCCATCGGCAGCTTCGGCGGCAGCCTCTCCGGCCATGCCCCCTACGAACTGGGCGCCCTCACCGCCCGCGAGGCGCTTGCGCGCGCCGGGGTCGAGGCCGAGGCCATCGACCACGCCGTCTACGGCCATATCATCACCACCGGTCCCCAGGACGCCTACCTGGCACGCCACATCGCCCGGGAGGCCGGTGTGGGTGACGAGGCCGGCGCCTTCAACGTCAACCGGCTGTGCGGCTCCGGGGTGCAGGCACTGCTCTCCGCTGCCCAGCAGATTGCCCTGGGCGACAGTCGCCTGGCCCTGGCCGGGGGCGCCGAGTCCATGAGCCGCGGCGCCTATCTGCTGCCGCCCCAGGCACGCTACGGGCTGCGCATGGGCCACGCGGCCGTGACCGACCTGACCCTGGGCATCCTCAGCGACCCCTTCGGCAGCGGGCACATGGGCTGCACCGCCGAGAACATTGCCGGCCTCAGCGGCTTGACCCGCGAGGCAGTGGACCGCTTCGCCATGGAGAGCCACCACAAAGCGGCCCGCGCCATCGCCGAGGGGCGCTTCGCTGAACAGATCGTTGCCGTCAGCGTGCGTGAGGGCAAAAAAGAGCGCATCTTCGACCAGGACGAGCATGTGCGCGACGGGGTGACCCTGGAGGACCTGGGCCGGCTCAAGCCCGCCTTCCAGAAGGAGGGCGTGGTCACCGCCGGCAACGCCTCGGGCCTCAACGACGGGGCGGCCAGCCTGGTGCTGGCTCACGCCGACGAGGCCGAGCGCCGCGGCCTTTCGCCTCGCGCACGCTTCCTGGTGGGCGCCACGGCCGGGGTCGAGCCGCGCCTGATGGGACTCGGCCCGATTCCCGCCGTGCGTCAATGCCTTGAGCAGGCCGGCCTCGCCATGGCCGACATCGACGTCATCGAGTCCAACGAGGCCTTCGCCGCCCAGGCCATGGCGGTGGCCGCTGAGCTGGACTTTCCGGCGGAGCGACTCAACCCCAACGGCGGCGCCGTGGGTCTGGGCCACCCGGTGGGCGCCACCGGCGCCATCCTGACGATCAAGGCGCTGGCCGAACTGGAGCGCACCGGCGGGCGCTACGCCCTGATCACCCTGTGCATCGGCGGCGGCCAGGGCATCGCCCTGCTGATCGAGCGCTGCTGAACAGGCGGCGGACAGACGACACGACGACAACGAGGAGACACGCCCATGACTACCGTCACCCCCAAGATTCTGCCGCCCACGGCGTCGGCCACCAATCCGCCGCTGCTGATCGGCGAGATTCTCGATTCCGGCGTGCGTATGGCCGGTGATAACCAGATCGTCTACCGCGACCTGGGCCGCCATGACTACGCTCGCTTCCGTGAGCGTGTTCACCAACTCGCCCACCTGCTAACCGCCCGGGGCGTTCGCGCCGGTAACGTGGTCGCCGTGCTCGACTGGGACAGCCACCGTTATCTGGAAGCCTTCTTCGCCGTGCCCATGATCGGCGCGGTGCTGCATACCGTGAACGTGCGGCTGTCGCCGGAGCAGATCCACTACACCATGGAGCACGCCGAAGACGACTTCGTGCTGGTGCACCAGGATTTCGTGCCGATACTGGAGAGCCTGCACGAGCGGTTGCCACGCATCGGCGGGTACCTGCTGTGCCAGGACGAGGCCGGCGAGTTGGATACGCCCCTCCCCCTGGTGGGCGAGTATGAAGCGCTGCTGGCCGAGCAGCCGGGCCACTACGACTTCCCCACCTTCGACGAGAACGCGGTGGCCACGCTGTTCTACACCACCGGCACCACCGGTAATCCCAAGGGCGTGTTCTTCACGCATCGCCAGCTGGTACTGCATACCCTGGGCGAGGCCAGCACCTTCCAGGCGCCGGGCTTCGAGCTGCTCGATCGGGACAAGGTCTACATGCCGATCACCCCGATGTTCCACGTGCATGCCTGGGGCGTGCCCTACACCGCCACCCTGCTCGGCGCCACCCAGGTATATCCGGGGCGCTACGAGCCGGAGATGCTGGTGAAGCTGCTGGTCAGCGAGAAGGTGGACTTCTCTCACTGCGTTCCGACGCTGCTGGGCATGGTGGTCGGCGCCGAGGCGATCACCTCGGGCAAGGTCGACCTCTCCGGCTGGAAGGTGCTGGTGGGCGGCAGTCCGCTGACCCAGGCGCTCTCCCGCAAGGCTTGGGAGCTGGGCATCGACACCCGCAGCGCCTACGGCATGTCCGAGACCTGCCCGCTGCTCACCGCGACGATACTGCCGCGTGATATCGACGAGGCCGACTTCGAGACCCAGCTGCCGTGGCGCTGCAAGGCCGGCTTACCGGTGCCTCTGGTTCACCTGCAGGTGGTGGACGAAGCCGGGACGCCACTCCCCCATGACGGTGAAAGCGTCGGCGAGGTACGCGCCCGCGCTCCCTGGCTCACCCAGGCCTACTACAAGGAGACCACGCGTAGCGAGGAGCTGTGGCGCGATGGGTGGCTGCATACCGGCGACGTGGCAACCCTGGATGAACGCGGCTTCCTCGAGATCCGCGACCGCATCAAGGACGTGATCAAGACCGGCGGTGAGTGGGTCTCGTCGCTGGAGTTGGAGAACCTGATCGCCCAGTGCCCCGGCGTGGCCGAGGTGGCGGTGATCGGCATCGTCGACGAGCAGTGGGGCGAGCGCCCCGCCGCCCTGGTAGTGCCCTCCGACCCCAACCATCCGCCCGAAAGCGAGGAGATCCTGGCCTTCCTCAAGCGCTTCGTCAGCGAGGGGCATATCAACCGTTGGGCGCTACCATCCTACATCCGCTGCGTCGACGAGATCCCCAAGACCAGCGTCGGCAAGCTGGACAAGAAGCG
>CAYWBG010000105.1:0-7845 GCA_964456005.1 uncultured Halomonas sp.
CCACTGAGCGCCGAGCGCCGAGCGCCGAGCGCCGAGCGCCGAGCGCCGAGCGCCGCAGGATGATGCCACCGCCAATACTGCGGTCAACGAAGAACCCCCACCAGTCTCGATACCGATGGGGGTTCTCGCTTTAAGCCTCGACACTTGCCGCCCGTTGCCTGCCTGCTGGGCGCTAGGCGCTGCCCGAAGGGCTAGCCCAGATCGATACAGAGGTACTTGGTCTCGAGATACTCCTCCAGGCCCTGGTGGCCCCCTTCTCGGCCCAGACCCGACGCCTTGACCCCGCCGAAGGGCGCGGCGGCGTTAGAAATGATGCCGGTATTGATGCCCACCATGCCATATTCCAAGGCGTCAGCGACGCGCCATACGCGACCGAGGTCTCGGGAGTAGAAGTAGGCGGCGAGTCCATACTCGGTGTCGTTGGCCATCTCCACCGCGTTCTCCTCGTCGTCGAAGGGGAACACCGCGGCCAACGGACCGAAGGTCTCCTCCTTGGCCACCTTCATACTGGCGCTGGCGAAGCTGATCAGCGTTGGGGTGAAGAAACTGCCGCCCAGGGGGTGAGGGTGGCCGCCCATGAGCAGCTGGGCGCCCTTGTCCACGGCGTCCTGGATGTGTTCACTGACCTTGGCGACGGCGTTGTCGTCGATCAGCGGGCCGATGTTGATACCGGCCTGGGTACCGACGCCCACCTTGAGCTCACTATGCATGGCCACGGCAAGCTTCTCGCAGAAAGCGTTGACCACGCTGGACTGCACCAGGAAGCGGTTGGTGCAAACGCAGGTCTGGCCGGCGTTGCGGAACTTGGCCGCCATGGCGCCCTCGACGGCGGCGTCCAGGTCGGCGTCCTCAAAAACGATGAAAGGGGCGTTGCCACCCAGTTCCAGGGAAATCTTCTGAATGTGCTGTGCCGCGTTGGCCATCAGCTCGCGACCCACTTCGGTGGAGCCGGTGAAGGTGATCTTGCGGACCAGGGGCGATTCGGTCATGGCCGCAGCGATCTCACTGGCACGCCCCGGCACCACGTTGAAGACACCTCGGGGTACCCCGGCGCGCTCGGCCAGCAACGCCAACGCCGTGGCCGAGAAGGGCGTCTGGCTGGCCGGTTTGCAGACGATGGTACAGCCTGCCGCCAGCGCCGCCCCCGCCTTGCGAGTGATCATCGCGGCCGGGAAGTTCCAGGGCGTGATCGCCCCCACCACGCCCACCGGCTGCTTGGTGACCAGAATGCGCTGGTTGGATTTGGTGGCAGGAATGGTCTCGCCATAGATGCGTCGGGCCTCCTCGGCGAACCAGCGCAGAAAACTCGCCGCATAGGCAATCTCCCCGGCGGCCTCCTTGAGCGGCTTGCCCTGTTCGAAGGTCATGATCATGGCCAGGTCGTCCTGATGCTCGAGCATCAGGTCGTGCCACTTCATCAGGACATCACCGCGCTCCTGAGCCGTGAGCCCCTTCCACGCCGGCATGGCCGCGTGGGCAGCCTCGATGGCCCTTTCGGTTTCGGCACGGCCCAGGCGCGGCACATCGCCCAAGGTCTCACCGGTGGCCGGGTTGACGACCTGTATCTGCTCGCCGCTGTCGGCGGCGACCCACTTCCCGTCGATGTAAGCGAAGGGGCAGTAGAGCTGAGTTTCCTTGAGGGCTTGCATGAGAGTCTCCTGACCGCAATGCGGTGTTGTTATCTGGATTGGCAAGCAAAAGCGAGGCGATGCCGAGTCATTGGCTGCCGGCTCCGTCATCCGGCACCATGACGTCATTGAGCCCGGCGGGTGCCATCGGCTCGACCATGGCCGTTAGCCCGGCGAGAATCAGTACCAGGACGATGGCCAGCCAACAGAAGGCACGCCCGATGAAGCGCTCGGGCTCGCGGCGAATATGTCGCAGCCCCATCAGGGCAAGCAGCGCGGCGGCCAGGTTGAGCAGCACCAGGCTTCCCTGAAGCAGCAAGGCGAAGAGTGCCGTGACGATGGCGGCCATAGCCCAAGGGGAATAGCGTCGACGTGCGGGGGATCGATTGGCGCTGTCGCCGTCCAAGCAAGACTCCCGATACCTGTGGGTTACGTGGGATAAGTCATCAAGCGGCTGGACACAGACGCTTGCGTAGACTGCCCATGCTAAGCGCAAATGCCCCGATGCTCAAAGCATCGAGGTCGCATAAAACGGACTTTCCCGGAGTATCTAGGCTAGCGGCGAGGCTCGCGGGTGGCGGAGAGGGTCACCGACACGGAGTCGGCAAAACGCAGCGCATGGGGCTTGTCGATCTCTACCTGGGCGGTCAGCACCTGCTCGTGGCCCATGATCAGGTCGAGGACCTCGCGCGTCATGCGCTCCAGCAGGAGGAACCTGTTTTCCTCGACATGGGCGATCACTTCCTTGGTGATGGTGCGATAGTTTAGCGCCTGTTCGATATGATTGAAGGCCACCGCCTTGTCGGCCCGGTAGCGGATCACTGCATTGATCACCACGTCCTGGCGATTCTTGATCTCCTCCTCCTTGATACCGATATAGGTTCGCAGGCGAAGATTCTTGATGCGGATGGTGGCCAAATCATGGTCGAAATGCTGATCGTCGATGGCGTGCAGGGGCATTGCCTGTCTCCTTGGCTGGCGTGAATCAGCGTCCGTTGATCAGTGTCAGGAACTCTTGGCGGGTCGACTGGTTCTCGCGGAAGGCGCCCAGCATCACCGAAGAGGTCATGCTGGAATTCTGCTTCTCGACTCCCCGCATCATCATGCACATGTGCTTGGCCTCGACTACCACCGCTACGCCGCGGGCATCGGTGACCTGGTGCACCGCCTCGGCAATCTGACGCGTGAGGTTCTCCTGGATTTGCATGCGTCGGGCATACATATCAACAATGCGGGCAAACTTGGAGAGGCCCAACACCCTACCCCTTGGCAGGTAGGCGATGTGGCACTTGCCGATGAAGGGCAGCAGGTGGTGCTCGCACATGGAGTAGAGCTCGATGTCCTTGACCAGCACCATCTCGTCAGTCTCGGACTCGAAGACCGCCCCGTTGACGATCTCCTCCAGCGACTGCACATAACCGTGGTTGAGGAACTGCATGGCCTTGGCAGCGCGCTTCGGTGTATCCCTGAGGCCCTCACGCTCCGGATCCTCGCCTAGGGAGAGGATGATCTGCCGATAGTGGTGGGCGAGTTCTTCAGTCATCGCGAGCCCCGTTGGTTATCAGTAGGCGGCATTGGGTGTGACCGCGTCGGCTGTCTGCCTGGCAACGGGGAGATTCCCGATAACGCATGCCGACTGCCATCTATGTACAGAAGATATACAATAAATAATTCCTGTACAAGATAAATTGTCATGGACCACGCATTCTATCGCAAGCGGCCTGGCGACGCAGGCCCCGTCGCCCCACCTCTTCGTCGCTGGACAGCAAAGCCTAAGCGCCACAGGGTGACAACCTGCCGCACCTCGGTGCTTCCGCAGCTGCCTGAAGCTTACTGCGCTGTGTTAGAATCGTGTGTCTTCATGCTGTGCCACGTCACCCTTCGAGAGCCCGACATGACCAAGACCCCCAAGACTCTGCTGCTTGCCGCATTGATGATCTCTCCTCTGGCGTTCGGGGCAACCCTTGAGCTGCCCTCCGATGCCCGCATTGAGGTAGAGCTCATCGACACTCTGGTGCTGGATCAGGAGGAGCCGCGACGCGACAATATCCTGCTGCGGCCCGTGGCTGACGGCCGCGGCACACACCAGTTGCCCGACCACTGCGTGATGACAGGTGACGCTCGCCTTGAGGGCGAGCGGCTGCGTGTGACCACCAGCTCTGTGACCTGTATCGCTACCGACGGCGGCGACAGCGATATCTTCAGTGGTGAGATGTCGGCGGCCGCCTATGAGACCGACGGCAGCTATGGCCTGGATGCCTGTCAGGGCGGCCGCTGCGAACTGACACCGGCGCACGGCTTCGAGTTGCGCCTGGCCAGCGATCTGGTGATCGAGGAACAGGAGAACCCCTCGGCACAGACCAACGAGCGGCGCCGCCAGGCCAACGGTGGCGGTGTCGCCAACCCGATCCCCAGCGAACGTCCCGATCCGGAACAGTGACCATGGCTGCGGTCATAGCGTGATGCAGACGCACTCCATGGAGTGCGTCTTGCGTTTCGGGAAGAGACTCAGGCCAACCAGCGTGGTGCTCGCTCGAGCGCCTGGCGCTGCTGTTCCAGCACCCGGATATGGCCATCCCAATAGCCTTCATCGGCCAGCCAGGGGAAGGCGCCGGGAAAGGCCGGATCCTCCCAGCGCGCCACCAGCCAGGCGCTGTGGCGCAGCAGCCGCAGGGTACGCAGCGGCTCCATCAGCGACAGTTCTGTGCGGTCGAAATCGCGCTGCTCCTCATAACCCTCCAGCACCTCCGAGAGCTGCATATGTCGCTCCTCAGCGTGCTCGGCGGTGATAAGCATCCACAGATCCTGTACCGCCGGTGCCATCAGACAATCATCGAAGTCCACTAGGGCAAAATGTTCATCGCGCCCCAGGATATTGCCGATATGGCTGTCGCCGTGGACGCGGATGGCCCGCTCGGCCGGCCAGGCGTAGTCGGCAAGGCGCTCAAGCAGTCCCGACGTGACCCTTGCATAGACATCGCGCTGGCGTCGGCCCAGCCAGGAACCGCCCAGCACACGATCACGCGCCGCCAGCACCATCTCATCGAGATCCATGACGCCACGATGAACGAATCGACCGCGCTCGCCTACGGCGTGCACGGCACCGATTAGCTCCCCCAGGGCGAAGAGGTGTGCCGGGTTCTCCAGCTCCGGCGCCTGGCCCGGCAGGCAGGGAAAGAGGGAGAAGCGAAAACCCTCCGCCCGATGCAGGCTCTCCCCCGCCGGGTCACGCCACGGCGCGGCCACGGCTACGCTTTCTTCTGCCAGCTCGGCCAGGAAGTCGTGCTCCTCCCGTATCTGGGCATCTGTCCAGCGTTCGGGACGGTAGAACTTGACCACCCAGCGCCGGCGATCCTCATCATGAACCAAATAGACTCGGTTCTCGTAGCTATTGAGCGCGAAGGGCTCACCGGGTAGCCAGAAGTCCAGCGACTCCACGGCGGCCACTACCCGAGCCGGTGACAGCTCGGCGAAGGGGTGAGGGGCAATGGGCATGGGCGGCTCCCGCTGGATCAAAGAGTGCATGCTAACAGAGCCGCACCCGTCAGGCTGCCTGTAACGGCGTACGCGCTACCGCCCAGACCTCAATCTCCTCGGCTCCCGCCCGCTGGCAGGCTTGGGCCAAAGCATCCAGGGTCGCACCCGTGGTCATGACATCGTCCAGCAGCGCCAGGCGTCGAGGCAGCCGGCTTGGCACCGCGAAAGCAGCGCGCAGGTTAGCGCGCCTCTCCTCCCGGTCCAGACCACGCTGAGTGCGGGTATCACGCAGGCGGTGAGCGATGATTCGCGGAACGCCCAGCCGTCGAGCCAGACGGTGCGTCAGCCAGTCGGCCTGATCGAAGCCGCGCTCCCGAGCCCGGGCGGGATGCAGTGGCACTGCCATCAGCGCCTCGGGAAAGACCTGCGCTCGGGCCGGCAGCGCCTCCTCCAGCAGGGCCAGCAGGATAGCGCCCGCCCGCGGTGAGGCGTGGAACTTGAAGCGCTGCACCAGGGCGTTCACCTCGGCCTCATAGCGCAGCGGCACGCGAGCCCGGTCGAAGTGTGGCGACAAACGCAGGCAGGCACCACAGGGGCGCCCCAGCAGTTGCCCCGGCTGTGGCTCGGCACAGCGAGGACAGGCCGGCAGGTTCCAGGGCAGCGACTCGTGACAGGCCGGACACCAGGGTCGCTCGCGACTCTTGGCAGAGAGGCAGAAGGCGCAGCGACCCGGCAGGGCACGACGCAGCGCCCCGTCAACCTCTTGAGCCCCAAAGGTTGACAAGGAGCGCAGCCGGCTTAAGCTGTCCGTCAACCAACCTAAAGCATTCAAGTTGACCATAGGCGAGCCTCCCATGACCCCTGTGCTCCATCATGCCGCTACTGCTACCGTCGCCGATACCCAGACCCTAGCCCGCCAGCCGGCGATTCGCCATGACTGGTCCCTGGACGAGATCCAGGCGCTCTTCGCCCTGCCCTTCAACGACCTGCTGTTCCGCGCTCAGCAGGTACACCGCGCCCACTTCGACCCCAACGCCGTCCAGGTCTCCACCCTGCTCTCCATCAAGACCGGCGCCTGCCCCGAGGACTGCAAGTACTGCCCGCAGTCCGGCCACTACAACACCGGACTCGGCAAGGAGAAGCTGCTGGAGATCGAGAAGGTGGTAGACCAGGCGCGTGCTGCCAAGGCCGCCGGTGCTACCCGCTTCTGCATGGGCGCCGCCTGGAGGAGCCCCCGCGAGAGGGACCTCGAGGTGGTGCTGGAGATGGTCGGCCGGGTCAAGGCTCTGGGGCTCGAGACCTGCATGACGCTGGGGATGTTGGACGGCGACCAGGCAAGTCGCCTGGCCGAGGCTGGGCTCGACTACTACAACCACAATCTGGACACCTCACCGGACTACTACGGCGAGATCATCACCACCCGCACCTATGCCGACCGCCTCGATACCCTGGGCCACGTGCGCGGTGCCGGCATGAAGGTCTGCTCCGGCGGCATCCTGGGCATGGGCGAGACGCCCCGCGACCGCGCCGGCCTCCTTCAAGAGCTGATGCGACTCGAGCCGCATCCGGAGTCGGTGCCCATCAACATGCTGGTCAAGGTGCCGGGCACGCCGCTGGAAGACGTGGAGGACCTGGACCCCGTCGAGTTCATCCGCGCCATCGCGGTGGCTCGCATCCTGATGCCGCGGAGCCATGTGCGACTCTCCGCAGGCCGCGAGCAGATGGATGATGCCACCCAGGCGCTAGCCTTCCTGGCTGGGGCCAACTCGATCTTCTACGGCGACCAGCTGCTGACCACCTCCAACCCCCAGGCGGAACGGGACCGCGCTCTCTTCGCCAGGCTCGGCCTGCACCCCGAACAGCACGAGACATGCGTCGATGATGCCCGTGCCCAGGCCAATGTCGAGGCCGATCTCGCACGTCGGGCAGCGCAGCAGGCCGCGGCACTGGCCACCGAGCTGACCTACAACGCCAGCGGCGCCTGAGTCTGAACGCCGACTGGTCGAGACAACTCGCCGAGCGCGCCACGGGGCTGGCTGATGGTCGACGACGCCACACTGCACTTCCCGACACTGACTCACCACCTATCTGCCTCCTGCCAAGGCGTGATCCCCCGTCGGCCTATCGGCGATCCGTACGCCATGGCTGCTGACGCCGCCGATTATCTGGAACTTCCCGATGTTCATTGACTTGCCAGGGAGCGTCCGTACAATATGCCCGCCAGCCTATCCGTGCGGATGTGGTGGAATTGGTAGACACGCCAGGTTTAGGTCCTGGTGCCTTCGGGCTTGGGAGTTCGAGTCTCCCCATCCGCACCATCGTGTGTTGCGTCTAGCGCTTTCCCCCAGCAAACGGCTTCTTCCGGCCTCTCCCCCGAGACGCGCGGCCCTTTCGGGTGCCTGTGGTTCGGGATGATGGCCAATAAGGGCCTGGATTTCCCCCCTGCCGCGGGGTCGCCTACTCTGTAGAGAGTTGGAGTAGCATCGCCGGCCACCTTGCAGGTGCCCGGATCAGGGAGGAAGCGATGAGCAGAGTGATGCGGCGTGCGCTGGGATGGGGGGCTGCCTATCTCGTACTGGCCCTGCTGCCGATGGCGGTGGTCACCGCTATCCTCCGGGTAGAAACGCGTGGGCCGGGGGTGGAGTTCGGCGCCATGCTGGGGCTACTGGCGCTGTCGGTAATGGGCTTGCAGGCGCTGGTCTCTGGCCGTCATCGCTGGTTCGGGGAGGCGCTGGGGTAC
>CAYWBG010000106.1:0-7638 GCA_964456005.1 uncultured Halomonas sp.
AGTTTTTCCTCTTTTTTTTCTAATGCGGCTACCCGCAGAGTATCAGTCCCCATGACCGACGCCGATGGCAGATCGCTTACAGCCTTAGTTCAATGTGCCGGTTAGGATGGCCTTTGGTGTCGCGCAGGCGAGAGCGCGCCCCGGCTTGCGTCGGCCCCCGAGAAATATGCCATCCTGATCAGTACGCTACCTGTCAGCTCGCCGGCAGGTTATCTTCAAGGTTCCATGAACCGGAAAACGAGCAGGAGTGGCCACATGAGCAACAAGGATGCCTACGAGCAGAAGCTGCAGGCCAAGCTGGACGAACTGCAGGCCGAAGTGGACAAGCTGAAGGCCAAAGCCAAGGGCGCCGAGGCCGATGCCCGCATCGACCGGGAGGAAGAGATCGACCGGCTCGAGGCGAAGCGTGAGGAGATGCGCAAGAAGCTCGAGGAGCTGCGCAATTCCAGCGATGATGCCTGGAACGACATCAAGGCCGGCGCGGAGCGCGCTTGGGACTCGCTGAACGAATCCCTTGAGAAGGCGCGTTCTCGCTTCAAGTAACCGAGCACTCCTTTCAGCGCTAGCCCAGCGGCCAGAGGCTGCCGATAGGGGGGGTGCAGAGCCCCCTCTGGAGTAGTCGTTCGGAGCGCTTTTCTCCCGGAGCCTCCATGGTGCGAAGGTTCGACCTGGACTTGCTGCATGTGCTGCTCTTTTCGCCACCCGACAGGCAGGCTGGCATTAGCCCTTCAAGTTCCTGCTGCTCGCCGCCAGCGTCTACGGTCTGTCGATCGCGATCTATTTCGGCGTGAGACGGATGGGGGGTTACCTGATCGGTGGGAGGACTCCCGTCGGGTAGAGGCACACCGGGATCGCCCAATGAGCGCCTCGCTTCGCCACTAGCCAACCCAAAGCCTGATCAGGGAAACCTCGATATCGATAAATAGTTGACCATGCCGCTGAAAGCTCCCCTCCCCTTCCTCTTTACAGAACCCTAACGGTGAAGAAACTGGGCTTGGGTGTGCTAGCGCACAGAATGATCCTCAACAACTGACTATCATTGCCTTGATCTAGTGGTCCACACTAGCCCGACAAGAAATGATGAGTGGTCATCGCGAGATTTATGCTCCTACATAAAAAGGCGCAAACAGCATCCGAATATTGGGCGCTTACTTCCTAATACCGTATGTTGAAAGTGATCACTTAAACTGCTTGTCTCATGATAAGGAGAGGTTCGATGAGCGACGAAAAGACGAATAAGGGCAGCAACCAGGCTGGCGAAAAAAGCAAAGAGAAAGAGCAGGCCAAGGAACAGATCAACGACAACATTCTGGAGCCGGTACGTGCCTACGGAGCACTGACCACGGATTACTTTGAACAACTGTTCTCGGCCCAGTTCGATTCCGTTCGCGCCTTTGCGGAAAAGAGTCTGGAACAGTCCCGCTCCTGGCTAGAAGTCAAGGATTCCGAAAGCTTACGTAAGGTGATCGAGGAGCAGCAAGAAGCCGTCAGGGACTTGAGTGAACAAATGAAGCAGGATGCTGAAAAGATCCGGTCTCTGAGTCAGGAATACCTGAAGGAGACTCAACAGCTAACGTCGGATAGCATGGAGTCGAGCCGCAAGCAGTTCGAAGAAAACATGCAGAAAGGTCAGGAAAATATAGAGAAGCAATTCCAGAAAGGCAAGGATGCATCCGGCAACGACCAACAGAAAAATCAGCAGCAGTCAGAAAAGAACAAGAAGCCGACCAGCACGTCTGGTACGTAATATTGATTTTTTGAAATAAAGCCGTAACTTGCAGGGCCGTTTTCCGATGAAAGCGGCTTTTTTTACGTCTTGCTTCTCGAGGCGGCTATTTTCTCTACAATCAACACCTCAGTAGGGCGCCTGCCAACGGGCTGAGGGACTTACTATCTCAGCGGGATGGGCTTGCAGGGTGACGGATAACGCTTCCTGTGCTCCTGGCCTGCCTTTCGCCGATGGCGTGTGGGGCAGTGAGTGAGGATGGGCCAAAGCCGGCCCATCACATGATCAGGACACCGGCTGGTGCTTGAGCCGGTACAGCACTTTTTCCACGCGCCCGTCGTCGTCGGTGTAGGCCACGAATGCCTTGTAGTGATCGAAGAAGGTGCCGGTGAAAAAGACCCACTCGGCGGGACGGAAGTTGATGATGTTGTCCAGCTTGACGTCCTCCTCCTCGAAGAAGTCCTCGCCGGCCAGGGTCATCAGCAGGTTACGGAAGTCGGCGGCGGAGGCATCATCGAGCACGAAGTCGGAGGCGAGCAGGTCGCCGAAGAAGCCGCTGAGGTCGGTGTCGCTGGAGGGGCGCTGGAAGGGCACCAGCTGATCCTCGTGGCGATAGAAGAAATGCTCACGGGTGCTGCGCCAGCCGCTGTCGTCGGCGAGGGAGGCGAAGGTGTCGTAGTCGTAGCGATAGACGGCGCTCTGTACGATATCGCTGCTCTCCGGCGTCACGACCGGCTCCACTTCCAGGCGAATGTCCTCCAGGAACAGCGCCTTCACCCCGGCCAGCTGCTCCTCGGGCTCGCTGGCGCTGGCCGGCGCCGTCACCGCCACCAGCAGGCCAGCCCCTATCAGGCTGGCGGCCCACCCGGTACGAGTGGGTACAAGAGCTGAAAACGACATCGTGTGGTCCCCCTGTTCATTGGCCATGGGTGTGCTGCCCTTCGGTAGAGCTCCTGCCACCAACCTAGCAGTGCACCGAACGACATTCCCCGTCCAGGTAAACAGTATCGCCAGTTCCTGGCCGGCCAGAGTTGGCGCGAGGCGCCGCACCCGGGCCTGCCGGCGCTCGAGGTCATCCAGATGATCGGCCAATGGTGCCACGCCTGACGACGGCCGACCTCCTGTGACTTAAGCCGCCCGGTCAAGGGGTGGCCGGGCGGCTAGCGTTCACGAACTGGTGGCGGGAGCATCGTCTTCCTCCTCGAGAGGGTCTTCCAGCGGCTCGCCCTCCTCGTTCTGGAGCTGGCTGTCATAGGCCGCCTGGAGGCCGCTCTCCTCCTCTGAGGCCTCTTCCTCCTCCGCCTGAGCGATGGCGCCCGGGTAAAAGGGCGAGAGGACGGCCACCAGAATGCCGAGGGCGGCGAATATGGCGAAGGCGTCAGCATACCCTACGCCGCCCACCAGCCCGCCGACTACCGGCGAGCCGGTGGCCTGCCCCAGGGATACCGCCATGAAGGGCAGCACCGGGCCGACGGAAAGCCGCCCCGGCAGCAGGCGGATACCGGTCATCAAGTAGAGCCCCGTCAGGCTCATGTAGGCCAGGCCGAAGACCAGTGCGGAGAAGGCCGTCAGCAGCGGCTGGTTAGGGCTGGCGGCCAGCAGGGCCAGGCTGGCCGAGAGCATCATCAGCATCAGGGCCTGGGTGATGGGCGGGTTGTTGCGATCGGCCAGGTCGGCCACCACGGCCCCGCCGAGACCGGCGACACCCACCGCGAGCCAGAGCCAGGCGGTGGCGCTGGCGGGCAGGCCGCCGAGGGTCACGATCAGGTCGGGCGCGAAGATCCAGTAAGCGGCGGAGACGAAGCCCATCAGGTAAGCGAACAGCGTGAGCCGGACCAGGCGCGACCAGGGGAGTTCGCTAAGGGGCGGCGGGTCCGCCGCGTCCGCCGGCACGATCCGCGAGACCGAAGGCAGGAAGAGCCAGGCGGCGATCACCCCGAGACCGGCCAGGACAGCGAAGGAGAGGTAGGCGAGACGCCAGGCGCCGACCAGGAACAGCACCGTTGGCACGGCCACGATCACGCCGACACTGGTCCCCGCGTTCATGACCGAGCTGACGCGCCCATGCAGCGAGCGTCTCACCATCGCCTGCATGGCCGCCGTGAGCGCGGGCATCATCAGGCCGGTGCAGATACCGCAGGCGAACACCCCGGTGCCCAGCATCACCGGGTCGGTGGCCCGGCTGATCAACGCCAGTCCGGCAACGCCGAAAGTCCCGGACAGCACCGCTGTGTAGCGGGCGCCGAGGCGATCGGTAATGAAGGGCGCGACCGCCGTGGCCAGCAGGAAGCTGATCAGCGGCAGGGAGCCGATGATGCCGATCACATAGGAGGAGAGGCCCAGCTCATCGCGGATCGGCGGGACGAAGAGACCGAAGGCGAAGCGGGCGAGCCCGTAGCTGATCGCGATCAGCGCGGCCCCCAGGACCGCGAACCCCGTGCTGGAAAGCCTCATCATTCTTCCTCCGCCAGACGGCCACGAAGTGGTGGGCGGCAACCGGCGCTCGTTGCCGCCCGCGGGTGCGTGATAACGCGTCGGAACCCTCCCCAGCGTGACGCAGCAGAGAAGAATCGACAAGTTAAGGCTATCATGCCGACGATACGCCGCAGGCTTGATCGCCCCCACGACCTTCCCTTGTGGTGTTTGCAACCGGTCTGCCGGCGCTGGCGGCCACGCAACGGATCGGCCACCGCAACGACACCCGACCAGGACCACCCTCTGGTCTGCTGTGTCGATCATGGGTCTATCCAGTGGCCGCCTCCCTATCTGCTCCCGAAATAGGTGATAATGCCGGCATGAATTATCGCACCCATATCGAATCGAACGACCGTGGCGGCGAGACCGAGCTCGGGAACCTCACCTTCGCGGGAGGGTTGCCAGCATGAGGCCTGCGTCGCTTGCCCTCCAGGACCGACTGCTGCCGGGTGTCTCCCGGACGTTCGCCCTGACCATTCCGCAGTTGCCGGAAGCCCTGCGTCCGGCGATCACCAATGCCTATCTGCTGTGTCGCATTGCCGACACGGTAGAAGACAGCACCGAGATGGCGCCCGATGAAAAGGACGCCCACTATCGGCGTCTGCTGGCAGGACTCGATGACGCCAGCGCCGCCCGCGATTTCTCAGACGCCTTGCTCGGCACCGACCTTGTGCAAGACCCGCTGGAACGGGAGCTGATCGCCGAGACCCCCGGCGTACTGCACGCGTTCGGCGAACTGCCGGTCGATCAGCAGGCGGCACTGCGCGACTGTGTCACCACCATGTGCCACGGCATGGCCGATTTCGAACGCCTCAAGAACCCCCATGGTCTGGAGGACAGCGGCTATCTGCGCGATTACTGCTACGTGGTTGCCGGCTGCGTCGGTGAAATGTTGACCCGCCTGTTTGCCGAGACCCATCCGCTGATCCGTGATCAGAGCGAGGATATGCGGCGTCTCTCGGTGGCCTTCGGTCAGGGGCTGCAGATGACCAACATCCTCAAGGACGTCTGGGACGATCGCCAGCGCGGCATCTGCTGGCTGCCGCGTGATGTCTTCGAGGCGCGTGGGGTCGATCTGGTGCGGACCCATGTCTGGCAGGATCACCCGGGCTACCGGGAGGGCATCCGCTATCTGGTGGCCGTCGCCCACCATCACCTGCGGCTGGCGCAGGAGTACACGCTGCGCATCCCGGCGTCAGAGGTCGGTATTCGCCGGTTCTGCAGCTGGTCGATCGGCATGGCGCTCGCCACTTTGCGCAAGATTGCCGACACCCCGAGCTACACCGCCGGGGAGCAAGTCAAGATATCGCGGCGCCGCCTGCGCCTTATCGTTGCCACCAGCAATGTATCGGTCGGCAGCAATACCCTGCTACGCGGCGTGTTTCAGCTGGGCGGTCATCGACTGCCCGTTATCCAGGAAGAGGACATTGGGCAGCTCCGGGCGGGGCGGAGCCTGGAAGATCGCCGCCGTTGACCCTGGCACAGAGGCGGCGACTGCGGCGCGTCACCCCGCCTCATCGGGGATGCCGGAAGATATCTAGCCGGATGTTGGTCGCTCGAGATAGGCCGCGATCTTGTCCTTGAGCGCGACACGCTTCTTGCGAACGTCTTCTTCGATGTGGGTGGCAACCGGCTCGACTTCCGTCTCCATCCGATGAACCTCCCGGTTTATCTCATGGTACTCCTCGGCAAGCTTCGCGAAATGGGCGTCAGACTGCTTGAGGTCATGGATGCGTTCAGCGTGCTGGGGAAACTCTTCGGCGAGCTGGTGCGGCGTGTTGCTCATGGCGACTCCTGTATCAATATTCGAGGGTAGTCAAAACAGCATTGACCCTATCAGTAACCGTGCCTTGTCAGCCAGTCGGTTAGCGCGCCGAGGGCACTGCCTGACCCTGCAGCGGGCCACGGGCGTTAGCGAGATCAGGCGTTACGTGCGAACGTCCATCACCTGCGCTAGTTCCTGTCGATAGGCCGACCCGTGCAGGGCCGGATCCGCAGGAAAGCGCCCCAGCTCCACTGCCAGGTCAAAGAAGCCCTGCCGAGGCAGCTCATCTCGGCGGCTTACCACCAGGACAGCCACCATCGGACGCCCGGCGGCCGCGTCTTCGCGCATCAGTGCCTCCAGGGCCAGGGCAACGCGCTGGATGGTGCGGGGCGGTACAAGGCCCAGCCTCTCGGCGGCCTGCTGGTAGGTGATCGGCACGGCATCGTCGGGTAGGCCCCTCAGCAGCTCGCGCAGGTGTGGGGCCAGGTTGTTGTCGTCGGTCACGCAGAGACTCTCCGGAGACGGGTTGATAGTCGGGCCATGGCCGGTAGGCGCACCGCTGACGTTGGCGTCTGGCCCGTTGTCTCAGCGACTCGCGATGCCTGCATCGATCAGCGGCGTAATTCGCCGAACGCTAGCGCGTCGGTTTACCTGGCTGGGCCCCTGCGTATCAAGCTTCAAATAGCGCTCACCATAACCCTGTACGATCAGGTTTTCCGGGGGAATGGCAAAGTATTCGGTCAGTGCCAAGGCAACGGCTTCTGCACGCCGGTCGGACAGCGCGAGGTTCATCACGTCCGACCCCACGGCATCGGTATGGCCCTCGACCAGGAAAATCTCGTTCGGGTTCTGTTCGATGATCTCAACCATGGTGTTCCCTATCAGGCCCAGCGCTTGGGCCTCGGTGGGCTGAATGGCCGACGAGCCGGTGGCGAACTGGATAACGTCAAGGTCGATGCGCGGCATCATGTCTCGAACCCGAGAGCTTTCGCGGACCTGGCGGAGCGTGAAGACTCGATCGGTCTCCTGTACCGGTGGTGCCAGCAGCGCCTCGCGCAGGAGATCCCGATCGGCACGACGGTAGTCCACCACGTAGCGATCTTCCGGCAGGTCATAGCGCAGGGGAGGAAGAGATTCTTCCATGTCGACGGATGACATCCAGCTATCGGTCTTGCTCGTCTCATCGATCAGCACGACGGCCGTGTCATCGGGCAGATAGCGAGTGCGCTTGAGGACAAAGCCGCCGGAGTCACGAACGGTCACGATCCGACTGCCATCCTCGCGAGTGATGGTGGAGCGGGTAATGCCATCGGCAAAGGACTCGTTCGACTCGGTGACCCCAGGGCGGCGCAGCAGCAGGTTCTCGTCCTTACGCACATGCATCTCGCCGTCGCGCTCCACGATCATCCGGTCGCCTTGATTCTCGACGACCCGGCCGCCCAGCTGGGGGATCAAGGCGCCGGCGACGGCCCCTACCGCCGCCGCGCCCAGGTATTTCCACATCTGGTTGTCGTCATCATCCGCTCCTGACGCCGGGGCGGCCTTGACTTCCTCGTCGCTGGAACGCGTGGTCTCCGAGGTCACGACCGTTTCGGATGACATGCTGGCTTCCTGGGTTTCGAGGGCGGCAACCGCAGCCAAGGCGTCTGCCTCGGCCTTGGCCAGGGCCTCC
>CAYWBG010000107.1:0-7621 GCA_964456005.1 uncultured Halomonas sp.
AGGCTGCCGTCGGCGGCGGTGCCCAGGGTCTCCACCGCCGGGCAGCCGGTCTCGGCGGCGATACGGTGCGCCTCTTCCAGGACGGCAGCGCGGCAGACGAACAGCGCCGGCTCGGCATCGGAGAGGAAGTAGCGGATCTCGTCGCCGGTGTAGCCGGTGTTGAGCGGCAGGTAGACGCCGCCAATGCGCAGGCAGGCCAGGTAGAGCAGGATCGTCTCGGGGCTCTTGTCGACCTGCACCGCCACCCTGTCTCCCGGCTCGACACCGAGCTCGGTGAGGGCGCCGGCCAGGCGGGCGCTTTCGGTCAGGGCATCGGCGTAGGAGTAGCGCTTACCCTCGCGGGTGGTGATGAAGTCGGCATCGCCGCGTTCCTGCATGCGGCTGGCGAATGTCTCGAAGAGATTGTGGTTCATTTGCTGTGCTCTCCCTTGGCCAGCTTGCGGGCCTTGCGAGCGAGGTCGCGGACCTCACTGGATCTCGCCACCTTGGCGTTGGCGATGTAGTTTTCGTGATTGCGCTCGATATCGTCGAGCACATAGAGGTAATTGACCATCAGGCCAGCGGCCTGTTTGAGCCCCTTGGCCGAGACGTCACCCAGCCAGTTGACCCGGTGAAGCTCGGCACCGTTGCCCAGGTGGAAGCGGGCCACCGGGTTGAGCGGCAGCCCCCGGGCGTTCTTCTCCTCGACCAGGTAGCGCGCGGCGAGCGGCTTGACGACCGACTTGAGTCGCCCGGCTCGCTCCGGGTCGCGGTGCCAGTCGGGCGTCTCCAACTCGGCCAGGGTGTCGCGTAGCGATGCGGGCAGTGTCTCATCCTCGAGACGTTCGGCGAGCCACTGGGCGAACCCGGGCACCGGCGAGAGCGTCACGAAGTAGCGCAGTTGTGGCAGCTCCTGCTTGAGTTCCTGGACCACCTGTTTGATCAGGAAGTTGCCGAAGGAGATGCCGCGCAGTCCGGTCTGGCAGTTGCTGATGCCGAAGAAGGCGGCGCTATCGGCGTCTTCCGGCTCCTCGACGCCGCTCTCATCGCCGGCGAGGATCGGCTGGATGCGGTCGGGGATGCCCTTGCATAGCGCTACTTCCACGAAGATCAGCGGTTCGTCGCCGATCGCCGGATGGAAGAAGGCGAAGCAGCGGCGATCGCGGGCATCGAGGCGGCGGCGCAGGTCATTCCAGTCCTGGATTTCGTGGACCGCCTCATAGCGAATGATCTTCTCCAGGATCGAGGCCGGTGTGTTCCAGTCGATGCGCTTGAGCATCAGGAAACCGCGATTGAACCAGGAGCCGAACAGGTGGGCAAAGTCGGCATCGATAGTAGCGAAATCGGGCCGGTCGCGCAGCCACCCCAGAAGGTCCTGGCGCATGCGAACCAGCTCGTAGGTGCCGTGGCTGGCCAGATTGAGGCGTCGGAACAACTCTTGGCGACGCGGCTCACAGGCTTCGAAGAGGGCCTGCAGGCGGGTGTTGTCGCGGGCCTCGCGATAGGCCGCGTAGGCCGCATCGATCTTGTCCGGCTCTGCGGCGAACTCCGTCGCCAGGCCTTCGAAGAAGCGCTGCTTCTGCTCGTCGCTCAGGAGTCGGTACATGGCTAGTGCCCGGCTGGCCAGGGCGATGCTCGAGGCCTCGCCATCGCTTTCCAGCAGGGCACGGCAGGCTTCCACCAACTGGTGATGATCGGGGTTTGCCGCATCCCCCTGACGACGCCGCAGCAGGGCATCGCGCTGGGTGATGTTGTTAAACAGCTCCTGCAGGAAGGTCATGTTCATGCTCTCGTCTCCATTAGCCCATGATCAGGTTGGGCAGCCAGAGGGCGATACCCGGGAAGAAGCACAGCAGGAGGATTCCCAGGACCATGCAGAGCGCGTAGGGCAGGCTTCCCATGAGGATGTTGCGCAGGGAGATATCCGGCGCGATTCCCTTGATGATGAAGAGGTTGAGCCCCACGGGAGGCGTGATCAGCCCGATCTCCAGGTTGATGGTCAGGATCACCGCGAACCAGTAGGGGTCGAAGTTGGCGGAAAGGATGATTGGCAGGAGGATCGGCGCGGTCATCACGATCACCGCCACCGGGGGCAGGAAGAAGCCAGCTACCAGCAGGAAGACGTTGATGATGCCCATCAGCACCCAGCGATTGACGTCGAGGTCGCTGATCGCGGCGGCAATGGTTTGGGTAATGAACATCGACGAGAGGGCATAGGCGAAGACCTCGGCACAGGCGATGACCAGCATGATCATCACGCTCTCGCGCAGCGAGTCTCGCATGATCAGCTTGAGCGGCTTGACCTGCCACATGCGGTAGATGATGACGGCCAAGGCCACACACAGGAAGGCACCAACGCCCGCGGCCTCGGAGGGGGTCGCCACGCCGCCGTAGAGGGCGAACAGGATGCCTGCTATCACCAGCAGGAAGGGGATCACGCGGACCAAGGCCTTGAGATTGGCATCGACGTTCTGCTTGATCGTCTGCTTCACCCGCTCGGCGGACTGGGCCATGGGGTTGTTGTAACCCCCGGCGAGACGGCAGGCGATCATGGTCCATATCATGAACAGGCCGGCGAGCATGAAACCGGGAATCAGCCCTGCCATGAACAGGCGGCCGATCGACGTCTCGGTTGAGATGCCGTAGATGATCATGGTCACCGAGGGTGGAATCAGTATGCCCAGGGTGCCGCCGGCGGCGATGCAGCCCGCGGCGACGCCGTCCGGGTAACCTCGGGTGCGCATCTCGGGGATGCCCATCTTGCCGATGGCCGCACAGGTGGCGGGTGAGGAGCCGGAGAGTGCGGAGAAGATCGTGCAGGCGCCGATATTGGAGACGGCCAGACCGCCGGGCAGGCGCCCCATCCACAGGTCCAGCGAGCGGTAGAGATCCCGGCCGGTGGGTGAGGAGGCCACGGCGGCCCCCATCAGAATGAACATCGGGATGGCCACGAAGCCGAATTCGGCGATGCGGTCGTAGAAGGTCTCGCCGAAATAGGTCAGCTCCGGGAGGCCTCGGTCATAGAGCAGTGCGGCCAGCGAGACGCCGCCCAGGGCGAAGGCGATGGGGGTGCCGATGGCCATCAGTACGATCAGGACAATGGCCACCAGGATGCCCATGGTGATTGGATCCATGCTTAGCCCTCCCCGCGCAGAATTTCAGCCACGTATTGCAGCGTCAGGAGTGTTGCACCGATCGCCATCGGGCTCAGGGCCGGCCACAGGATCGGGTTCCAGACGGTGCCGGTCGTCCAGCCACCCTCCCAGGCCTCCCAGACATAGATCCAGCCGCCATAGGCCAGGGCGGCACAGAACGCGAGCCCGACCAGAGAGGCAACAAGGCGCATGATTTTCTGTGCCATGCCACCCAGAGAGTCCGGAAGGATGGTGATGGCGACATGGCCGCCGGTCATCAGCACATAGGGACTGCCCAGCAGCATCGCGGCGGTGACCGAGAAGACAGTGAACTCGGTCTGCCAGCTGGTACTCATGCCCAGGGCATAGCGGATGAAGACCATCTGACAGATGACGAGCACACCCGCAATGAACAGCGCACATGCCACAAAGGCGGTGAGCCGAGAGAGCGTATCCATCACATGGATATAGGTGCGGACAGCAGGATGAAGGTGGAGCGTTGAAGGTGCCATGGTTCCCCCGGGAGTCGATGCAGGGCGGCCACCCGCAAGGGGTGGCCGAACGACTGGATGTCGGGCCGGTGATTACTCGACGGCGAGGGCGGCGTCGATGATGGCCTGGCCGTTGGGAACGTTTTCGGCAAAGTTCTTGTAGGAGGTCTCCTGGGCGATCTCCAGCCAGGCGTTGTAGTCCTCCTCGGACATGCTGACCACCTCGACCCCATTCTCGCGGTAGACGTCCACCATCTTCTGATCGAGGGCGGCGGCCTCGGCTGCAAAGAACTCTTCCGCGGCCTGTCCGGCTTCCGTCAGGGCCGCCTGCTGTTCCTCGTTCAGGCCCTGCCAGACCTGCTCGGAGATCAGGATCGGCTCGTACATGAACCACAAGGCGAAGTCGCCGGGCTCGGTCAGGCAGTCAACCTGCTCATAGAGCCGGAAGGAAACGAACGACATGGAGGAGGTGTTGGCGGCATCCAGCACGCCGGTCTGCATGGCGGTGTAGATCTCGGAGGAGGGCATCGAGGCGATCGAGGCTCCGGCCGCTTCCAGCATCTGCTCGAAGGCAGGCCCCGCCGCGCGGAAGTTCTGGCCCTGCACGGTCTCCGGGGACGTGATGCAGCGCTCGCTTGAAGCGAAGCCGCCGGCCAGCCAGGAGTCGGCGAGCACACGGGCGCCGCCGTCGAGGATCACCTCCTTGATCATGTTCATGTAGTCGGAATCGTTAAGGCGCGCGGCATGTTCATGGTTGCGCACCAGGCCCGGCATCAGCGTGGCAGAGAACTCTGGGTGACGGCCGCTGGCGTAGTCCAGGGGCAGCAGGGTGAGGTCCAGTCGACCGCGGACCAGGGCGCCCCACTGCTCGTTGGCGCCGAAAAGCGACTGGCCGGGATAGACCTGGATCTGCAGGCCCACATCGGCCTCGGCGACCTGACGAGCCATGAGCTGGACCATCTCGTCACGTACGTCACCCTGGCCCCCGGGGAACTGGTGGGATGCTCGCAAAACGGTGTCCGCCGAGACGGAGCTGGCGGCGATGGCAAGGCTCAGGGCGGCGATGGGAAGGGTATAGCGTTTCATTGGGCGTCTCCAAGTTTGTTCTTGTGTCGTCGATCTTGTGTGCTTGGTAGTTATTGAGGTGTTTATCAGCGACGCTGATATATATATGGATAGTCTTGACATGTGCTAGTGTCAAGAAATGGACATTTATGAGAGCCCCGGAATACATTGCTCACTGGAGCCAGACGGCTTGATAAAGGGAGGTGTCGCATGACGGGTGCCAAGCGCTCCAGCGCTCAACGACTCAGGGACGCGTTGGAAGATGACATCATCAACGGGCGGCGGGCGCCGGGAGAGCGGCTCGATCCTGAGGCCCTGGGTCAGGAGTTCAAGGTCTCCCGCACGCCGGTGCGGGAGGCGATCCAGCAGCTGGTGGCCAGCGGGCTGGTGACGGTATCGCCCAAGAAAGGTACTTTCGTGGCCCGGGTGGGGATCGAGTCGCTGATCGAGATGTTCGAGGTAATGGCCGAGCTGGAAGGCATGTGCGGGCGCCTGGCGGCCCGACGCATCAGTGAGGCGGAGCTCACCGCCTTGAAGGAGGCCCATGCCCGCTGCGTGGCTGCCGCCCAGGCGGGCGACACCGACGAATACTATTACGAGAACGAGGGGTTTCACGCCTGTATCTATGCCGCTAGCCATAATGGCTTCCTGGCGAACGAGTCGCGCCAACTCAAGCAGCGCTTGAAACCCTATCGGCGACTGCAGCTGCAGGTCCGCCACCGGATGTATTCGTCGCTGGATGAGCACCAGGCCATCATCGACGCCATTGCTGCCGGCGAGGCGGACCGCGCCGAGGCGCTGCTGCGCGATCACGTGCTGATCCAGGGCGAGCGTTTCAGTGATTTCGTGGCCAGCGTGCGTCGTTTCGAGAACCCCCTCAGCAGCACCGGGTGAGCGACCCGGCGCTATGGCGGCCATCAGCGCAGGGACACTTATCGGGCCGCGGTCACGCTGCCCGCCACCACCAGCAGCGCTGCAACCGGCAGTCTCCAGTCCGGTGCGGCGACCCCTGCCACCACCAGGCTCAGCGTGGCCAGCACGGGCACCCCATGGGCCAGCTGACCGACCCGATGGGCCAGGGGGTCGCGCATGGCACGGTCCCAGGCCAGCATGGCAATCCCGTAGGGGCCGAGCCCCAGGGCGGCGGTCACTAGCAGGGCTCCCTGTGAGGGCATGGAGATAGTGCCTTCCACGGCCAGGCTGGCGATGCCGGTCACGACGCTGGCGATCAGCAACAGGTGGGGCATCCGCTCGCCGAGGCGCCAGGCGGGCACCTGACAGGCCAGGGAGTAGAGCGCCCAGCACAGCGCCGCGACCGCGGCCAGCAGGTAGCCGCTCCAGGCGCCCGACACCCCGCCGGACAGCGCCTGGGGTGCCACCAACAGGGCGGCGCCGCTGAAGGCCAGTAGCGCCCCGGCCAGGGTGGTGGCCGGCAGCCGCCCCAGCGCCAGCCGTCGGCTGGCCAGAAGGAACAGCACCGGCCAGGCGTAGAGGATCAACGACGCCTCCGCGGCGGGTGCCAGGGTGAAGGCGGCAAAACTGGCGCCCACCGCGCCGGCGATCAGCAGCGCTACGCCCAGAGAGACCAGTGCCTCCTTGGGGGGGAAGCGCCTGGCGCTAGTGTTACCCCCCCGGCAGGCCATGGGCAGGGTGCCCAGCGCGCCGGCCAGCAACGCCAGGGCAGAGAGGCGCAGCGGCGGCAGTGCGTCTGCGTGGGTGACCAGCAGCGGCACCAGCGCCCACAGCACCACCGCGAGCGCCGCGGCACCGCCGCCAAGCCAGGGTAAGTGAAGGTGCCGAGAGGTGTTCAGCAGCATGGTCGTGTTCTCCGGGTAAGTCGTGAATGGGTGCCGAGGGATGACGTCGCCATGCTATCCATTGCACAATCATCATAATATCGATCTTTATTGAACTGATTCATCAAGGAGCATGATGAATTGATGCGTGCCCCGACCCTCGACCTGAGCCTGCTGCGCACTCTGGTAGCCATCGCCGATACCGGCAGCGTCACCGCGGCGGCACGGCAACTGGCCTATACCCAGTCCACGGTCAGCATGCAGCTGAGCCGGCTCGAGGCGTCGCTTGGCGTGGCGCTGCACGAGAAGGCGGGGCGGCGTATTCGCTTTTCCGCCGAGGGAGAGCGGCTGCTGGGGCACGCCCGTCGTTTGTTGGCACTCAACGATGAGGCACTGACCGACATGCGAGCGAAGCGCGTCACCGGTGAGCTGAAACTGGGTATTCCCGAGGACTACGCCAGCCTGCTGACCTCGGTGTTCTCATGGTTCCACCGGCTCTATCCCGACGTCAGCCTGCAGGTGATCTGCGGTACCAGCGTCGATCTGGTCGAACGCGTCCGTGACGGCGCGCTGGATTTGGCACTGGTGACACGGCAGCGCCGTTCGCCTGGGGGCGAGGTGATCCGACGCGAGCCGCTGGCCTGGGCGGTGGGGCTGGAGCGCCAGCCGCCGCTCTCCGACCCGCTGCCGCTGGCTCTCTACTCGCCCGGGGCCGACCTGTTCCGCGAGGTAGCGGAGGCCGCACTGGCCGCCGCCGGGCGCGACTGGCGGGTAGCCTATACCAGCCAGTCCATGGCCGGGTTGGCACCGGTAGTGCAGGCGGGGTTGGCGATCGTGGTAGTGACTCGCGGCATGCTCGGCCCCCAGTTGCGCGCCCTGGACGATGCGAGCGGCCTGCCACGGCTGCCCTCCATCGAGCTGGCACTGCATCGCGCCGCTCGCCGCCCTACCGAGCCTGCCCGGCGCTTGGCCGAGCTGATTCGCGAGGCGCTGGCGCCGGTGGCAACGGCCTGAGCACGCTATGGCGGCGATAGGTCGAAAGGGAGAATCCTGAGCGTTATACTCGGGTATTTATATCTCCGCTGCCTGCGCAGCCCTCCGACTGGAGCCGCCATGTTTCCCGAGTTCACCCTGCGCTATGCCCGCCTGCCCGAGC
>CAYWBG010000108.1:0-7616 GCA_964456005.1 uncultured Halomonas sp.
CATCGTCAGGCACTTATTCAGAAAAGCCCCGCGTTCGAAAGAGCGCGGGGCTTTTCGTGTTTCGGGGTTGTGGCGGAGAGTTGTTAGACTTTTGGGTATAGACCAAGGTATAATGCCCTCAACGTATACAACGATACAAGGTCCAGCCCATGAGCAGTGCCACGATGAACATTCCCAGTATCTGGGACCAGTCTGCCTTTCGGCTCCCCGATCCCCGCCCGATGCTGCGAGGCATCTGGCGCGGCGTGATGAAGATGGCTGAAGCCCAGTATCGTGTTGAGGCACGTCGCGGATTGCGGCACTACCTTTGAAGTAGAGCGCGGCTGAGTCAAGGCAGAAAAAAGCCCGGGTCATGAGGCCCGGGCTTTTTTGTTGCCGTCATGGGACCAGTGTTACAGCACCCCTTGCGCGATCATGGCATCGGCCACCCGACGGAAGCCGGCGATATTGGCACCCAGCACCAGGTTGGTGGGATCACCGAACTCTTCGGCGGTTTCGGCGCACTGGCGATGGATGTTGGCCATGACTTCCTTGAGCTTGACGTCCACCTTCTCCAGGGGCCACTGCTCCATGCTGCTGTTCTGGGCCATCTCGAGCTGGCTGGTGGCCACGCCGCCGGCGTTGGCTGCCTTGCCTGGGCCGTAGGCAATCTTTGCTTCCAAGAAGCGGTCCACGGCAGGGGCAGTGGAGGGCATGTTGGCGCCCTCACTGATGCAGTTGATGCCGTTGCCGAGCAGTGTCTCGGCATCCGCCTCGGTGAGCTCGTTCTGGGTAGCGCAGGGGAAGGCCACGTCAGCCTTGATGCGCCAGACCGCATGGCCGTCCGCCGGATAGTCGTCAGCCGGGGTGTAGCTGGCATCGGGGTGATGAGTTTGATACTCCTCGAGGGAAGCGCGCTTGACCTCCTTGAGCTCCTTGAGCAGGACGAGGTCGATACCTTTCGGATCGAGGATAGTGCCGCGGGAATCGGAGCAGCTGATCGGCGTGGCGCCCAATTCGAAGAGCTTCTCGATGGTATAGATGGCCACATTGCCGGCACCGGAGACCAGGCAGGTCTTGCCTTCGATGCTGTCACCAAGTGCCTCCAGCATGTTTTGGGCGAAATAGACCGCGCCATAGCCGGTCGCTTCCTTGCGGCCCATGGAGCCACCCCAATCCAGACCCTTGCCGGTCAGGACCCCTTCGTAGCGGCCGGTCAGGCGCTTGTACTGACCGTAGAGGTAGCCGATCTCACGGGCACCGACGCCAATGTCACCGGCCGGCACGTCGGTGTTGGGTCCGATATGGCGATATAGCTCGGACATGTACGCCTGGCAGAAACGCATGATCTCGTTGTCGGACTTGCCCTTGGGGTCGAAGTCGGAGCCGCCCTTGCCGCCGCCGATGGGCAGGCCAGTCAGAGCGTTCTTGAAGATCTGCTCGAAGCCCAGGAACTTGATGGTGCCGGATGTGACGCTGGGGTGGAAGCGCAGGCCTCCCTTGTAGGGACCGAGGGCGGAATTGAACTGGACGCGATAGCCCTTGTTGACTCGCACCTTGCCGGCGTCATCGGTCCAGCAGATGCGGAACATGATCTGGCGCTCAGGTTCGACGATGCGCTCGATGATGCTGTACTCATGGTAGTGCGGGCTGTTCTGGAACAGCGGTCGCAGGCACTCCAGTACTTCCTCGGCGGCTTGGTAGAACTCTGTCTGGGCGGGGCTGCTCTGGCGAAGGCGTTCGAGGGTGTCGTGGACGTAGGGCATCGTCGATTCCTGTCGTGTCGGAGAGTGTTTGGGCGCCGGTAACCCCGGGCCCGTCTGAAAGCGTTTTCCAATGGGACGACAATATAAAGCAATGCACCATTATGCAGCAACTGTATGGGTTATGCGCTGACTAGACATTGATATGAGCCAAAAACGCTTGAAAATGGCGGTTTTTCGCGCACCATTAAAGATCATAAGATTGTTTTAATAAATGTTAATTAAACGATATGACGCTGTCGCCCACCCATGAGAAGGGCTGCTATGATGTGCAGCGCTTAACTTCACGGAGTTCCGCCTTGACCCTGACCACCCCGGCACTGCTTTTTCCCGCCATCTCCTTGCTGCTACTCGCCTATACCAATCGTTTCCTGGTGTTGGCCCAACTCATCCGCAAGCTGGCCGAAGATGAGCGCAACAAGCACCAGGAGATCAATACCCGACAGATTCTGTTGCTTCGCCAGCGCATCTCCCTGACCAAGCGCATGCAGCTGGCGGGTGTGTTCAGCTTCCTTGTCTGCACTCTTTCGATGTTCGCCATCTTCCTCTCCCTGGACCTGGCGGGAATGCTGCTGTTCGGGATCAGCTTGATCGCGCTTTCGGTGTCCCTGGTGTATTCGCTGTGGGAAATCCAGATCTCGACCAATGCGCTCAATGTGCAGTTGCAGGACATCGAGGAGTTGGTGACCTCCAAACCGGACAAGCCGTCGCAGGATCGGTGGGGAGATAAGGCATGACCACACCCTCGGAACTGCTCTTGTACTGCCGGGCTGGTTTCGAGCCGGACCTGGCCGCCGAGGTCACCGATAAGGTTGCGGCCGTCGGTGGCTCGGGGCAGCCGGTCTTCGCATCCGATGACGGCTTCGTGCGCTTTCGTGTCGAGGGTGACGAGCCGGCCAACGTGTTGCATCGAGCCTTGCCCCTGAGTTCTCTGGTGTTCGCCCGCCAGACCCTTATCGCGCTGCCGCCGCTGGAGCTGTCCCGCGAAGACCGCCTGTCACCGATCGTTGACCAGGTGATGGCTAGCGGCTGGAGCTTCGAGTCCTTCTGGCAGGAAACGCCGGATACCAATGATGGCAAGGCGCTGGCCGGGCTGGCCAAGGCCCTGGATCGGCCGCTGGCGTCGTTGTTAAAGAAGCGCCGGGCATTGCGGCGCAAGGCGGGTGGGCGTCGCCTGCACCTGCTGTGGAGTGCCGGTGACCGGGTGCAACTCGGGATGAGCTTTCCCGGCAACCGCAGCGAGGACCCGGGGGGTATCAGACGCCTGCGTTTTCCCCATGCGGCACCCAGCCGTTCGACGCTCAAGCTCGAGGAGGCCTGGCATGAGTTCGTGCCACGCAATGAGTGGGACGAGCGCCTGGGGGAGGGGATGCAGGCCGCGGACCTGGGGGCGGCACCTGGCGGCTGGACCTGGCAACTGGTGCAGCGCGGCATGAACGTCTATGCCATCGACAACGGTCCTATGGCCAGTAGCCTGATGGCGACCGGGCTGGTAGAGCACCTCAGGGAAGATGGCTTCGGTTGGGAGCCTCCCGGCCGGCTCGACTGGCTGGTCTGCGATATCGTCGACAGGCCGTCACGTGTGGTGGCCATGGTGGAGCGCTGGCTAGTGCGTCGCTGGTGCCGGGAGGCGGTGTTCAACCTGAAGCTGCCTATGAAGCGGCGCTGGCCGGAGGTGGCGACCTGCCTGGAACGCCTCGAAGAGGGGCTTGCCTCGGCCGGCATTGCCGCCCAGGTGAGCTGCCGCCACCTCTACCACGACCGCGAAGAGGTGACGGTGCACGTGCGGATCCTCGACTGAGCCGCAAGCGGGGTCAGTGGGTCGTCGGTTCGTAGATGCGAATGCGCTCCTCCTCGGTAAGCAGGGGCAGCAAGCGTTGCATGACGCGAGACCTCTCCTCGCTGGTGTACCATTCTTTCCAGGCACGCATGTCGCGCCACTTGGTGATCATCAGACGTCGATCGCTATGCCCGAGCTCGACGAGGCTTTCGCCACCCACAAAGCCGCGTGCGCCAAGGGACTGGCGCATGGCCTCGCGGGCGGCTTCCTCGTACTCCTCCTCTAGCCCGGGCATGATCCGACGTTCGATAATGATCTTGATCATCTAGCGTGCTCCCAACAGATTGTTCCCAACAGTGAGGTCTTCGATGGTTGATTCCCGTGACGCCCATCCCGCTGACGCCTTGAACGACGTTGCGGTCGAGCTCGATACCACCGGACTCTATTGCCCCGAGCCGATCATGCTGATGCACAACAAGGTGCGTGACATGCGGTCCGGTGAGGTGCTCAAGGTGGTGGCAAGCGACCCCGCCACCACCCGCGACGTGCCCAAATTCTGCCAGTTTCTCGGCCATGAGCTGGTCTGCCAGGAGGAGCACGAGGGCACTTACTGCTACTTTATCCGTTTGGGTTGAGACTGTCCGCCCGCAATGCCGGGTAGTTCATTCCGGGGGCGTATCGGAGGCCTCCGGCATCACCATCAGGGCCAGTGCCTCCAGGGTGGCAGGGTCCTCGCGGCGGATTCGGTTGGCGATCTGGCGCTGGAAGAAGTAGACCACTCGGTGGCGACTATGGCCGGGATAGAGACAGGGGTCGCCCGGGAGAATCGGGGTCGATTCCACCAGGCGCTCATCGCACAGCAGGGCTTCCACCGAGCCGTCGCTGTAGAGGCGCCAGCCGAACACCTGCTTGAGCTGCCAGGGGGTGTCGCCCTCGTCCATACACAGGGCGTGGGTGCCCTGGGTCTCGGGCAGCTGTTGGATGAGGGTGACCTGGTCAGTCTCTTCGTAGTCGAAGTAGGCCGCGGCATGTTCGAGCTCGAGCACCTTGTGCTCGGGGGCGGACTCGAAGAGCTCCTCGGTCTCGGGGTCACGATAACCGACGAAGCTGCCGTGTTCCTCGTCGTCGAGGCGCTGACAGGGCGTCAGGGCTTCCATCCAGGGTACCAGGCCGACTACCCGGCCATCCTCGCGCAGGCCCCAGGCGAGCAGGGGCATGCCGTAAAGGGTGTCGGGGCTGGAGGCGAGGCGATATACCATCTCCAGGTTGTCCAATTCGGGGGCAATGCGAATCAGGCGGCGCCTGGCCTGCTGACGCTGGCGCATGCTCTCGAGATCGATGACCCGGGCGGGGCGGGGTGACAGCGGGGTTCCCATGATCTCCCTCCACATGCTGCGTGATCTGGCAATAGGTAACGCAATGCGTCGCTGGTCCTTCACCAATAGCACAGTCCCAACGGCAGGTTAACCCCCGGCTGTCATCGGCAGCGTTCGAAGAGGCGTTCCCGAAGGTTTTCGTGCCGCTCACGAGCCTCCAGGAAGGCAGGCAGCGGGGCCCCCGGGGCGTCCAGCGAGAGCCAGTTGCGCCGATAGTCCCGGACCGACTCGGTGCCTGGGGGGAGTCCTTCCAATAGCCGTTCGAGGTCCCCCAGCCAGTCTTGCGCTGCCTGCTCGAGGCTCGATAGCCAGGCATCGAGCTTAACCGTCGACTTGGCCTCGTTAAGCCCTGCGGCCTGGCCGGTGCAGCCATCGTGGCGGGTTAGGGCGGGCTTCAGCAGGGCAGAGGCCTCATCGAGTCGCTGCTCGGCCAGCAGCAGGGTGCGGAGCAGCTCGGCGGTATAGGGACGAGAGCGCAGGGCCTGGAGGTGGCTTTCCAGCGCCTCGATGTCGGGCTGTTGCTCCGGTTTGAAGAGATGAAGGACAAGGTCGTGGAGGAACGCCAGAGCCTCGCGCTGTGCAGAAGGCGGCGGGACCTCGTCGGGGGGGAGTGTCGAACTCACTCGGGAAAAGCTTTTGGTCCATTCGTCTGAGTCGAACAAGGCGTTCCAGCTGGCCGCGGGCAGCTGGTCGGTCTTGATCTCGGCGAGGCGCTCCAGACGCTCTAGGTCGGCTTCGGCGAGGCGCTCGGGGATATCGCCGGCGAGACAGGTGTCGAGGCGCCGCCAAAGCTCCAGCTCATAGCGCCAGCGCTGGCTGGCGGGGGCTACTCGCCCCAGGGTGCTGTTGCGCTCCGCCACAAGGGTGGTGATGTGACATTCACGCAGGGCGTAGACGTTGAGCATCCCTTCCCGGGTTTCGGGAATCTCTAGCAGCCGCTCGCGACGCTCGGGGAAGGCGCCGATATTGTCGGGGGACTGCGGCTCGGGGGCCTCGACACCCAGGCGAGAGGCAAGCTCGCGCTGGTAGTCGACCAGCAGAGCATTGCTGCGGCCAGCGTCGCTGCACCCCGCCGCCAGAAGGCTTGCCAGGGCCACGACTGACAGCCGGCGCGACAAGCCCCAGCCCCTAGTCTTGAGACACATTTGCTTCCCCCTCTGCCACCACCTTACCGACGCGCCGCAGGCGCTCACCGAGCAGGGCCGCCGCCGCGGTGAGCCCACCGATCAGCCCGATCCAGTAGCCGTGGACGCCCATGGGCTCGACCATGCCGAATAGGCCTCGGGTGCCTAGCCAGTGCCCGCCCCCCAGCCCCACCAGCCAGTAGGAAACCAGAGTGATCAACATGACTACCCGGGTGTCCTTGTAGCCGCGCAGGGCGCCCGCCAGGTTGACCTGCAGTGAGTCCGAGACCTGAAAGATCATGGCCAGTATGACCAGCGATAGCGTCAGGCGTTGCACATCAGGGTCATGGGTGTAGAGCGCGATCACTGGCTCCGCGGTGAACCACAACAGGGTGCTGTTGAGGCCGGCGATGAGCAGGCTGATCACGACGCCGTTCCAGGCCACCAGACGGGCAAGGGCGAGGCGCTCCTGCCCCAGGGTGTTGCCCACCCGCACGGTCAACGCCATGCTCAGTGACAGCGGCAGCATGAAGAGTATCGAGGTGTAGTTGAGGGCAATCTGGTGGGCCGCCACAGTCACCTCGCCGAGGCTGGCGATGAACAGGGCAATCAGCGTGAACAGCGTCACCTCGACAAAGATCGCTACGCCGATTGGCAAGCCTACATAGAGCAGTTCACCGATCATTCGCCAGCGCGGCGGTGTGGGCGAGTGCCAGAGTTCGACATCACCATAGGCGCGCGAGCGTCGCGTATAGAGGGCCATGGCGAGGCTCATTACCCACAGTGAAAGTGCCGTGGCGATGCCGCAGCCGAAGGCACCCAGCGCCGGCAGCGCCTGTACCCAGGCCGGTAGCCAATCGCCCAGCAGGCCGGTCAGGCCCGCGCCCCCGTAGATCAGCACGAAGTTGCTGGGGATGTTCACGGCGAGCCCAAGCAGGCTGATCCACAGCGAGGGGCGGGTGTGGTTCATGCCATCAGAGAAGGCACGCAGCGCCTGGAAGAGTGCAGCCCCGGGCATGCCGAAGGCCACCGCCGACAGATAGGCCGCCGAGCGCCTGGCCACCTCCTCGGGAACACCCATGAGGGTGAAGACCGGCATCACTGCGAACCACAGCAGCAGGCCGGCGGCAATGCCTAGTATCAGGGCCACCCAAAGCGCCTGGTGGACGTTGGGTCGAATGCCGGCGATGTGCCGGCCGCCCAGCAACTGCGCGACGATGGGTGTCAGGCCCATCAGCGTGCCGGTCATGAACAGCATCAACGGCAGCCACAGGCTCGAGCCCACCGACACTGCCGCCAGATCGGTTGCGCTGAGCCGCCCGGTCATCATGACGTCGGCGACGCTCATGCCCGCCTGGGCGAGTTGGGCACCACAGATCGGCAGGGCCAGGCCGATCAGTGGCCGCGTCTCCCGGCGGCTGTTGCGGCCCAGGTCGGCGAGTAAGGTGGCCACGGGGTGCTCCCTGCAGTCGGCGGATCATGGAAGCCGGCTATGCTAGCAATTCCGCGTGATTTTCGCCCGCCCTCGGCGTGGTTATAATGGCGGCTTTCCCGAGCCTTGCGGAGCCCGTGTGACCCATCGCCTCGACGACGT
>CAYWBG010000109.1:0-7485 GCA_964456005.1 uncultured Halomonas sp.
GCTCGGCGTCCTCGAAGGCCAGCGCCAGGCCCAGGGTCACCGCCACCACCATGTTGACCCACAGCGCCTGCAGCGGCGTGACCGGCAGGCTGGTGCCGGCCAGCACGGCGAGCATGATCGCCAGACCCTGGCCGCCGTTGGTGGGCAGGATGAAGGTGATGGTCTTGCGGATGTTGTCGTAGACCTTGCGACCCTGGCGAATGGCGCCAACGATGGTGGCGAAATTGTCGTCGGCGAGCACCATCTCGGAGGCCTCCTTGGCGGCCTCTGTGCCCTGGATGCCCATGGCCACGCCCACGTCGGCGCGCTTGAGGGCCGGGCCGTCGTTGACGCCGTCGCCGGTCATGGCGCATATGCCGCCCTGGGCCTGCATGGCCTTGACCAGGCGCAGCTTGTGCTCCGGCGAGGCTCGCGCGAAGACATCCACCTCGAGGATGACCTCCTCGAGGTCCTCGTCGGACATCGCCTCGATCTCGCGGCCGCTGATGGCCCGCTCGGTATGGGCCAGGCCGAGCTGTTTGGCGATAGCCAGCGCCGTCACCGCATGATCGCCGGTGATCATCACTGGGCGGATGCCGGCGGCCAGGCAGTCCTCCACCGCCTCGATGGCCTCATCCCGCGGCGGGTCGAGCAGACCGACCAGCCCCAGCAGCACCAGTTCCTCCTCGGCGTGTTCGTCGGTCAACTCGTTGACACTGCCGATGGGTTTTTCGGCGATCGCCAGCACTCGCAGCCCCCGTGACGAGAGCTCATGGATCCGCTCCTCCCAGCGCTCGACGTCCAGTTCGCTATCCTCGCCGTTGTCACGCACCCGGTGGCACATCTCCAGCAGGCGGTCCGGGGCCCCCTTGACCAGCAGCACATCCTCCCCGTCGATCTCGTGGAGGGTGGCCATGTACTTGCGCTCGGACTCGAAGGGGATCGCATCCTTGCGTTCGTGATCGCCGCGCAGCTCCTTGATGGTCAGCCCCGCCTTGGCGGCGGCCACCACCAGGGCCCCCTCGGTGGGGTCGCCCTGGATCTTCCAGCGCCCCTCGTCCTCCGCCATTTCGGCATCGTTGCAAAGGACGCCCACCTTGAGGAAGTGGCGCAAGGCGTCGTCGTCGTCGAGATCGATTTCTGCCTCTTCCGGCTCGCCGTCACTGACGCGATGGAAGCTGCCTTCCGGGGCGAAGCCAATCCCCTCGATCTGCACTTCGCCCTGGGGCAGCCAGATCGCCTGGGCGGTCATCTCGTTGCGGGTCAGGGTGCCGGTCTTGTCGGAAAAGATGGTCGAGATGGAGCCCAGGGTCTCCACCGCCGGGAGGCGGCGGATGATGGCGTTATGCCGCGCCATGGTCTGCACGCCCAGCGCCAGACCGATAGTGACGATGGCCGGCAGACCCTCCGGGATGGCGGCCACCGCCAGGCCCACTGCCGCCATGAACATATCGCCCAGCGTCTCGCCATGGAACAGCACCCCGAAGGCGCCGGTGAGCGCCGCAGCGCCCAGTATGAAGAAGGCCAGCACCTGGCCGGCCCGGTCGATCTGGCGCAGCAGGGGAGTCTTCAACTGCTCGACATCGCGCAGCATCTCGGAGATGCGACCGATCTCGGTGCGTGCGCCGGTTTCCACCACCAGCCCCCGGGCATTGCCCTGGACCACGATGGTGCTGGCATAGGCCATGCTGCTGCGATCGCCCAGGTCGGCGTCTTCCTCCACCGCCTCAATGGACTTGTCGACGGGGGTGGACTCGCCGGTCAGCGAGGCCTCCTCGCTGCGAAAGCGCCGGGCTTTGAGTAGGCGAAGGTCGGCCGGCACCCGGTCGCCGCTCTCCACCAGCACGATATCACCGGGTACCAGCTCCTCGGCGGGGATGGTTTCACGCCGGCCGTCGCGCAGGACATTGGCCTGAGGCGAGAGCATCTGGCGGATGCTCTCCAGCGCCTGTTCGGCCTTGCCCTCCTGGAAGAAGCCGATCAGCGCGATGATCAGTACCACGGCGAAGATGGCGGCCGCGTCCAGGCGATGGCCCAGCCCCAGGCTGGCGATGGCTGCCACGATCAACACCATCATCAGGATGTTGTTGAACTGTTCGAGCAGGCGCTTGTACCAGGGGCGCCCCTCGGCCTGCTTGAGCTGGTTGGGGCCGTGCTCGTTCAATCGTCGCTCGGCCTCCGACGTGTCGAGCCCATCGCTCGTGCTGTCGAGGCGTTCCAGGGCTTCGTCCCCGTTCAGGGCGTGCCAGCTAGTGGATTCACTGCGGTTGGGGTCAGTCATCCCTCTCCTCCGGCGCATGGTGGGCGGCTAGATAACCTGATCAATACCATACAGCATGCTGCAGTGCAGTGATCCAGGGCAAGGAGTGTTCCTTACCCATGGGTCATGAAGGCGATTCGCGTGCCGTGGGCCAGGCGTGCGGCCGCCCCGACGGGAGGCGCTGCCGGTAGGCCGACCATCTCGTCGGTGACGTCGGCCCAGGTCAGGATGCCATGGGTCAGGCCCAGCGGCGCCAGGGCGCGGCTAACCCATTGGGTGCCGGTGAAGCGACGGGTCTCGCCGCGCTCGTCCACCAGCAGGCTCTCACCGCCGGCGTGATGCAGGCGCACCAGGTAGTAGCCCATGTCCAGCGACTGTACCTCCACGGCGGGAGCTGCGGCCGGGTCAAGGTGCTGGGCCAGCGCTTCCAGGGTCAGGCGGTCGGGCAGGGCGGGGGCGTCGAGAGGTAGCATGGGGGTCACCCTAGGTTGGACATGAACTGTCATTCTAGCGGCACTTGTACAGGAATTGTCATGTCGTGATTCGCCGCTGGCCGTGACTGCCGCCATGGTCGCCACCTCAAGGCCTGCGGTGGATAGAGGGCGCCGTGCCTCCGTGCGGCTGGCCGGCGGGCGGGTCAGCCCTTACACTGCGCGGCATCGTGCCGTGCCATTTCGGCTCTAACCACCCTGTCCCGGACGCGTCTCATGGCTCAGACTCTCTCGAAGCGAATTAACAAGTACATCAGCGAGAGCGGCATGTGCTCGAGGCGGGAAGCCGACCGCTATATCGAGCAGGGTAATGTGCGCATCGACGGCCGGCGTGCCACCCCCGGCGACCAGGTCTTCCCGGGCAGCGTGGTCAAGGTTAACGGCCAAATCGTCGAGCCGCTGGAACTGGAGGAAGAGGACCTGGTGTTCATCGCCCTCAACAAGCCGGTGGGTATCGTTAGCACCACCGAGCCGAGCGAGAAGGCCAATATCGTCGACTTCGTCGGGCACGGCGCACGTATCTTCCCGATCGGTCGACTGGACAAGGACTCCCAGGGGTTGATCTTCCTGACCAACAATGGCGACCTGGTCAATCGGATCCTGCGGGCGAGCAATCAGCACGAGAAGGAGTACCGGGTCACCGTCAACAAGCCGATCACCGACGAGTTCATCGACGGCATGGGCGGCGGCGTGCCGATCCTCGGCGAGGTCACCAGGAAGTGTCCGGTGGTCAAGGAGTCCCGGTTCGTCTTCAACATCACCCTGGTCCAGGGGCTGAACCGCCAGATTCGCCGCATGTGCGAGGTGTTCGGCTATGAGGTGGTCAAGCTCGAGCGGATCCGCATCATGAACGTGTCCCTCAAGGGGTTGGCAACGGGAGATTGGCGCGACCTGACACCCAAAGAGGTGTCGGAGATCCTCGCCATGACCGAGCATTCCGCCTCCGAGCCCCGGAAACCCGGGCGCCCCTCGGCCCGGCGCAAGGGTGCCAAGCCGGGTGCCGTCAAGCCGGGATCGCCGAAGCGAAACACGGCCCGGCGGGAGGAAAGCGCCAAGCCCGCCGGCAAGTCGGCCAGTGGCAAGCCCGCTAGGCGCAAGATGGCAGACAAGAGCGCGGGGCCGGGCAAGTCGCCCGGTGTGAAGGCGAAGGGGGCAAAGACGCCTGGCGTGAAGAAAGCGGGCGCCAAGCCGGGCAAGGGCGTGCGCTCCTCATCGCCGGGCCCGAAGGCCAGCCGCTCGGCCGGCAAGCCCCGGGGCAAGAAAAAATAGGATAATTCCGTCACCGCCGAGGGAGGCCATCATGTCCGACCCACGCCTGCAGAGCCCCGCCACGGCTCGAAACCGTCAGCCGATCCTTGAGGTTCTCCGGGCGGTACTGCCCGATAGAGCTTGCGTGCTGGAGGTGGCCAGTGGCAGCGGCGAGCACGCCGTGCACTGCGCGGCCACCATGGCGGGGTGGGAATGGCGGCCCAGCGACCCGAACCCCCACGCACTGGCGTCCATCGCCGCCTGGCGCCAAGAGGCCGCGCTGCCCAATCTGGCCGAGCCGATACGGCTGGACGCCATCGTCCAGGACAGCTGGCCGGCCGGTCCTTTTGAGGCGGTCGTCGCCATTAACCTCATTCACATCTCGCCCTGGGAGGTTACCGAGGCGCTGATCGCCCGCGCCGGTGAACGCCTGGCAGCGAATGGCGTGCTCTTTCTCTATGGCCCCTATCGCCGTGGCGGGCAACATACCGCCCCCAGCAATGCGGCCTTCGACGCTGACCTCAGACGTCGAGACCCGAGTTGGGGTGTGCGTGATCTCGACGACGTGATTGCCGAGGCCGAGCGGCACAACCTGTCGCTTGAGCGCATCGTGGAGATGCCATCCAACAACCTCAGCGTGATCTTCACTCGCTGCTGATGCGGCTACTCGACCGGCGGCGGGCGGCTCTCGGGTATCTCGCCGGGCACCCGGTACTGAATCGGTTCGGCCTGACGCTCCTCGGGGGGCCTGGTCTCATCCTCGGTGGGCACGCCCCATAGGGTCTCGCGGCTGCCATCGGGAAAGGTGTAGGTGGTGCAGCCGGCCAGCATGACCAGGGCCAGGCCAGCAGCAGGCAGCAGGAGGGGGCGGGAACGGGTAAAGGGGTTGTCCTTCATGATCCACCTTCGATGATAGTGGGCAGTGAAGGCCAGCCGAGGGGCTGGCCGGAGGCAGCAAAGAGGGTGCAGGGTCATCCCGACCAGCCCGCCAGGATCGGCACATAGACCACCAGCAGCAGCACCGCGATCAATCCCAGCAGGTAGGGAATGATCGCGCGGGTGATGCGCTCCAGCGGCAGCTGAGTGACCGAGGAGGCCACGTAGAGATTGATCGCCACCGGCGGGGTGATCATGCCGATGGCAAGCCCCATGACGATGATGATGCCGAAGTGGATGGGGTCGATGCCGAGCTGGGTCACCAGCGGCAGCAGCACGGGCGTCAGAATGATCAGGGCGCTGGCCGTCTCGATAAACACCCCGGTCAGCAGGATCACCGCCACCACCAGCAGCATGATCACCAGCGGGTCGGTGGAGAGCGACAGCACCGCCTGAGCGATGGCGCCGGGCACCTGCCAGCTGGAGAGCGTCCAGCTCAGTACCGCCGAGGTGGCGATCACCAGCATGATCACCGAGGTGGTGATCGCCGAGCGAATCAGGATACGGTAGACGTCGGCCAGACTCAGGTCGCGGTAGATGAACAGTGACACCAGCAGGGCGTAGTTGACCGCCACCACCGCCGCCTCGCTGGGGGTGAAGATCCCCGAAAAGATGCCCCCGAGGATGATCACCGGCGTCATCAGGCCCCAGCTGGCGCTTTTGAAGGTGCGCCAGATGGTAGCAAGAGAGAGGGCGGTGCCCCTTGGGTAGTTGCGGCGATACGCCTGGACGATGGCGATGGTGCCGAGCCCCAGGCCCATGATCAGCCCCGGGATCACGCCGTTCAGGAACAGCTTCGCTACCGACTGCTGGGCGATCACCGCGTAGATGATCATCGGCACCGAGGGGGGAATCACCACGCCGATGGTCCCGCTGGCGGCGATCAGGCTGGCCGCGGAGGCGGGGTCGTAGCCCTTCTTGCGCAGTTCCGGCACCAGGCTCGATCCCACCGCCGCGGTGGTGGCGGCACCGGAACCGGAGATGGCGGCAAAGAACATGCCGGCCCCCACCGAGACGATGGAGAGCCCGCCCTTGAGGAAGCCGAACAGGGAATCGGCGAAATCCACCAGCTTCTCGCTGACCTTGCCCTGGGCCATGAGGTCCCCGGCGAGGATGAACATCGGCACCGCCACCAGGGCGAAGGAGTTGATGCCCTGGAACATCTGCTGGGTGACCACCATCAGCGGCACGCCCTGGGCGTTCAGCGCCAGCAGGGTGCTGGCGCCGATGGCCAGGGCGATGGGCACCCCCAGCAGCATGAAGAGGAAGAACAGCAGGAACAGCACGCCGGTCATGCGGGAGGCTCCTCGGCGGTGCCGCTGCCACGCTTGTCATCCCCCCGGGCGGCATCCGGGCCCTGGATCAGCAGCTCCAGCAGGTCGACCAGGGCATACCAGGCCATGATCGCGGCGGCGATCGGGATGACCGCATAGACGTAGGTCATCGATAGCCGCAGCGACGCGGACATCTGGAAGCTCTGCACCTGCATGTAGCGATGGCCGATCACGATCAGCGCCACCATGAAGCCCAACGCCACCAGGACCGCGGCGATGCGCGCCAGATGGCGCAGGCGCAACGGCAGGGCATCCACCGCGAAGGTCACGGCGATATGGCGGCCGCGCTGAAAGGCCAGGGCGGCGCCGAGGAAGGTGATCCATACCAGCAGGAAACGGGCCACTTCTTCGGTCCAGCCCACCGCCGAGAAGAAGACCCGGGAGACTACCTGCAGCGTGATAACGCCGATCAACGCCGCCATACCCGCAAAGACCACGGGCCGCATGACGGCGTCCAGGGCGCGCTCACTCCATTGCAGGGGCTGCAGCAGGAAGCGGGAAAGCCGGCTCACTTACTCTAGCGCCTCCCGAATGCGTTCCAGGTAGTCGCCGAACTGCTCGCCATACTGCTCGTAGACCGGCGCCACGGCGGCCTGGAAGGCCTCCAGGTCGGCATCGTCGATGATCTGCATGCCCGCTTCGCGCAGTTCGGCCAGCTGCTCGGTTTCCATTTCGGCGTTCACCCGCCGCTCGTGCTCGGCGGCCTCCTGGGCGGCACCAACCAGCACCTCCTGGGCGGCCTCGGGCAACTGGTTCCAGACCGGCATGCCCATCACGAAGATCGCCGGCGCATAGGTGTGGCGGGTCAGCGTCATATGGTCCTGGGTCTCGTTCAGGTTGAACGAGTGGATGACGTTGACCGGGTTCTCCTGGCCGTCGATGGTGCCCTGCTGCATGGCCGTCAGCGCCTCGGTCCAGGCCATGGGAATGGCGTTGGCGCCGAGTTCGCGGAAGGTGTCCACGTAGACCGGGTTCTCCATCACGCGAATGCGCAGGCCATCCATATCCTCAGGGTGGTTGACCGGCCGCTCGCTGTTGGTCAGGTTGCGGAAACCGCGCTCGGCGTAGGCCAGTCCCTTGAGGTTGACTTCGGAGAGCTTGTCGAGCAGTTCCTGACCGATGGGGCCATCGAGAATGTCATAGGCGGCCTCGGGGCTGGGGAAGAGGAAGGGCAGTTCGAAGACCGCCATCTCCTCGACGAAGTTGGCCACCGGCCCATTGGTGATCACGCCCATGT
>CAYWBG010000110.1:0-7459 GCA_964456005.1 uncultured Halomonas sp.
GAGCTGGTCGATCAGGCGGAAGGGATCTTCCCAGGTGACGGGGGTGATCTGGCTCATGGCGTGGGCTCCAGCATGATGTGGCAGTTTGGCGCGAGACGCATAATTTCTACATTCTTATTAAATGTAGACCATGCGCGATCCCCTGCCAAGCCCGGGCCGCGAAAAAAGCGTGTGATGGCGTTAGTGCCCGGTCGATCGTTCGCCGAAGCGCTAGCCTGGCTGCACCAAGAGTGCCTCACGGTCGAGTCGCCGGCTTGGTTGCGAAGAGTCGACTACCGATAGCGCGCCAGCACCACCCGGATCTGCCACCAGGCCACCAGCGCCATCAGCAGGTTGGCCGCCAGCACCCCGACGAAGATGCCGGTGGTGCCGAACAGCTGTCCCCCCAGCCAGGCCAGTGGCACGGTGAACACGAACAGACGCACCACGGAGAGCCGCATGGCCCGGGAGGGACGGTGCAGGGCATTACAGGACGATACCGCCAGGATCACCACCCCCTGTGCGCCGAGCCCCAGGGGGACCAGCCAGAGGAAAGTGCGCAGCACCTCCCCCACCGCTTCCCGCTCGGCATAGCCAGCCACCAGCCAGGGGGCCAGCATCTGCAGCAGGCCCCACACCAGCAGTTGCCAGACGAGCACGAAGGCAAAGCAGCCGAAGATGGCGCGGCGAACCCGGTCATGCTGGCCGGCGCCGGCATTCTGGCTGACCAGCGGAGACAGGGTCATGGAGAGCCCCAATACGGCGATCTGGGCGATGGCGTCGATACGGGTACCGACCCCGAAACCGGCCACGGCATCATGGCCATACCCGGCGACGATACGCGTCAGCAGGCCCATAGCGATGGGGGTAAAGACACTGGTCAACGCCGCCGGCCCGGCGATGCGGCCAAGCTCACGCCAGGAATCGAGCAGCCCCCGCCGGGTAAGACCGGCCAGGTCGATGAGTTCGCGGAGTTCCCGCTGGAACGCCAGTGCCACGGCCATCAATCCCCAACTGAGCACCGTGGCCAGTGCCGCCCCGGAGACGCCCATGGCCGGAAAGGGACCCACGCCGAAGATCAGCCACCAGTCCAGCAGCACATTGACCCCGGCGGCCAGCGCCATCATTACCCCCTGGGTGACGGTATTACCATGGGCGCGCAGGATGCTGTTGAGCACCCGCGGGACGATCACCGCCGCAGCGCCAAGGTACCAGATACCCATGTAGTCGCGGATATGCGGCATCAGAGTATCGTCCGCGCCAAGCAACCGGAACAGCGGCTCCAGGGTGGCCAGGCCCAGGGCCGTCATGACCAGCCCCACGGCCAATGCCAAGAGGGCGGCATCAGTGGCCCGGCGTCGCACCGCTTCGTGATCGCCCTGCCCCAGCCGCCTCGCCACCACCGCCGAGGTGCCGATTCCCATGCCGATTGCCAGGCTGATGACGGTGAAGACCACCGGAAAGGTGAAGGAGACCGCCGCAAGCGGCTCGGTGCCGAGCCGCGAGATGAACCAGGTGTCCACCAGGTTGAAGCTCATCATGGCGATCATGCCGCCAATGACGGGGAGGGTCTTGCGTAGCAGGGTCGCCGCGATGGGGCCCTCGAGCAGTTCGCGACGCATGGGGCGGCGGGGAATCGCGGTGGAAGTTGGCGAGGGCATGCGGAGTCTCGACGCAAAACGGGCACTGGATTGTGCCCGTTTTCGTGGACAACGTGTAGGCCGCTAACCTATTCCCCAGCGCGGTAAAGCGTCTGGATGCTGGAGAAATCCAGCGCGCCGTTGCCCTGGGCGCTGTGCAGGGCAAAGAGGTTACGCGCCTGGGAACCCATGGGCACGGTGGACTTCGACCCGAGTGCCAGCTCCCAGGCCAGGCCCAGGTCCTTGGCCATCAGGTCGGTGAGGAAACCACCCTGGTAGTCACGGGACGCAGCGGAACCCTCCATGACGCCGGGCCAGGGATTGTAGACGTTGAGCGCCCAGTTGCCGCCGCTACTCTGCTTCATGATCTCGGAAAGCACGGCCGGGTCCATGCCGTTCTTCACGCCCAGCGCCAGGGCTTCGGCGGTACCGCTCATCAGGATACCCAGCAGCATGTTGTTGCAGATCTTGGCCACCTGCCCCGCGCCGTTCTCACCGGCGTGGAAGATGTTCTTGCCCATGGCCTCGAGTACCGGCTTGGCCTGTTCGAAACCGGTCGCCTCGCCGCCGACGATAAAGGTCAGGGAACCTGCCTTGGCACCGCCCACCCCGCCGGAGACCGGCGCATCCAGATAGCTCAGGCCGCGCTCCGCGGCGGCAGCGCCAACGGTCCGGGCATCCTCGGGCGAGATGGTGGAGGCGTCGATGATCAGCGGCTTGCCATCGAGGGTGTCGAAAAGACCCGGGGCACCATCGCGACCCAGATAGAGGCTTTTGACGTGGGCCCCGGCGGGCAGCATGGAGATGACCACCTCGGCACTGCGAGCCGCCGCCTCGGCGCTCTCGCCGCGGCTGGCACCCTCGCTTTCGAGGGTCTGGATGGCGCTCTCGACCAGGTCGAAGACCGTAACGCTGTGGCCGGCCTTGACCAGGTTGCTGGCCATGGGGGCGCCCATGTTGCCGAGGCCGATAAAGGCGATATTCATGTTGGTGCTCCTTGTTTTTGAAAATTTATCCCACTCGGCGCCCGAGCCCTAGGTCGCGCAGCGGGTGGGTCTCGTCGCTCCAGGGTGAGACGAACAGCGCCTGGATCGCGTCCTCCGGCACGCTTGCGACGTCGGCATGGCGCCACTGCGGCGCCTTGTCCTTGTCGATCAGCAGCGCACGCACGCCCTCGACGAAGTCGCCCTGGCGGCAACACTGGACCGAGAGTACCAACTCATCACGGAAGGCATCCGCCAGGCTAGTGTGGGCGTGACGGTCAAGCATGCGCCATACCAGATGAGCGGTCATGGGGCAGCCGGTCTCGAGGCGAGCCCGGTTGGCGGCCAGCCACTTGTCGTCGCTGTCATCGGCGAGAATCCGCGCCACGGCAGTGGCTGGATCGACGTGGCCCACCAGCGCTTGCAGATGATCCAGGCGCGGCATCACCTGACCCTGCGGCGCGAGAGTACGGTCCTCCTGGGCATCCAGGGCCTGCTGCACGGCAGCACGCAGCGCCGAAACGCTGCGGTCGCCATAGTCGGCCTGCTCCAGTGCGTCCAGAAGCGACTCGCGACGCTCTCGCGGGATGAAGCGGTCCGCCAGCCCCAGGTCCAGGGCGTCACGGGCGTTGAGCTGGGCACCGGTGAGGCCCAGATAGGCGCCCACCCCGGGCGGCATGCGATTGAGGAACCAGCTGGCGCCGATGTCGGGGTAGAGGCCGATGGTGATCTCGGGCATGGCGATACGGGTAGTCTCGGTGACCAGGCGCTGAAAACCGCCGGCCATCAGCCCCAGGCCGCCACCCATGACGATCCCATCGGCCCAGACCATCAGCGGCTTGGGGTAGGTGTGAATGCGATAATCGAGGTGGTACTCGGCAGTAAAGTAGGTCTCGGCATAGAGACTGTCGCGACCGGCACCGCGATTCTCGCCCTCTTCGCTGAGCGAGCGATAGAGGCTGACCACGTCACCGCCGGCGCAAAAGGCCTTGTCACCGCTGCCCTCGAGCCATACGGCGACGATGCTGCGATCCACCGCCCAGGCATCGAGCTTGGCTTCGATCTGGTGCACCATCTCCAGAGACAAGGAGTTAAGGGACTTGGGCACATTGAGGGTAGCCACCCCGATACGCCCACCATCACGGGTGGGGCGCTCATCGAAGTGTACGGGAAGTTCCGACATCGGGTGTCTCCGCGTCCTGTGAGTGAATTACTGCAGCGACTCGATCACGCCGTCGGCAAGTAAGCGGCGGCCGATGATCAGGCGCATGATCTCATTGGTACCCTCCAGAATCTGGTGCACTCGGGTATCGCGTACCAGTCGCTCCAGAGGATATTCGCGGATATAACCATAGCCGCCATGCAGTTGCAGGGCTTCGTTACAGACGTTGAAGCCCATGTCGGTGGCGAAACGTTTGGCCATGGCGCAGTGGGCGGTCGCCTCTGGATCTCCTTGATCCAGACGCCATGCGGCCTGACGCACCATGAGACGAGCGGCGGTGAGTTCGCTGGCCATGTCGGCGAGCTTGAACTGCAAGGCCTGGAACTGAGAGAGCTCACGACCGAACTGCTTGCGCTCGGCCATATAATCGCGGGCCAGGGCCAGGGCGTGCTGGGCAGCACCCAGCGAGCAACTGGCGATATTGAGGCGTCCGCCGTCGAGACCTTTCATGGCAAACCTGAAGCCTTCTCCCTCGGCACCCAGGCGGTTGCCGACCGGCACGCGCACGCCATCGAAGCTGACCAGGCGAGTCGGCTGGCTCTTCCAGCCCATCTTCTCCTCGTTCTTGCCGTACTCGATGCCGGCGGCATCGGCCGGCACCAGGAAGGCCGAGACGCCACCCGCCCCACTGTCCGGCGCACCGGTCCGCGCCATCACCACCAATACCTCGGTAGCACCAGCGCCGGAGATAAACATCTTGGAACCGGAGATCACATAGTCGTCACCATCGCGAACCGCCTTGGTTCGCAGGTTGGCGGCATCCGAACCCGAACCCGGCTCGGTGAGGCAGTAGGAGCCCAGCGCCTCGCCGGTTACCATGGCGGGGACCCAGGCCTCGCGCAGGGCGTCATCGCCCCAGGTAGCGACCATCCAGGTCACCATGTTGTGGATAGTGAGGTAGGCCGTGGTGGCCACGCAGCCCTGGGCAAGTTGCTCGAAGATCAGGGAGGCGTCGAGCCGCGAGAGTCCCAGCCCGCCATGCTCCTCGGGGGTATAGATGCCCAGGAAGCCGGTCTCGCCGGCGCGCCGGATCACCTCCAGGGGAAAATGGGAACTGGCATCCCATTCGGCGGCGTGGTCAGCCAGTTCGGCCCGGGAGAAGTCCGCGGCGGCCTGCACCAGGGCCTTCTGGTCATCGCTCAGGGAAAAATCCATGGCGGTATCCTCGTCTTACGTGTGTACGGGGTTTTGGTTGGCGGTGAGTTGTCGTTGGTTGAGCGCCTCACTGGACACCAACCTAGCACTTGCTAGGTTTATCCCACATCACCCCATGGTCGAACAAGCACTTTACGTTAACGTAAACCTCGGCTAGTGTTGCCGTCAGGCGGACGGCTTGCGCCCCGCTCCGCTGCATATTAAAGGAAGACGCTAATGACTCAGCGCACAGCGAACAGCTCGGCCCCGTCCAGCAGCCTGCCCCGCCAGCGCCGCGCCTACTCTATTGGCGAGCTGGCCAAGATGTTCGAGGTGACGCCGCGCACCATCCGCTTCTATGAGCAGGAGGGGCTGCTGGCCCCGGAACGCCGCGGCCAGACCCGTATCTACTGTGAGAAGGACAGGGTGCGCCTGAAGCTGACCCTTCGCGGCAAGCGCCTGGGTTTCTCGCTGGCGGAGATCCGCGAGGTGGTGGAGATGTACGACGCCATGCCGGATGGCAACGCCCGCCAGCTGCAGCGTCTTATTGAGATCCTGGCCGACAAGCGCGCCAACCTGGAGCGACAGCTGGAGGACATCCGGCTGATGCACAAGGAGCTAGACGACGTGGAGAGCCGCGCCCGTGAAGTGCTGGCCGGCCTCGGCGCCGAGCCGCCGGGTGACTGAAACACGCTCAGGCCAGGGCATGACCCTGTAGCCCCATTGCTCATTCAGCAACAACAAGAGACGGTGAACCATGACACGCCAATCCACTCCTATCAGCTATGTCAACGGTATCAGCGATACGCCCCTCAAGGGGCAGACCATCGGTGACTGCTTCGACGAGACCGTGGCCCGCTTTCCCGACAGGGAGGCTCTGCTGAGCCTCCATCAGGGGCTGCGTTACACCTGGAAGGAGCTGCAGGACGCCGTTGACCAGGCCGCTCGCGCTCTTCTCGCCCTGGGTGTGAAGAGAGGTGAGCGGGTAGGCATCTGGTCGCCCAACTGCGCCGAGTGGACGATTACTCAGTTTGCCACGGCGAAGATCGGCGCCATCCTGGTCAACATCAATCCCAGCTACCGCACCCATGAGCTCGAGTACGCCCTCAAGCAGTCAGCCGCCTCCACCCTGATCCTGCAGGGCCAGTTCAAGGCCTCCGACTACGTAGCGACCCTGGCTGAGCTGGCCCCGGAGCTACGCGAAGGCGGCCCCGGCACCTTCAAGAGCGCCAAGCTGCCAGAGCTGAAGCGGGTGGTCTGCCTGGACGCCGACCGTGCACTGACCGGCATGTTCAGCTGGCAGTCGATGCTGGCCTACGCCAACGAGGTCTCCGCCGAGCACCTGGCCGAGGTGCAGGGCACCCTGCAGTTCGATGACCCCATCAACATCCAGTACACCTCCGGCACGACCGGGGCGCCCAAGGGGGCGACCCTGTCGCACCACAACATCCTCAACAACGGCTTCTTCGTGGCGCGTACCATGGCGCTGACCGAGAAAGACCGCATGGTGATCCCGGTACCGCTCTACCACTGCTTCGGCATGGTGATGGGCAACCTGGGCTGTGTGACCCATGGTGCCACCATGATCTACCCGGGCGATGGTTTCGACCCTGAGCAGACCCTGCGCGCGGTCTCCGAGGAGAAAGCCACCACCCTCTACGGCGTGCCCACCATGTTCATCGCCGAACTGGAGCATCCCGACTTCGAGAGCTACGATCTGTCGCATCTTCGCACCGGGATCATGGCGGGCTCGATCTGCCCCATCGAGGTGATGCGCAAGGTCATCGACAAGATGAACATGCAGGATGTCACCATCTGCTACGGCATGACCGAGACCAGCCCGGTGAGCTTCCAGACCCAGACCGATGCCCCGCTGGAAAAACGTGTGACCACCGTGGGCACCATCCACCCTCATCTGGAGGTGAAGCTGGTAAGCCCTGAGACCGGTGCCGTGATGCCTCGCGGAGAGACCGGCGAGCTGTGCACCCGCGGCTACAGCGTGATGCTAGGCTACTGGAACAATGAGGAGGCCACCGCCAAGTCCATCGACAGTGCCGGCTGGATGCATACCGGCGACCTGGCGACCATGGACGATGATGGCTATGTGGCCATCGTGGGCCGCATCAAGGACATGATTATCCGTGGCGGCGAGAACATCTACCCGCGCGAGATAGAGGACTTCCTGTATACCCACTCCGCCATCTCCGACGTCCAGGTGATCGGCGTGCCAGACGAGAAGTACGGCGAGGAAGTCATGGCCTGGGTCAAGCTCGCCGACGGCCAGTCGCTGACCGAAGACGAACTCAAGGCGTTCTGCAAGGGTAAGATCGCCCACTACAAGGTCCCCCGTTACGTGAAGTTCGTGGATGAATTCCCGATGACCGTCACCGGCAAGATCCAGAAGTTCAAGATGCGCGAGGAAGCCACCCACGAGCTTGGGTTGGCGTAAGCGCCGAGCGCCGAGCGCCGAGCGCCGAGCGCCGAGCGCCGAGCGCCGAGCG
>CAYWBG010000111.1:0-7432 GCA_964456005.1 uncultured Halomonas sp.
ACCTGGAGCGCTACGGTCGCTCCGACCGCCTCGAGGCCCACGTCAACGAGCTGCTCTCCACCATGGCGTGCCATGGCAGCGTGCGTGCGAATCGCCAACTGACCCAGGCGGAGATGAATGCCCTGCTGCGCGATATGGAGCGCACCGAGCGTAGCGGTCAGTGCAATCACGGCCGCCCCACCTGGACCGAGATGAGTATGAAGGACCTGGACCGGCTCTTCATGAGAGGGCAGTAGACAACGTTATCCACCTGCGCGGCGAGAAGCGCCGGGGGCAGGCCGAAGAGGAGGCCCTATGCCAGATGCCCGTCCACCCGCCATCCTGCTGATGGGCCCCACCGCCGCCGGCAAGACCGATATCGCCATTGCGCTCCACGAGCACCTGGATGTCGAGTTGATCAGCGTCGACTCCGCCATGGTCTACCGCGGCTTGGATATCGGCAGCGCCAAGCCCTCCTCGGAGGAGTTGGCCCGGGCCCCGCACCGACTGATCGATATCCGCGACCCCGCCGAGCCCTACTCGGCTGCTGATTTCCGCGAGGACGCCCTTCGCGAGATGCGACAGATCAGCGCAGCGGGTCGGGTACCTCTGCTGGTGGGTGGCACCATGATGTACTTCAAGCGTTTGCTGGAAGGCGTTGCTAATCTCCCCGCATCCGACCCTGCCCTGCGTGCCGAACTGGAAGAGCAGGCCGCCCGCCACGGTTTGGCGTCGCTGCATGAGTCGCTCTCACGAGTCGACCCGGAGGCGGCGGCACGCATCCACCCCAATGACCCCCAGCGGTTGATGCGTGCTCTAGAGGTCTATCGGGCCAGCGGGCGGACCCTGACCGAACTGTGGGCCGAGCAGCGTCCGGAAACCTTTCCCTGGCGCACGCTGTCAATGGGTCTCACGCCGTCAAATCGTGGTGTGCTTCACGAGCGCATCGCAAGACGCTTCGAGGCGATGCTCAGGGGAGGTTTTCTCGAGGAGGTCGCGGCATTGAAGACTCGCGGCGACCTGAATGCCGACTTGCCGTCGATCAAGAGCGTGGGCTATCGCCAGGCGTGGCAGTATCTGGAGGGTAACGGCGACCTCGAGACGCTGCGCCAGCGGGGTATCGTTGCCACCCGCCAGCTGGCTAAGCGCCAGCTGACCTGGATGCGCAGCTGGCACGACCTAGAATGGGTAGACAGCCAGGCGGCGCAGCCCCTGGAACGGGTGCTGAAACTCGTGCGCCAATTCAGCACTTAGCGTAAGATAACCCCTTTCGGTAGCCGGACGGCCAGACCCCTTTGAAAGCGGGCGGGTGCCAAGAAGCACAAGGCTAGAGAAACAACGTCAACCCCCAGAGACACTCAGGGAGAGCAACATGTCCAAAGGGCAGTCCCTTCAAGACCCGTACCTGAACATCCTGCGAAAGGAGCGCATTCCGGTATCGATTTTCCTGGTCAATGGCATCAAGCTTCAGGGACAGATCGAGTCCTTCGACCAGTTCGTTATCCTGCTGCGCAACACCGTCAGCCAGATGGTCTACAAGCATGCCATCTCCACCGTGGTGCCCTCGCGCAACGTGCGCTTGCCGCCCCAGGATCCTGCCGCGCCGCAGGAAAATCAGTGAGGTAGCGATTGTTTTTTGAACGTCCCGACGCCGGTGAAACGGCATTACTCGTACACGTGGACTTCCAGGACGAGCAGGAGCGCGAGGACCCCGGCGAGTTCCTGGAACTGGTGCGTTCCGCCGGCGCGGTGCCGGCCACGCTGCTGACCGCAAGCCGCCAGCGTCCGGCTCCGCGCACCTTTGTGGGCTCCGGCAAGGTGGAGGAGCTCCGCGAGTCAATGGCCGCACATGGGGCGGAGTTGGTGATATTCAATCACGCACTGAGCCCCTCCCAGGAGCGTAACCTCGAGCGCGAACTAAAGTGCCGAGTGCTCGATCGGACCGGCCTGATCCTCGATATCTTTGCCCAGCGCGCCCGCACCCATGAGGGCAAGCTTCAAGTGGAGCTTGCTCAGCTGGAGTATATGTCGACTCGCTTGGTGCGCGGCTGGACTCACCTTGAGCGCCAGAAGGGCGGTATCGGTCTGCGCGGCCCCGGTGAGACCCAGCTTGAGACAGACCGCCGCTTGTTGCGCGCCCGTATCAAGGCGATCCATAAGCGCCTCGACAAGGTGCGCGGCCAGCGCGCTCAGAATCGTCGTTCTCGCTCCCGGGCCGAGATTCCCAGCGTGTCGCTGGTGGGTTATACCAATGCCGGAAAGTCAACGCTGTTCAACGCCTTGACCCATTCACGGGTCTATGCGGCCGACCAGCTCTTCGCTACCCTCGACCCCACGCTGCGGCGCCTCGAGATCGAGGATGTGGGGCCGGTAGTGCTTGCCGATACCGTGGGTTTCATCCGTCACCTGCCTCACAAGCTGGTGGAGGCATTCCGCGCCACTCTGCAGGAGGCCGCCGAGGCGTCGCTACTGGTGCATGTGATCGATGCCGCCGACCCGGATCGCGACCTCAACGTGGAGCAGGTGGAGTCGGTGCTCGACGAGATCGGTGCCCTCGAGGTGCCCATGCTCAAGGTCATGAACAAGATCGACCTGCTCGATAGTGCACCGCGCATCGAGAGAGACGGCGAGGGCCGACCCGAAGTCGTGTGGCTATCGGCGATGGAGGGCAAGGGGCTCGATCTGTTGGCCGAGGCCCTTGCCGAACGCCTGGCGAACGACGTCATCGAGCTCTCGTTGACCCTGGACCCGGAGCAAGGCCGTCTGCGCGCCGGCTTGCACGAGTTGGGGGCGGTCCGTGAGGAGGCCTTCGACGAGCAGGGGCATAGCCTGCTGCAGGTGCGCTTGCCTCGACGCGATTTCATGCAGCTGATGGCGCGGCTTGGCGAGCGTGCTGATGACTATCTCCCCTGGGAGCTGAGCGACCGAGAGGCCTGGGAGGCCTGAGGGTCACTGCCGCCATGGGCGGTATATAACGACAAGTTCGATGGGCACCCCTAGCCCTGCGCCAGGGGTGCCAACAGGATCGCAACCGAAGCTTGCCGACGAAGTCCTTCGTCGGCGGGCAGCAACACATAGTGGAGAAGACCTATGGCCTGGAATGAGCCTGGTGGTGGCAACCAGCACGACCCGTGGAGTGGTGGTGGCCGACGCGGTGGCAGTGGGGGCGGAGACAATGGCGGCGGCGGCGGTAATCGCGGCGGCAACCAGGGCCCTCCTGACCTCGATGAAGCCCTGAAGAAATTTCAGGACAAACTCAACAACATGCTCGGCGGCCGCGGTGGCAAGGGCGGCGGCGGCAAGGGTGGAAAAGGCGGTGGCGGCAAGCCGCGCAACGTCTTCGCCTTGCCCGGCCTGCTCATCGTCGTGGCGCTGGCGATCTGGGCGGCTACCGGCTTCTACCTGGTTGACCAGTCGGAGCGGGGCGTCGTGCTGCGCTTTGGCGAGTTTCAGGAAGTGGTCAGCCCGGGCCTGCAGTGGAATCCGCCACTGATCGACGATGTACGCATGGTCAACGTGACCCGCGTGCGCTCGCTGACCCAGACCCAGGCGATGCTGACCCGCGACGAGAACATCGTCGAGGTTGAGATCTCGGCCCAGTATCAGGTCGCTGATCCCCGCGACTTCGTGCTCAACGTGCGCAACCCCCAGCTTTCCATCGAGAATGCGCTGGATTCTGCGCTGCGCCACGTGGTCGGTGGCACCGACATGATCGAGATTCTGACCTCTGGTCGTGAGATCCTCGGCAGCTCGGTGCGCAGCCGCCTGCAGTCCTACCTGGACACCTACGGTACCGGGATCAGCCTGCAGACCATCAACATCGAGTCCACCTCGGCGCCTGCGCCCGTCATCGATGCCTTCGACGACGTGATCCGGGCCCGTGAGGATCGCCAGCGTACCATCAACCAAGGTATGGCCTACGCCAACGCCATCATCCCCGAGGCCCAGGGTCAGGCCCAGCGCTTGGTCGAGCAGGGGCAAGGTTATCGCGAATCCGTGGTCTCCGAGGCCCGCGGTCAAGCCAATCGCTTCAGTGCGCTGCTGACTCAGTATCAGAATTCGCCGGCTATCATGCGTGAGCGCCTCTACCTGGATGCCATCGCCGAGATCTTTGGCGGCACGCCGAAGGTGCTGGTTGATGTCGCCGACGACAGCCCGCTAATGTACCTGCCGCTGGACCAGATGGGCAGTGGCGGCGCCGGTGGGGCTTCCGGTGAGCGCCTGGGTGAGCAGGGCGAGCTCGATCCGCGCGTTTTGGAGCGGCTGCGCTCCGGCCAGACGACCTCTAGCACAAGCAACAGTGGAATCCGCAGGGAGGGCCGCTAAATGATCAATAATCGTTCCCTGCTCATCGTCGGCGGCCTGGCCGCCGCGGCCTGGCTGGCCAGCAACAGCCTGTACGTGGTCGACGAGACCGAGCGTGCTGTCAAGCTGCGCTTCGGTGAGATCATTGAGGAGAACATTCAGCCGGGTCTGCACTTCAAGGTGCCGATCACCCAGACCATCCGCAAGTTCGACACTCGGGTGCTGACGCTGGATACCGATACCAGCCGCTATCTGACCCTCGAGCAGAAGGCGGTGATTGTCGACTCCTACGTCAAGTGGCAGGTCGTCAACCCCACCCGCTACTACGAGGCCACCGCCGGTGATGAGATGATGGCCATCCGCCTGATTCAGCCGCGGGTCGATGAAAGTCTGCGTAACGAGTTCGGTCGCCTGGATCTGCAGCAGATCATCGCCGAGCGTCGCGATGATCTGATGACCGGGCCCACTCAGGACCTCGATGCCCTGCTGCGCGACGAGTTGGGTGTGGCGATACGCGATGTGCGCGTCAAGCGGATCGACCTGCCCGACGACGTCTCCGCAGCGGTCTTCGAGCGCATGCGCTCCGAGCGTGAGCGGGAGGCGCGCGAGTGGCGCGCCCAGGGTGAGGAAGAGGCCGAGCGTATTCGGGCCAACGCCGACCGCCGCCGCCAGGTGCTCCTGGCCCAGGCCACCGAACGTTCCGAAACCCTGCGCGGTGAGGGCGACGCCGAGGCGGCCGCGATCTTCTCGGAGGCGTACTCCGTCGATCAGGAGTTCTACACCTTCTGGCGCAGCCTGAACGCCTACCGCGAGAGCTTCGAAGGCGAGGGCAACATGTTGGTCCTGGATCCCTCCAGCGACTTCTTCCGCTATCTGAAGAGCGCCGATCCAAGCAACGGCAACTAAGCGCGAGACATGCGCCGGGGTTCATCCCCGGCGCAAACGTGGTAGAATCCTGCAACCGGGCGTGGCCCGGTTTTTTTGTGGCCGTCTCTCACAAGATCTGCCGCCAGCCCTGTCGCGCGTCGACGCTCGCCCGACTCGGCTGAGCGTCTGTTTTCCAGGCCATTCACTGCCTTGCAGGAAGATTGACATGACCATCGCTGACCGCTGGCTGCTGCCCGACGGCATGGACGAGGTGCTGCCGCCCCAGGCGAGCCGCATGGAGGAGCTGCGCCGCGCGCTGCTCGATCTCTACCATCGCTGGGGCTACGATCAGGTGATGCCGCCCACCGCGGAGTTTCTCGACTCCCTGCTGACCGGCACCGGTTCCGACCTGGCGCTGCAGACCTTCAAGCTTACTGACCAGCTTACCGGGCGTATGATGGGCATCAGTGCCGACGTCACGCCTCAGGTGGCGCGCATGGACGCCCACTCCCTGAGGCGCCAAGGTCCGGTGCGCCTGTGCTACTGCACCAATGTGTTACGCGCTACCGCCGATCAGCACCAGGGCGGTCGCAGCCCGGTGCAGGTAGGAGTAGAACTGTTCGGCCACGCCGGACCCGACGCCGACCTGGAGATCCTCCATCTGGCGCTGGCCGGCCTGAATGCCGCTGGCGCCGGCGAGATCCATCTGGCGCTGGGGCATATCGGCATCTATCGCAGCCTGGTGCAGGCCGCTGAGCTGAACGGGGATCAGGAGCGGGCGCTGTTCGAGGCGCTGGAGCTGAAGAGTCCCGGCGAGCTGGCGGCCAAAGTGGAGGCAAGCGTTGCCGACCCGGCCCTTGCCGAGATGTTCATCTCTCTGGGCCGGTTGCACGGCGGTGACGAAGTGCTCGATGAGGCCCGCGAGGCCTTCGCCGAGGCGCCGGCGGCCGTGGGTGCGGCGCTGGAGCAGCTGCGTGCCCTGCACCGTGGCGTCATGGCCGCGCACCCCGAGGTAGCGATCTACTTCGACCTGGCCGAGCTGCGTGGCTACGCCTATCACACCGGCATGATGTTCGCCGCCTACGTGCCCGGCTATGGTCAGGCGCTGGCCAAGGGCGGACGCTATGATGATACCGGTCGTGCCTTCGGTCGTGCTCGCCCGGCCACTGGCTACTCCATGGACCTCAAGTATCTGGCCAGCCTGGTCCCGGCCGAGCCGCCTTGCGACGGCATCTGGGCCCCGGCAGAGGGCGATGGGCTTCGAGAGGCGGTCATGGCGCTGCGCACCCAGGGCGAGCGGGTCGTGCAGGCACTACCGGGACAGCGTACCGGCCCCCGTGAGCACCGCTGTGATCGCCAGCTGCTGTTAAGCGACGGCCATTGGCAGGCCGTGGCACTGTAGACTGGGTTAAACCTTGGGCGCGACGGCTTGCCGGCGCGCGGCAACCAGAGACGAGAGAGCAATGGGCAAGAACGTAGTGGTACTGGGCACCCAGTGGGGTGACGAGGGCAAGGGCAAGGTGGTTGACCTGCTCACCGAATCCGCCGCCGCTGTGGTGCGCTTCCAGGGCGGGCACAATGCTGGCCACACCTTGGTGATCGATGGCGAGAAGACCGTCCTGCACCTGATCCCCTCGGGCATCCTGCGGCCCGACAAGACCTGTGTGATCGGTAACGGCGTGGTGCTCTCGCCCGAGGCGCTGATCAAGGAGATCCGCGAGCTGGAGGCCAAGGGGGTGCCGGTACGCGAGCGCCTGCGGCTGTCACCGGCTTGCCCGCTGATCCTGCCCTATCATGTACGCCTCGACCAGGCGCGTGAGAAGGCCCGGGGCGTGGCCAAGATCGGCACCACCGGTCGGGGTATCGGTCCGGCCTACGAGGACAAGGTGGCCCGCCGCGGCCTGCGCCTGGGGGATATGCAGCACCGCGAACGCTTCGCTTCCAAGCTCGGTGAAGTGCTCGATTATCACAACTTCGTGCTGGTCAACTACCATGGCGAGGCACCGGTGGACTTCCAGCAGGTGCTGGACGAGGCCATGCAGATGGCCGAGGAGTTGCGGCCCATGGTCTGCGACACCGTGGGCCTGGTCCACGACTACCGCCGTGCCGGCGAGAACATCCTCTTCGAGGGCGCCCAGGGCTCGCTGCTGGACATCGACCACGGCACCTACCCCTTCGTGACCAGCTCCAACACTACCGCCGGGGGCACTGCCACCGGTTCCGGTGTGGGTCCGCTCTATCTGGACTACGTGCTGGGCATCACCAAGGCCTACACCACCCG
>CAYWBG010000112.1:0-7371 GCA_964456005.1 uncultured Halomonas sp.
GCGTGCAGACCGACGAGGCCACCGCCGGCGACATCATCTGCATCACCGGCATCGATAGCCTGGCGATCTCCGATACCCTGTGCGACCCGGCTGCCGTCGAAGCACTGCCGCCGCTCACCGTGGACGAACCCACCGTCTCCATGAGCTTCCAGGTCAACGACTCACCCTTCGCCGGCAAGGAGGGCAAGTTCGTCACCAGCCGCAACATCAAGGATCGCCTGGAGCAGGAACTGATCCACAACGTGGCGCTGCGCGTCGAGCAGGGCGAGACCCCGGAGAAGTTCAAGGTCTCCGGCCGCGGTGAGCTGCACCTCTCGGTGCTGATCGAGAGCATGCGTCGCGAAGGTTTCGAACTGGCCGTCGGCCGCCCCGAAGTGATCATCCGCGAGATCGACGGCGAGAAGCAGGAGCCGTACGAAGAGGTGATCATCGACTGCGAGGAGCAGCACCAGGGCGCCATCATGGAGGAGCTCGGCTACCGCAAGGGCGAGCTCTCCAACATGAACCCCGACGGCAAGGGCCGGGTACGCCTGGACTTCATCATTCCCGCTCGCGGGCTGATCGGCTTCCGGGGCCAGTTCCTGACCCTGACCTCCGGTACCGGCATCCTCACCAGCCGCTTCGACCACTACGGCCCGCTCAAGCCCGATGCCTCCATCGAGCGTCGCAACGGCGTGCTGGTCTCCATGGTCTCCGGCAAGGCGCTGGCCTATGCGCTCTACGCCCTGCAGGAGCGCGGCAAGCTGATCATCGACCATGCCACCGAGGTCTACGAGGGCATGCTGGTCGGCATCAACAACCGCGCCAACGACATGGTGGTCAACCCCACCAAGGGCAAGAAGCTCGACAATATGCGCTCCACCGGCAACGACGAGAACATCGTGCTGACCCCGCCGATCAAGTTCAGCCTCGAGCAGGCCATCGAATTCCTCGATGACGACGAGCTGGTGGAAGTCACCCCCAGTCACATTCGCCTGCGCAAGAAGCACCTGACCGAGAACGAGCGCAAGCGCGCCGTCAAGAAGTAAGGCGGTCGCCACGCCTCACGACGCCCGCCCGGGAGCTCCCCGCGGCGGGCGTCGTCGTTGTCGGCACCGAGATCTTCTATGCTGTTAGCCTGCCAGCCCCAACTAAACGCCAGAAGGAGACCCCCATGCACAAGCACGTGGAGTGGGACGCCCCCGGCGCCGACAGCGTGATGCGCCACTTCGAACAGGACCCCGCGGGCCACTCCGACCCCGGGCCCGGCGACGTCCTCTCGGCGCGCTATCAGGGCGCCATCGTACGGGTGAAAGTGGAAGCCTACGTGGAGGGCACCAGCATCGGCGAAGTGGTGGCGATCATCGCCGTGGACAATGGCCGGCGCATGAAATCCCACGGCAAGCTCGCGCTGGGTGACATGGTGCGCCTGCCCGACGCCAGCCGTGCCCTGGAGCCCCAGCCCGGCTCCGCCGAAGATGACGGCGAGGACAACGAAGACCGATAGACGAAGCCGACACCATCGGCGAACTTAACGGCCGATAAACGCTGTGCGCCTGGCTCCTCAACGCGTTTTATCGCAAAGTAGCGGCTCAGGCCCACAAGGCCATACGATTCGCGCTTCGGGAGCATCAATGAGTTCGCACAACGTCTGGACCCACAAGGGGACCTTCCTGCTGGCCGCCGTTGGCTCGGCAGTGGGTCTCGGCAACCTGTGGCGTTTCCCCTACCTCACCGGCGAAAACGGCGGCGGCGCCTTCATCCTGGTCTACGCCCTAACCATCTTCGCCGTGGGCATCCCCATCCTGATCGCCGAAACCATGCTCGGCCGCAACAGCCGCCGCAGCCCGATCATGGGCATGCGCTTTCTGACCCGCACCCACCAAACCTCGCGGGCCTGGGAATCCATTGGCTGGCTGGGCGCCGCCTCCGCCTTCCTGATCCTGAGCTTCTACTCGGTGATCGCCGGCTGGGCGATCCACTACACCTGGCAGATGCTGACCGGCTCGCTGGCCGGCGCCGATGCCGAGACCATCGGCGCCGGCTTCGACGCCCTGCTCGCCTCACCCGCCCTGCTGACCCTCTACCACACCCTGTTCATCATCGCCTCGGGGCTGATCGTCGCCCTGGGCATCCACCAGGGCATCGAGAACGGCCTGCGCATCCTGATGCCAGCGCTCTTCGTGATCCTGCTGCTGGTGCTGGGCTATGGCATCGCCAACGGCGACTTCGCCGCCGCGGCCAGCTTCCTGTTCACCTTCAATATCGCCGACCTTAGCCTCGAGGGCTGGCTGGCCGCCATGGGGCAGTCGTTCTTCACACTGAGCCTCGGCATGGGCGCGATCATGGCCTACGGCGCCTACATGTCCAGCGAGGCCTCGCTGACGCGTACCGCGGTGGCCATCGCCTTCGTGGATACCGCCGTCGCCATGGTCGCCGGCCTGGCCATCTTCTCGCTGGTGTTTGGCGCCGGGCTCTCGCCAGGCCAGGGTCCGGGGCTGATGTTCGTCACCTTGCCGCTGGCCTTCGCCGAGATGCCCTTCGGTGCGCTGATTGGCGGCGTCTTCTTCATCCTGGTGCTGGGGGCCGCCATCAGCTCCTCGATCTCGCTGATCGAGCCGGTGGCCGCCTTCCTGGTGGAGCGCTTCGACTTGACCCGCCCCCAGGCGGTATTCGCCATGGTAATGGCCAGCTGGGCCCTGGGGCTGCTCACCGTGGTCAGCTTCAACATCTACGCCGAGGGCACCCTCTTCCACACCCTCTTCGGGCGCAGCGCCTTCGACTTCATCGAGCTTTTGACCAACATCTTCATGCCGCTGGGCGGGCTGCTGATCGCCCTCTTCGCTGGCTGGGCCCTGACCCATAGCGAAGTGATGAAGGAGATGCGCACCAACGAGACCTGGTTCAGGATCTGGCGCTTCCTGGTGCGCTTCGTCGCCCCGGCCGCCGTGGCCTTCGTCTTCCTGCGCAGCATCCCCCAGGTCGAGGGCTACCTGATCCCCACCATCGGGGCGGCGGTGATCGTCGGCGCTTTCGCCGCCGGACGCACCTTCCTGGATGACGACAGCCAGGAGTACTGACCCCTGCCGCCGCCCAGAGGGCGGCGCGCCGTAACAGCCAGAGACAACAACCAAGAGAACCCCTTCATGGCACCCATGATCGACGTGAGACACGTCCAAAAGGCCTTTGGCGGCCTCAGGGTCATCAACGACTGCTCGCTCTCGGTGGAGAAGGGCTCGATCACCGGGCTGATCGGCCCCAACGGCGCCGGCAAGTCGACCCTGTTCAACATCATCGCCGGCGCCCTGCCCCTGGACAGCGGCCAGGTGCTGCTCGAGGGTGAGGACATCACCAACCGCCCCGCCAACGAGCTCTTCCACAAGGGCCTGCTGCGCACCTTCCAGATCGCCCACGAGTTCTCCCACATGACCGCCCTGGAGAACCTGATGATGGTGCCGCCCGCCCAGGCCGGCGAGAACCTGTTCAGCGCCTGGTTCAAGCCCGGGCAGGTGCGCCTGGAAGAAACCGAGGTGCGGCGCCGGGCCCTGGAGGTGATCGACTTTGTCGGCCTGCACCATGTGCGCAACGAACTGGCCGGCAACCTCTCCGGCGGCCAGAAGAAGCTGCTGGAGCTTGGTCGCACCATGATGACCGATGCCCGGGTGGTGCTCCTCGACGAGATCGCCGCCGGGGTCAACCGCACCCTGCTCGGTGACCTGGTCGAGAACATCGAGCGCCTCAATCGCGAGATGGGCTACACCTTCCTGGTCATCGAGCACGACATGGAGATGATCGGCCGGCTCTGCGACCCGGTGATCGTGCTCGCCCAGGGCAGCGTGATGGTCGAAGGCTCCATCGAGGAGATCCGCAACAACCCCGAGGTCATCGAGGCCTACTTTGGAGCGCCCCAAGATGCCACTACTTGACGCACGCGATGTGCATGGCGGCTACGGCGGCATGAACATCCTCAACGGGGTAGACATGGCCATCGAAGCCGACGAGATCGGTGTGATCGTCGGGCCCAATGGGGCCGGCAAGTCCACCATGCTCAAGGCCGTATTCGGGCTGCTGACGGTCAGCCAGGGCGAAATCCTGCTGCGCGGCGAGCCGATCCAAAATCTGCCGCCCAACAAGCTGGTGCAGAAGGGCATGGGCTTCATCCCCCAGGAGAAGAACGTCTTCCCGAGCCTCTCGGTGAAGGAGAACCTGGAGATGGGCGCCTTCCTCAAGCCGCAGAACACCCAGCGCATGCTCAAGACAGTCTACGGTTTCTTCCCGCCCCTCTATGACAAGCGCCGCCAGCCCGCCGGCGAGCTCTCCGGCGGCCAGCGCCAGATGGTGGCCATGGGCCGCGCGCTGATGGCCGAGCCCGACCTGCTGCTGCTCGACGAACCCACTGCCGGCCTCTCGCCGCTCTACATGAACGAGATCTTCGAGCGGGTGAAGGAGATCAACGCCGCCGGCGTCGGCATCCTGATGGTCGAGCAGAACGCCAAGCAGGCGCTGGCCATCGCCGACAAGGGCTTCGTGCTGGCCGCCGGCCAGAACCGCTTCACCGATACCGGCGCCGCCCTTCTGGCGGACCCGGAAGTGGCCAGGAGCTTCCTGGGCGGCTAGGTCGCCAGGGAGCCATGGGAGAGAAACTGCCGTGAATGAACTCGTCTTCTTTATCAACAACGTGGTGGTCGCCGGAAGCGTGACCGGCTCGATCTACGCCATCGGCGCGGTGGGCGTGACGCTGGTGTTCAGCATCATGCGCTTCGCCCACTTCGCCCATGCCGACATGATGACCTTCGGCGCCTTCATGGTGCTGCTGCTCACCGCGGCGTTTCCGGGGGTGGGATCGGTCGTGGGGCTGCCCACGCCGGTCGTCATGCTGCCACTGGCCATGGTGCTCACCGCGCTGCTCGCCGTGGGCATCGACAAGGCCTTCTACAAACCGCTGCGCGCCCACGGGGTCAAGCCCATCGTCATCGTGATCGGCTCGCTGGGCGTCACCCTGATGCTGCAGGGGCTGATCCGCCTGTTCGCCGGCACCAGCGGCCAGAACCTCTACATGGCCGGCGAGCGCAAGGAAATCTACCGCCTCGCCCTGCCCTTCGATGGCGTCCGCGCACCGATCGTGATCACCGAGCCGCAGGTCATCCTCTTCGTACTGACCATCGCTTGCGTGGTGGGCCTGCACCTCTTCCTCAACCGCTCGCGGCTGGGCAAGGCGATGCGCGCCATGTCGGACAACCCCGACCTGGCCCGCGCCTCGGGCATTAACACCAATACCATCGTGGCGGTGACCTGGGTGATCGCCGGCGGCCTGGCCGCCATCGCCGGCACCCTGCTGTCGCTGGACGTGACCTTCAAGCCCGACCTCAGCTTCTTCCTGCTGTTGCCGATCTTCGCCGCCGCCATCGTCGGTGGCGTGGGCCACCCCTACGGCGCCATCGCCGGCGGCTTCGTGGTGGGCTTCGCCGAGACCCTGGCGGTGTTCAACTGGGCGGTACTGCTGCGACCCTTCCGCGATAGCCTGCCCGACTGGCTCGCCCAGGCCGGTAACCTCGCCTTCGTCGGCACCGAATACAAGATCGTGGTGCCCTTCTTCATCCTGGTCGCCATCCTGGTGTGGCGCCCCACCGGTATCTTCAAGGGGAAGGTGATCTGATGAGCACACAAGAAAAACACCGCGAGGACCTGGTCGACACCCCGTCGCGCTTCCCCCTGCGCGAGGTGGCCCTGTTCACCCTCCTGCTGGTGGCCATCCTCGGCGTCTACGCGATGATGGGCACCGCCTACAGCACCCGCATGCTGGTCGAAGCCTCCTGCTACGCCATCCTGGCCCTGGGCCTGACCATCCAGTGGGGCTATGCCGGACAGTTCAACGCCGGCGTGATGGGCTTCGTGGCCCTGGGCGGTTTCACTGCCATGTTCTTCAGCGTACCGGTCAACGACGCCTTCTGGGGCACGGAGCTGCCCGGGGAGCTCGGCCGAGTCCTGCTCTATGGCGTGGCCGCCGCGCTGGTGGTCTTCGGCGCCACGCGCCTCGATCGACTGGGCGTGCCGAAGACGCTGCGCACCCTCATCGCCATCGTGCTCGGGGTGGTGCTCTACCTGGTGGTGATCAGCCTGCTGCGCGAGGTCACCGGCGAGATCGAGTCCCGGGCCGGCTTCATCGGCGGCCTGGGCCTGCCCGCCTGGACCGGCTGGATCGTCGGCGGCGCCCTGGCCGGGGGGGTGGGCTACTTCATCGGCCATATCTGCCTGGGGCTGCGCAGCGACTACCTGGCCATCGCCACCCTGGGCATCGCCGAGATCATCAAGGCGTTTCTCAAGAACTCTGACTGGCTGACCCGCGGCACCGCTACCGTCTCGCCACTGCCCTGGCCCACCCCGGGGCCCGCCGAGCTCGGCTTCACCCTGGCCAGGGCCATCTACCTGTCGGTCACGGCGGTCATCATCGCGGTAATCTTCTTCCTGCTGCACCGCGCCTACCACGCCCCCTGGGGCCGCATGATCCGCGCCATTCGCGACAACGAGACCTCCGCCGCCGCCATGGGAAAGGACATCAACCGTCGTCGGCTAGAGATCTTCGTGCTGGGCTGCATCCTGATGGGTATCGGTGGCGGCGCGCTGACGACCTTCAACAGCCTCTTCGATCCCCAGGGCTACCTGCCGCTCAACCACACCTTCCTGGTGCTGGTCATGGTGATCCTGGGCGGGCCGGGCAACAACCTGGGCACCATCTTCGGCGCCGTGGCGGTCTACATCATCTGGATCATGTCCGAGCCGCTGGCACTGTTCCTGATGCAGCTGGCGGTGAGCTTCGGCGAGGGGACCTTCGGCTGGGATGCACCGTCCAACATGGACAGCCGCGCCCTGCAGGCCCGGGTGTTCGTGATCGGCCTGCTGATCACCCTGGTACTGCGCTACGCGCCCAAGGGAATGCTGCCCGAGAAGGTCAGGCACCACGGCTAACACCCCCACAGAAAGGCCCCGGCGGGAAAACCCGCCGGGGCCTTTCTATTGCTGGATGTGCTGGATGTGCTGAGTGTTGCGCCAGCGCTTAGAGGTCGACCTGTCCCTTGCTGACGAAGCGGCCATCCTCGACCACCATCTCGACCACCACGCCCGGCACGTCGCCGTTCTCGTCGAACTCGTGGGTGCCGGAGGCGCCCTCGTAGTTGATCTCGGTGCCGGCGGCGATCAGCTCCACGGCCTTCTCCCACTCGCCGGGCAGGATCACCTCACCGGGCTCCATCGCCACGCTGCGCAGCGCCTCGGAAAGCCCTTCGCGCTCGGCGCTGCCATTCTGCTCGATGGCCAGGGCCAGCAGGAAGGCGGCATCATAGGCCTGGGCGGCGAACACTGCGCTGGGGTCGAAGCCAGCCGCCTCGGCCGCCT
>CAYWBG010000113.1:0-7203 GCA_964456005.1 uncultured Halomonas sp.
GATTTCACCGCGACTCTCCCCGAGGTGCCCGTCGGCACCCGGGCCTTCATCGAGGGGCCCTTCGGCGCCTTCCTGCCGGACGCCGGAAACCCTTCCGGGGCGGTACTGATCGCCGGGGGGATCGGCATCACGCCGATGATGAGCATACTGCGCACCTTCGCCGACCGCGGCGAGCGCCTGCCGCTGTGGCTGATCTACGCCAACCCCACCTGGGAGGAGGCCACCTTTCGCGAGGAGCTGGAGGCCCTGGCCGAACGCCTGCACCTGGAGGTGATCCACGTCCTCGCCGAACCACCGGAAGACTGGCAGGGGGAGCGCGGACTGGTCGACCCGGACCTGCTGAGGCGCCGCCTGCCGGCCGATGATGGCCGACGCGACTACTTCATCTGCGGCCCCGGCCCGCTGATGGACGCCGCCGAGGGCGCGCTCATCGATCTGGGGGTCGCCCCAACCCGCCTGTACTCGGACCGCTTCGATATCGTGTGAGTCTGCCCACGGAACCGGAAACAGGCACCATCTCCGGAGGAGAACCGCCCATGCTGCACCGCTACGCCCGCCACGCCGCTACCCTGATTGCCGCGCTGCTGGTCATCACGGCGCTTGTCGTCGCCCTACTGCGCGGCTGAGGGCGACGAGAGGCCGTCATGAGAACCTGGCCCAACACGCCGCCGGCTAGACGAGTCGGCGCGGGATGGTGAGATCCCAGTTGCGGCTGTAGACGCGCCGCTCGCCCTCGTAGGCATCCAGAGTGGCATGCAGCTGGAACGCCGCGGCTGACGAGGTCAGCACGGTACGGGTAACCGTGTGCACTTCCCAATCATCCCGCTTCAGCGAGCGCTCCCAGAGGGTAGTGCCCTCCAGGGAGTCGAAGTCGTTGTCTCGTGAGCGATAGGTCTCGACCGCGCATGTTGATACCTCGAGGCCGCTATCCTCCAGTCGAATCCGGCCGTTGTCGTTGACCACCTCGAGAGTCGAGAGGTCCTCGGCGAGGTCCCGATGTACGTACCAGTTATGATGGCCGGGCTCCAGGCGTGTCATGTCGATGGACGGCGCGGCCTCCGGCTCGTCAAAGAGCTTCAGGCGGTCATCCTCGTTGCGCGTCGGACGCACGGGGAGATGCAGGGCGCTGCCCTTGTCGAATAGCGTCAGTCGCACCTCCTCGGGGGGCGCCCAGGCCAACGGCCAGTAGGAGGTGGAGAGCGAGAGCCTTAGCCGATGACCACGGGGAAATACCTGGGCAACATCGTTGAGCTGCACGCTAGCCCGATAGCGGCGACCCGGCTCCAGGGCGGACGGCGTCTCGTGGCTGTCGCGGTGGGTTAGGTTGAGCAGGCCGTAGGTCACGCGAGTGGCGCTGTCATCCGGCGCCACGTCGGAGAGTCGTACCGCCAGCATGGCGACCGGACGGTCGGCGGAGAACTCCAGTTCCAGCTCCGGGGCCCCCATCATTTCCAGGGTCTCTTCCAACGGTGGCGTATCGAAAACCAGGGCACCACCGTCCTCCTCGCGCTGATCATGCGCCAGGTCGGGGCCCGCGGCATAGGAGCACCACTTGCCGGCGAACAGGCCGCAGGTCAGTGGCGACTGCAGGGTCAGAGCGCTCTCCTCCCGAGAGCACTGGCCATCGAGGGCCAACAGGCCGGGTGCCAACGGTAGCGTGTAATGCACGATATTGGGCGAGGGCCAGCAAGGCTCAGCCACCCAGCGCCCGGGGCGATGCCCGTAGCTGGTGGTGGGCGGTATACTGTCCTGCATCCATACCCGAATCGCGGGATCTTGCTCCACATCCCGGTCAACGCCCTTCAACCACTGGTCCCACCAGCGCAGGCACTCCTGCAGAAAACCGATCGCCGGTCCCGGCTCCCCGAGGTGGGGATACTTGTGACTCCAGGGGCCGATCAGCCCCTTGCAGAGACCGGGCAGGTTCGCCACCAGCCGCTTGACCGCATTGGAGTAGCCGTCCGCCCAGCCGCTGGCGGCCAGTATCGGGATCTCGACCCGGGAAAAATCCTCGCAGATAGAACCGTGCTGCCAGTAGGCGTCCCGGTGCGGATGTTCGAGCCAGGTCGAAAGCCACAGGCCGCTCCCCTCGAGCCTTTCAAACCACATGTCTCGCCAGGCGTCGCCGACCACGGTGGGGTCAGGCGGCAACGAGTTGTAGGCAAACATGGTGGACGCCCAGGAGAGGTTGTCACCCAGCAGGCAGCCCCCCATGTAGTGCACGTCGTCCGTGTACCGGTCATCCGTGGAGCAGACGCTGACCACAGCGCGGAGTTCGGGTGGCTGCCGGGCGGCCAGCTGCAGGCCATTGAAGCCCCCCCAGGAGATACCGATCATGCCCACCTTGCCGTCAGACCAAGGCTGAGCGGCGATCCAGCGCAGGATCGCCTCGCCGTCCAACAGCTCCTGCTCCAGGTACTCGTCGGTGAGCACACCGCCGGAGTCACCACTGCCGCGAAGGTCCACCCGCAGCGAGGCGTAGCCATGACCGGCAAAGTAGTGGTGGTGCATGGCATCACGCCGCGCGGAACCGTCACGCAGGCGATAGGGAATATATTCGAGAATGGTAGGTAAAGGGGCCTCCTCGGCCCCCTCCGGCAACCACAGGCGGGCACACAGCTCGACGCCGTCGTCCATCGGAACCCAAACGGGGTCGTGGCACTCGACCGCATAGGGGAAGTCGGTTACGACGCGCATGACGGCCTCCTAGAAGGATCGGGGAAATTCAGGAACGGTCCTGCGAGGAGAGGGGCTCGATCTCGAAGGGCAGCATCCGCCGGCACTCCTCTATCTGTTCCCTCAATGCGTCGCGGTTTTCCGCGCCAGTGAACAGCACACCCAGCTCCCATGAAAAGGAGTCCTGGTGGAAAAGCTCCGAGAGTCTCATTCCCTCGCGCACATTGAGACTCACCAGGGTGCCGGGAAATCTCTTCTCGACCTCACGGATCTCCTCGTCCGACGGCACACGGCGCACCCAGCCATCCTCGAAGACCCGCAGCATCTGCTTCGCCGCAACGGGATAGCGGCCCTCGCGATGGGGCATGCGCGGCGGGATGCCCAGCGCCACATCCACCATCACCTGCATGTGCGGCGCCCCGTCGACCAGGTGGAATATCGCCGCATGGGAGCGGGAGATTCGGGCGTTGACCTCGAGCAGCCAGATGCGGTCGGTCTGCTCGTCCAGGTAATATTCGATGTTGAACGGCCCATCGTCGTAGCCGATCCGGGCGAGAAAGCGCCGTGTGATCGCCAGCATCCGCGCCTGCACTTCGTCGGGTAGCGAAGAGGGGTACTCGTAGCGCAGCAGCACGGAGGAGTGTGTCTCATCTCGCAGGCTATCGACGAACCCCACCGGGTGAACTTCGCCGTCCTGGACGTACCCCTCCAGGGTGCATTGGCGGCCAGCGGAGATGATTGCCTCGGCGATGCAGTGGTGACCGGTGACCGCCGCCACCTCCGCGGGGAGTTCAGCCAGCGCCATGACCTCGTCGAAGGGCCGGCCGAAACGCCCGATCCCCTCACGGATCACCGGCAGCACCTCACTCAACTGCTCGGCGTTGTCGATACGAAAGCCGAGATGCGAAGAGTGAGCCTTCACCGGCTTGATCCAGAACGGATAGTCAATTTCGACGGCCTCGACGGCGTGGTCGTCGAAGGGGTCCAATGCCTGGAAGGCAGGGACGCACTCCGGAACGGCCAGGGCCTGTTCCAGGCGGCTCCAGTACTTGTGCTCGCACTTGAGGAAAGCTTCCAGCGACGGGCCGGGCAGATCCATTTCCCGGCGCAGCACCGGCAGCAGACCGCTGGTGGGAAAATCCCAGTAGCCGACAATGGCATCCACCGTGTCGGGAAAACGCTCGAGCTGGGCCAGGGCGGTCGCCGTAAGGCGCTCGAAGGGGTACTCGTCGGCATGGACCACCTCCTCGAACGACAACAGTTCATGGAAAGCGTAGTCCTCGACATGACGCAGATGCGGTAGCATCTGCTTGCTCAATTCATCATGGCCGATGATAAAGACATTCCAGCTCATATTGCCTCCTGTGGCAGCTACCCCGAAGGCGATGGCCACACCGAAACTTGACGTGGAAATCCCACTTCCATAAGCATGGCAGTAAACTGCCAGCGCGCCATGACCCCGGTCAACCTGTCATCATATCCCCACCCCTTGCGATGCGCGGACTCGCCAAAGGATGGTGCCGAGCCGAGTGGCACCGCTAGACTTTCCGAGACTGCCATCTTGATACATCGATCCCTTCAATCTGGATACGCCGCATGTCCCTGAGCAAGACTCAATCCAGCTTCTACCGCCGCCTCTACGTCGCCCACCTGGTGGCAAGGGGCACGGCCAGCGTGCCGAGCATTACCGCGGCCACCGGCATGCCGCGCCGAACCGCCCAAGACACCCTGGCGGCACTTGGCGAGCTCGACATCGTCTGCACGTTCGAGCACCACGAGGGCGAGCGACACAATATGGGACGCTATGTGATCCGCGACTGGGGGCCCATCGACCCGCGCTGGGTGGCGGCCCATGCCGACCGCCTGAGACGTGCCCTAGGCTATCCGGAGGCGCCGTGAACAGCCGCCTCGGCAAGCGGGTGCGCGACACGCTGGCCGGTTTGACGCTGGCGGCAGGCCTGAGTGGATGCGGCCAGCCCCAGCAGCAACAGCCTGGCCCGGGAGCGGACGCGGCCAGCCTTGAGCCCCTACGCGTGATTGCAGAGGATGGCTACCGCCTCCCGCTGCGCCACTGGCCCGCCGACGGCTCCCCCCAGGCACTGGTCCTGGCAGTGCATGGCTTCAACGATCACAGCGGCAGCTTCGAGATGCTGGCCGAGGCCCTCACGCCCCGGGGCATCGACATCTACGCTCATGATCAGCGCGGTTTCGGCATGACCGACCAGCGCCGAATCTGGCCCGGCCATGAAAGGCTGGTGGCCGACCTGCACCTGCTGATTGAACTTCTGGGCGAGCGCCATCCCGAAGTGCCGCGTTATCTGGTGGGCAAGAGCATGGGCGCCGCGGTGGTTCTGCTGGCCCTGGCCGACGACCCACCCCCCGGCGTGGCGGGCAGCGTGCTGGTGGCCCCCGCGGTGTGGGGGCTCGACGCCATGCCCTGGTACCAGCGTGCCGGCCTGTGGTTGGGCGTTCGTCTTATGCCTTCGGTGAGCTTCTCGTCGACCGCGGTTCGCCGACTGGGCATCGAGCCCACCGACGATCCGGAGATCGCCGAACACCTGGCCCGGGACCCGTTGATCCTGCGTCGCGCCCGGGTCGACACCCTGCACGGCGTCAGCGAGGCCATGGACCTGGCCCTGGAGGCGGCGCGCGACCTCCCTCCCCCTGCGTTGATCCTCTATGGCGACAATGATCAGGTGATCCCGCCCGAGGCGATCTGCGCGCTGCTCGAGCGGCTTCCCCGGGAGGACGCCGCCGTCGGCTGGCGGCTGGCGCTCTATCCGGATGGCTATCACATGCTGACTCGTTACACCCAGCGCGAGCGCACCGAGGCCGATCTTGCTGCCTGGCTGCTCGACCCGAGCGCGCCTCTGCCTTCGAGCCATGAGAAGACCCGCGACCAGGCGTGGGACGCCCTCTGTCGTTAAGTCCGACGACGCCTGCATCGACGCTCGAGACCAGCCTTCGGGAGCGACTCGCACTCCCGCCGATGCCGCTCGACTCGCGCCGCCGGCGGGTCAGAGAGCTGTCGCGCCATGCCGCGATACGACAAGGTGCCAAGCCCTCTGACGCGGCAAATCCGTTTGACATGTTACGAGATTGAGCAGACTGTTAGTTGAATGAGCGTAGATACTCAAGGACCCCACCCACACGATGATGGCGCTTCAGGAGAGCTGGGGAATCAGCTCGACGCCGCCATTGAGCGGCTTTCTGCCGCCAATGCCGTTGCAGAGGTCTCTCCCGTATTCGAGGTCATCGATGCGGCACGTCCCCTAATGTTCGATGCCAGCGGTCTGGAAGCCCTTTACGTCCGCGTGCCGGCCATCGAGGCCGCTGGGTTCTTCAGGGGTAGCGACTGGGATTATCCCCAGACCCTGGTGCCCTCACTCTCTGTGCGTACTGTGCGTCATGGCGACCCGATTGCCACCCTGGTCGAATGCCTGAGTCAGATTCGTCTGCTGGCCGTTGCCAAGGGCGACTATTCGCACCCTTCGATCTCAGCGGAGCATGCCCATCACCTGCTTGCCCAGGTGATGGCCATGAATCTCGATATCGTGGTCAGCGATCTGCAAGAGAGCGACCGGCTGCGGCCTGATCGTCTAGGGCATGCCGTCCAGACGCTGTATCACTACCTGCTCGAGCACCTGGGCTATCAGAATCTCATCGAGCATCTGGTCGCCGAGGTTTGGCGAATTCTCGAGCAGCGACCGGTACAGGTCGATGGCGTTAAGCACATGGTGACTCAGATTGCCACCTGCCTGAACAGCCCGGATGCCATCGCCGAGGAGGTCGGGGACGACGCCCTGAGACTGATCAATGCCGTGTTCGGCCCCACCGAAGGCTGTCGTGAAGATCCCGGCTTAGAGGTATATGCCGAACGACTGGCGAGCATGGACGATGCCAGCCTGCTGCAAGAGGCGATTGCCTTTGCCCAGGCCATGCATAGCACTGGACTGGTGTCACCCTACATGCCGGGGTTTATCCGGTACCTTCGACACCGGTGGAACGAGCTGATTCCCACCGCTCTGGGTCTGAGCCATACGGGGGCGGATGCCTTTCATTGCTACCCGGCGCTGATTCACGCACTCATTGATGAGTCGCTATTCCCCGAAACCAGTCAGGCCGCTTATGGATTGGCCATGATGCTCGAGCGGGGCATTCTCTACTCCCCCCCGGTAGCCCCTTCGCTGTGGCGACAGCTGAGACTCTCGCTGTGTGATGCCGCCGCTCAGAAGATCGTGGCTGTCTTCGGGAGCCAGCGCTCGCCAGAGTGCTTTCTGCTCGCCGACGTTCTCAACGTGCTCGGCCGCCCGCTAGGGGTGGGCCAGGGCAACTACCCGACCTGCCAGTCGACACGGGCCTTGTCCATGTGGGCCTACAATGCCCCGGCGGACCTGCTGCGGGTGGTCGCCTGGGCGGCACGTGACGACGAAGTGGTCATGCGTTTCGAAGGGTACAACATTTCGTCGCGAGAGCTGGGAGCCGGCCTGGCAACAGAGCCTCCGGTGGATGTCGATGCTGTCTCGT
>CAYWBG010000114.1:0-7199 GCA_964456005.1 uncultured Halomonas sp.
CAGGGAGAACACCATGGTGGAGCCGCTCTCGGTTGCCGAAGTCTATCGGGCCTGCCCGGAGGAGGCGCTGGGATTCGAGGTCACCAGCGAGCTCACCTCGCTGGACCTTCTCAGCGGTCATGTCCGGGCCAGGGAAGCGCTGGATTTCGGCACCTCGATCCGCAGCGATGGCTTCAATCTCTTCGTGCTGGGCCAGCCGGGGCACGGCAAGCACGACCTGGTGGGGCGCTATCTGGTGGAACGCTCCCGGGATGAGCCGGCACCGCCGGACTGGTGCTACCTCTACAACTTCGAGGACCCCTCGGTGCCGCTCTACCTGTGCTTGCCACGGGGGGTGGGTCGCCAGCTGAAGCGCGACATCGACACGCTGGTCGACGAGCTGCGCGAGGCGATCCCGGCGGTGTTCGAGAGCGACGAATACCAGAACCGCCTGCAGGAGATGAAGCAGGCCATGGGCGAGCGTCAGCGGGATGCCATCGAGGCGGTCCGGCGCGAGGCGAAGGAGCAGGGCATCCTGCTGCTCTCTACGCCCAACGGGTTCAGCTTCGCGCCGGCCGATGACGACGACAAGATGCGCTCGCCGGAGCAGTACAATGAGCTGCCACAGGAGGAGCGTGAGCGTATCGAGCATACGGTGGAGATCCTGCAGCGCAAGCTGACTAAGGCGATCCGCCGCATGCCGCGGCTGGCCAAGGAGCTGCGCGAGCAGGTCAACCAACTCAACGAGGAGGTGATGCAGTCGGCCATCGGCGCTCCCCTGGTGGAACTTGAGGAGCGCTACGCGGAGGAGGAGGGCGTGATCGCCCATCTGGGCGCCATTCGCCAGGCGATCCTGCAGCACGTCGAGGCCTTCATCGCCGAGGAGCCGGAGATTCCCCCGGAGGCAGTGTTCAGCCGCTTCCATGTGAATCTGCTGGTGGATAACCACGACACCGAGGGCGCGCCGGTGGTCTACCAGGACCTGCCGGGGCACCAGCATCTGGTGGGGCGTATCGAGCACCATGTGCACAACGGCACCCTGCTCACCGACTTCTCGCTGATCCGTGCCGGGGCGCTGCATCGCGCCAATGGCGGCTATCTGGTGCTGGACGTACGCGGGGTGCTGACCCAGCCGGGTGCCTGGGAGACGCTGAAGCGGATCCTGCACGCCGGCGAGATTCGCACCGAGTCCCTGGAGCAGGCGTACGGGCTGATCAGCACGGTGAGCCTGGAGCCCGAGCCGATTCCGCTAGACGTGAAGATCGTGCTCCTCGGCGAGCGGCTGCTCTACTATCTGCTCTGCGAGCACGACCCGGAGTTCCTGGAGCTGTTCAAGGTGATGGTCGACCTCGAGGATGAACTGGTCCGCAGCGAGGAGAACCTGGCGCTCTACGCGCGCATGGTGGCGACCCTGGCGCGGGAGTCGGCGCTGCGCCCACTGGACCGCAGCGGCGTGGCCGCCACCATCGAGCGGGCCAGCCGCCTGGCCGATGATCAGCAGCGCCTCACCGCCCGTCATCGCGACCTCAGCGACCTGCTGCTGGAGGCCGACCACTGGGCCGGCCAGGCGCAGGCCGCGGTGATCACCCGGGAGCATGTGCAGAAGGCGGTGGCCCAGCAGCTGTGGCGCGCCGGACGCATTCGGGAGCGCAGCCATGAACATATCACCCGTGGCACCCTGATGATTGCCACCCGGGATAGCGTCGTGGGACAGATCAACGGCCTCACGGTGCTGGCGCTGGGCGACTACGCCTTCGGCCAGCCGGTGCGCATCACCGCCACGGCACGCCCCGGCAGCGGCCAGGTCGTCGACATCGAACGCGAGGCGCGCCTGGGCGGGCGCATCCATGCCAAGGCGGTGATGATCCTCTCGCGCTATCTGGCCGGACGCTATGCCCGGGAGCGGTCGATGTCGCTCTCGGCGAGCCTGGCCTTCGAGCAGTCCTACGGCGGCGTCGAGGGCGACAGCGCCTCGGTGGCCGAGGTGTGTGCGCTGGTCTCGGCCATCGCCCGTGTGGGCCTCGACCAGCGCTTCGCGGTGACCGGCTCCATCAACCAGCACGGCGAGGTGCAGGCGGTGGGCGGCGTCAACGAGAAGGTCGAGGGTTTCTTCGATGTCTGTCGCGCCCGCGGCGAGCTGGAGGGTCAGGCGGTGATCCTGCCCGCCGCTAACAAAGAGCACCTGATGCTCAAGGGCGAGGTGCGCGAGGCCATGGCCGAGGGGCGCTTCCGGCTCTACGCTATCCGTTCCGTGGACGAGGCCCTGGCCCTGCTGACTGGCCTGGAGCCCGGTGCCCCGGATGCGGCCGGTGACTACCCCGCCGAGAGCCTCAATGGTCGCGTGCAGGCGCGCCTGGCGGCCTTCCGTGAGGCGGTGAAGGCCGCCCGGGGCCGCGGCGACGACGAAGCAGGCGAGTCTGGCCGTGACCAGTCCGAACAGGAGGAGAGAGGATGACCGCTGACGATCAGCCAGGTGCCACAGAGGCGCCAGGCCTGTCGCTGAGCCCTGACGCGACCCGGGTGCTGGCCCTGATCGACGCCTCGCGGCAGAGCCTGGCGGCTCTCTCCGCCGCGGTGGATCTGGCGGTTGACGTGCGCGCCGAGCTAATCGCCTTGTTCGTACAGGATCTCGATCTGATCGACTCGGCGGCCTTCCCCTTCGCTCGCGAGGTAGGAGCCAGCACTGGCCTGGCGCGTCCATTGAATCGCCAGGCGCTAGAATCCAGCCTGGCCGGCCAGGTGCGGCGGGTCACCCAGGCGGTGGATGCCGCGGTCGCCGGTCGCGAGCTGCGCCATCAGCTGCAGGTGAGCCGGGGACGCGTGGCCAGCGAGGCCCTGTCCCAGGCCACCCTCACCGATGTGCTGGTGCTGGGCAAGGCCGGCCTTTCCGCGCGCTGGGGTTGGCGGCTGGGCTCCACCAGTCGTCGCTTGATCCTGGAGGCACCCTGCACCGTGATCATCTGGGATGAGCGCCACTCGCCCAGCCCCGGCCCCTTGCGCTATTTCCGCGGTGAGGAGCCCCGCCTTCCCTGGGGCGACAGCCTTGAGACCGCTGCACGCAGCGCGCCGCTGTTTCGAGGCCGCGAGGAGTTGGCGCCCATGAGCGCCGAGTCGCTCGAACACCTTCTGGCCCAGGCACGCAGCGGTGCCCTGATCATCAACCGCGAGACGCTGGCGCGGTTGATCGCCCAGGACCCTGAGATGCTGGCGAGAATTCCCATCCCGGTGGTGGTGGTGCCGTAAGGGGCGAGGCGCCGGCCCCTATGGCACAATGGCCGGTTGGATGGCATTGGAAGGATTCGCCCGATGGCGTATGTACTGGTAATGGGCAGCCTGGCCCTCTCCGTCAGCTTTACCCTGGGCTGGGTGATGTGGCGCGCCGGGGGCTGGGCCTGGCGGGGGTTGATCGGCGGTAGCGGTACCCGCAAGCCGAAGCCCAGGGCGCGCAAGGCGCCGGCACGACAGGCCTCGCCCCGCTCGCGTTCCACCACGGCCCGCAAGGCGACGCCGCGTGCCAAGGCGAAAAGCGTGGCGTCGCCTGCCGACCCCTGGCGATTGACCCGGGGCCTGGCGGCGCTGAGCGGGACCCGACCGCTGGCCATGCTAACCCTGCTGCTATACGGGCTCTCTCGCCTGGTCGAGTTTGGCATGACCCAGCGTCCGCTGTCCCCACCCACCGGCTATCATAGCCTGGTGAATGTTCTTGGCTGGTCAGCCGCCGCGCTGCTTGCCCTGGCGATCCTTAACCTCATGGCGCGCTGGCGCTGTCGCCGCGCCGCCTGATGCCTCCTTGGCGATGGCGCGAACCCTGTTCTCGTCCACGGGTCACAGCCTGACACGGCGAAAGGAGTTTGATGTGCTCGCAAGTATCCAGCGATTCTTCCAGCAGGCTCTGGCCGAGCCCGAGGCGCAGAATGATGAGGCCCCTACCCTGGAGCTCGCCGCCGCGGCGTTGCTTTGCGAGGTGATGCGCGCCGACTACCGAGTCGACCCCGCCCAGCTCGAGGCCCTGCGCGAACTGCTTATGACCCACCTCCACCTGGAAGCCGATGCCGTGGCCTCATTGATGGCGCTGGCCCGCGAGGAGGTGGAGAGCTCGGTGGACCACTATCAGTTCGTCAGCCTGATCAAGCAGCACTACGACTACGGTCGGCGTGTCGAGCTGGTGCGCATGATGTGGGCGCTGGCCCTGGCCGACGGCGAGCACCACCACCTGGAGGAGCATCGCATCCGCCAGCTGGCCGATCTGCTGCACGTCAGCCACGCCGACTTCATCCGGGCCAAGCTCAGGGTGCAGGAAGGTGGTGACGTCGGGTGAACTTGGCTGATTTTTTCCATTGGGCTGGTGGAATGTTCTAAAAAGCTAAGATAAGTCAGAATATCTTGATGAAATACATAGGGTCTTCAGCATCGCGTTCTGTGCCCTTCCGGCTATGATGGCTCCGTGTGTGGCGGGCAGGGCAGGGCCCCTCCCGCCATCTATAGTGTTTCCAAGGTCTCGCCGCGGCGAGAGGCCTGTCCTGTGTCGGAGGTGGTGGTGATGTCGCGTGAGATCGTCGTAGTGGGGGCCGGCATGGTCGGCGTATCGGTGGCCTGGCACCTGGTGCGCCAGGGGCATTCGGTGACGCTGGTGGACCGCCGCGAACCGGGTCGCGAGACCTCCTTCGGCAACGCCGGTATCATCCAGCGCGAATCGGTGTGTCCCTATCCCTTTCCGCGGGATCTCGGGACTCTGATGCGGGTCCTGCCCAACCGCGAGGTGGATATTCGTTACCGGGCCGCGGGCATGGTGAGTGCGGCGAGTCCGCTCTTCCAGTACTGGATGAATTCCAGCAAGTCGCGTTACGCGAAGATCGTTCCGGAGTACGCATCGCTGATCACGCGCTGCCTGGAGGCTCACGGAACGATGATCGAGGCCTCCGGCGCGGATTCTCTGGTGCGCCGTGAAGGCTGGCTGGAGCTCTATCATACCCGCAAGGCTCTGGATCAACGCCTGGCGGACGTCCGCGAGAGCAGCGAGCGCTATGGCGTCGAATTCGAGGTGCTGGATGCCGCCGCGTTACAGGCCAAGGAGCCCCACCTGACGCCAGGGCCGGTGGGAGCGATTCATTGGACGCAACCCTGGACGGTGTCCGATCCCGGCGCCCTGGCTCAGGCCTACGCCGATCACTTCCGGCAGCAGGGCGGGCGCTTCCTGCAGGCCGAGGTGAAGGCAGTCGAAAAAGCCGGCCATGGATGGAAGGTCACCACCGACCGCGAGGCGCTCGAGGCGGAGCAGCTGGTGGTGGCCATGGGGCCCTGGAGCCGTGACTGGCTGGCGACGCTGGGGCTGTCGGTGCCGCTCTTCGTCAAGCGCGGTTACCACATGCACTACTCAGGTGCTGATAGCAAGGCGAGCCTCAACCACTGGATCATGGATGCCGAGATCGGTTTCGTGCTGGCGCCGATGGACGCCGGCATTCGCCTGACCACCGGGGCCGAGCTGGCCGACCTGGACGCCTCGCCCAGCTACAAGCAACTGGAGGCAGCGGAGCGAGCGGCGCGGCGCCTCATTCCGCTGGGCGAGCGACGAGACCCCGAGCCCTGGAAGGGCGCGCGCCCCTGCCTGCCGGACATGAAGCCGATCATCGGGCCGGCGCCGGGTCAGGAGGGGCTGTGGCTGGCTCTGGGGCATGGCCATCAGGGCTTCACCCTGGGGCCGGTCACCGGGCTGCTGCTCAGTCAGATGATGGCGGGGGAGACGCCCGAGGTAGACATGGCGCCGTTCCGAGCCGATCGTTTTTGATGGTTGAGCGGGACAGGGCGTCGGCCGGGGGCCGCCTAGGCGCGGCTCCGCCGTTGGCGGGCGTGATGGATGGCCAGTTTCATCAGCAGCGTGATCACGAACACCAGCCAGCCGGCAGTGGCGAGCACATTGAACAGCAGCATCTTCTGCTCGCCGCTCATGGGGGTGATCAACTCCTCGATGATCACGCCGAAAACAAAGGCCAGGGTCAGCGGTAGCGCCAGGATGTGCATCCACATCTCGGTGCGTCGCTTGCGTACGTGGTAACGGCGCAAATGGATCCGAATGGGTCGATGCACGAAACTCACCAGCACCACGGTGCCTAGCAGCAGCAGGGCCGTCAGGGTGGGCTCGAGACTCCCGATCTGCGCAGAAATAGTGATCGACCAGAACACCACCAGCCACATGAGTCCGGCCAGACTGGTTACCAGATCGGCGTAGTGGCGCACCTTCGGCATGTTGTCTCCTTCGCTTGTCTTGCCGGCATGATACGGGTTTTCAGCGCCGCGTGAAGAGGCGCCTCACCCAGTACCAGCGATTGATCAGCAGGGCGGCGAAGATCAGGCCGCAGCCGGCGAACTGCAGCGCCGTCATGGTCTCTCTATACCAGGCGGCGGCCAGCAGGGCCGTCCAGACGGCCTCGAGCATCAGGATGACCGCGGCGTGGCTGGGCGTGGTCAGCCCCTGGGCATGCACCTGGAGGAAGAAGCGCAAGGTGCTGGCCAGCAGCACGCTGGCGGCCAGCCACCCCAGGGTGGTGCCCGACAGGTATGTCGGCCAGGGCTCCACGGCCAATGACACGAGGCTCAGCACGATGCCCACCGTGATCAGTTGGAGGACCGTGAGCGGCAGGGCCGGCAGGCGGTGAACCACCCGTGAGTTGGTGTTGATCAGCAGCGAGAAGAGAACGGCGGCGCCGGCGATCAGCCACTGTGATGGTTCGACGCGGAACCCGGCATTGAGTGACAGCAGGCCGAAGCCCACCAGCGCGATGGGGAGGGCGATCCAGGTGGTGCGTGGGGGGCGGTCGCCGAACAGCAGGCGGGCCACCACCGGCACCAGCAGGATTCCCAGGCTGTTGATGAAGGCGCTCTCGCCCAGATGGTCCGAGTGGTGCAGGCCGAAGATCCAGAAGGTCAGTGCCGCGCTGAACAGCAGGCCCACGCCGGCGCCGAGGATGAGATCCCCGCGGGATAGCCGACGCAACACCGGCATGGCGAAGGCCGCCAGAATCAACCCGGCGAGCAGGAAGCGGCTACCGATGAACAGCAGCGGGGGCATGCCGTTCAGGGCCTCCTTGGAGAAGATCCAGCCCGACGCGGCCAGCAGCGTCACCAGCAGCAGAAGCAGATCGGCACGCAGCGGGGCGCGAACGGTAGGCTCGGACATCCGGCATCCTTGGTGGGTCATGATGGCCAGATGTTAGCAGCCAAAC
>CAYWBG010000115.1:0-7185 GCA_964456005.1 uncultured Halomonas sp.
TGAAGCAGGTGGCCATGCTGGCCATCCCGACCCTGGGCCTGCCCACCGGCGTGGCGGCCCTGACCTGGATCGAGGACCTCACCCAGGAGTGATTCGCCTCCGCCCTCATCCGGGCGCGAGGATGGCCGGTAGTCAAGGGTCACCGACGTAGAGGCGCTTCCCGGCCACGAAGGTCTGTTGCGGTTGGAGGTCACCGTCGAGCAGGGTCACGTCGGCATCGAAGCCCACGGCTAGGCGGCCTTTCTGGCCATCGAGCCCGAGCACCCGCGCCACGTTTCCCGAGATCAGGCCGAGGGCCTGCTCCAGTGGCAGCACCTCCTCGCGGACCAGCCGCTGCCAGTCCGCGATCAGGGTGGTGTTGCCCGCCACGCGCATGCCGATATAGGCGCCCCGGTCGTCGAACTCGGGCAGGCTGCCGTTGCAGTCGGAACTCATGGTGATGCGTTCGACAGGGACGCCGCGCCGGAGCAGGCGTGACACCGCCCCAAAGCCGCTCAGGTCGTCCTCGTCGGCGTCGTCGAAGGCGGTGACATCCACGCTGGCGTCGAAGGTCAGCGCATAGTCGGCGGCCTCCTCAAGCAGGTCGCGATGCCGGTTCACGTGGGTGGGGATCACCTGCTCGGCGGGGATCTCGGTCTCGGTGAGCAGGCGGCGCAGTGGCTCCAGGCCCCGCTTGCCATCGCCGATATGGAAGTGGCAGATGCCCAGCTTGCCGGCCAGCATGGCGCCGACGCGCACCTCGCTGACCAGTCGCTCGATCTCGTCCTGGCGCGGCTGGCTGGAGCGATGGTCCGAGATGGCCAGTTCCCCCAGGCCGATGACCTCGGGAATCCAGGCCAGGTCTCGCTGAACGTCGCCGGTGAGGGTCGGTGGCGGCACGCGATAAGACCCCGTGTACATGTAGGCCGCGATGCCATCGGCCCGCAGTCCGCGCACCTTGGCCAGCAGGTCCGCCGGTGAGCGGCTGATGCCGTCGGTGCCCAGCACCCCCACCACGGTGCCGATGCCCATGGCGGCGATCTCCCGGGCGGTGATCTCCGGACAGCGGGTGCCGCAGCCCCCTTCGCCGCCGCCACCGGTCACATGCACATGCTGGTCGATGAAGGCGGGCACGGCGGTGAGCTCAGGCGCGTCCAAGACCCGAATCGGCCAGTTCGTCGGGATCTCGATATCTTGCCCCAGGGCCGCGATTCGACCGTCGGCAATCAGGATTTCGGTGGCCTCGAGGGGCTCAGGTGCGAAGATGCGTCCGACGCGCAGCAGGGTCAGCAGGGGGGCGTCCCGCTCAGCGATAGCCATCATGTCGGCGCGCCGCTGGGGTCCGCCGATGAGGGCGGCGTGAAGCGCCGGCCCCGGAAGCGCTCGATGGCGCCCTCGACATCGTCGATCAGCAGTACCAGCAGGTCGCCTGCGCTCGCGTCATCGAAGGCCCTGTCGACGGCCTGGGCCTCTTCCATGATGATCTCCACCCGGCAGTCGCTGCCCACCGACTCGGCGCCGTCGCGGAGCAGGCCGACGGCGTCGCCGATGGCACGCCCGCGGGGGTCGGTCTCGTAGAGGTAGACGACATCGTGCATCCGGGCGAGCAGGGTACCGAGGGTGAACAGGTCTTCGTCGCGACGATTTCCCGGGGCGCTGGCCACGCCGATCCGGCGGCGGGCCGCAATGCAGCCGACCAGCTCGGCGAGGGCCTCAAGCGCTGGCACGTTGTGCCCGTAGTCGATGAGGACCTTGATGCCGTCGGCTTCGATGAGGTTGGTGCGCCCCGGATTCTGTCCCGGGGTGGGATGGAAGGTGCGCAGGCCCATCTGGATATCGCCGATGGAGAGCCCCAGGGCATAGGCCGCGGCACTGGCAGCCAGCGCATTGGCGACATTGAAGCGGGCGTGTCCCTCGAAGGTGAGCGGCACGTCCACCACGGGTATCACCTCGGCCTCGACATGGCCCTGACGCATCACGATGCGCTCATTGTGGACGGTGAAGGCGACCCCTTGATCGCGAACATGTTGGCGGATGTCGCGAGAGTCCGGGTTCAGGGTGAAGAAGATGATATCGCCTCGGGCCCACTCCTGGCCGGCCAGCACCCTGGGGTCATCGGCATTGAGCACGGCCGTACCGCCTTGCCGCACGGCGTCGATCACTACGGTCTTGCAGCGAGCCAGCTCGTCGAGGGTGTGGATGTCATGCTCGCCCAGGTGGTCGCTGGCGATGTTGAGCAATACGCCCACGTCGCACTCGTCGAACCCCAGGCCACGGCGCATGATGCCGCCGCGGGCCACTTCGAGGACGGCGTATTCGACCGTGGGCTCGCGCAGCACGATGGCCGCCGCCTGGGGCCCACTGTAGTCGCCGCGCATGATGACATGGTTGTCGATCTCGATGGCGCCGGTACAGGCCATGCCGACGTTGCGTCCCGCCTGGCGTAGAAGATGCGAGAGCAGGCGCACCGTGGTCGTCTTGCCGTTGGTCCCGGTCACCGCCGTGATCGGAATCCGGGCGTCGGTCTCGCTGTCCGGGAACAGCATGTCGATGACATGCCGGCCGACGTCCCGGCCGTTGCCATGGGTGGGCGACAGGTGCATGCGAAAACCGGGTCCGGCGTTGACCTCGACCACCGCCGCGGACTGCTCGTCCAGTGGCCGGGACAGGGTCTCGGCCAGCAGGTCGATGCCGATGATATCGAGTCCTACCAGGCGCGCAATGCGCTCTGCCGAGTAGCGAACCTCCGGATGGACGTCGTCGGTCACGTCCGTGGCCGTGCCCCCGGTGCTGAGATTCGCCGTGGGCTTGAGAAAGATCATCTCGTCGGCCGGGATAACGCTCTGCAGGGTCAGGTTCTGCTGACCGATCATCCGCAGCGACTGCTCGTCCAGCTGGATCTGGGTGAGCAGGTTCTCGTGTCCGACGCCGCGACGCGGATCCCGGTTCTCCTCGTCGACCAGGGCCTGCAGGGTATCGACTCCGTTGCCGACCACATGGGCCGGGCGACGCCTGGCGGCGGCCACCAGCTTGCCGTCGATCACCAGCAGGCGATGATCCTCGCCGCGGATGTACTGCTCCACGATCACCGAGGGGTTTCGATGGGCAGCAACATCGAAGGCATCGCGCAGCGACTGGTCGTCCTCGATATTGGTGCTCACACCGCGGCCATGGTTGCCGATGACCGGCTTTACCGCGACGGGATAGCCGATGCCTCGAACGGCCTCCAGCGCCGCGTCGAAGGAGTCGCACACCCGGCCCCGGGGGACCGGGATGCCGGCATCGCCGAGCACCTGCTTGGTCCACTCCTTGTCGTCGGCGATGCCGAAGCTAATCAGGTCCGTATGACCGGTCACCGTCGCCTGGATGCGTTGCTGTCGGTGACCATGGCCAAACTGGATGTAGCTGTTTTCCTCGCTCAAGCGGGTGTAGGGAATGCCGCGCTGCTTGGCGGCATCGACGATGGCCGCTGTGGAGGGGCCCAGCATATGGGCGTCACGAACGGACTTGAGGCGGTCGATGATGGCTGGCAGGTCGACGGTCTCGCCGGCGAAGAGTCGCTCGACGACGATGACGGCTTCTTCACCGGCGGCCAGGCCGCAAGCCTCGTCCCGATAGCGGTAGACGACGTTGTAGATGCCGGTGTCATAGCTGTCGACGGTCTTGCCGTAGCCGACCGAGAAACCGATTAGGTTCTGGAGCTCGATCGCCACATGCTCGACGACGTGACCGGCCCAGGTGCCACGCCCCAGTCGTTCCAGGAAACCGCCGGGCCGGCCCACCGAGCAGCGGTGCTCCTGCAGCGTCGGCAGCAGGGCCGTGATGCGCTCGACGATGCCGGGGACGGTATCGCTGGGACGTTCCTCGAGATCGCCGATGTCCAGGCGCATGTAGATAGCCGGATAGCGGCTGTAGTAGTTCGGGCCGCGCAGGGCCCGATGCTCGAGAATGTTCATGGTCCCTCCGCGAGAATGGCTTTGAGTTCGTCGGCAACGAGATAGCGTCGCGCCTCGACGTCGAAGCCGTGGCCGCTGACCATCGCATGCAGGATCATGTTCTCGACGGCCACGGGCTCGCCGATGGAGAGGTCGGCAATGTTCGAGCTCGCCAGGTCGCGGCTGTCGATGATGATGACATGGCCCGGGCCGATGGCTTCGAGAATGCCGTGGGGGTGGATGATCACCGCGGCATCCTCGCCTAGCCCCACGCCCAGGTGCTCCGGGTTGCTCGCCCCGACCTCCATCAGGCGGGTGAAGCGTCCGCGCTCGAGAAAGTGGCTGTCGATGATCATGTCCTCGACGAGTCCGAGGCCAAGGGTCAAGTTGACGGCGCCCTTGCGCAGGGCATCGGCGGCGGCACCGTTGTAGATCATGGTGCCCGGCATGGCTGCCGCGCCCGCGCTGGTGCCTGCCACGACCGCGCCTGCCTCCAAGCGGTCGCGGACGGCCTTCATGACCGCCGAGCCACCCAACACATTGGTCAGGCGGAGCTGATCGCCGCCGGTGAAGAAGATGACGCTGCTCTGCTCGATTCGGCCGACGGTGTCGGGGTCGGCCGCCTGGCGGCGGTCGCGGATACTCAGGGAGTGGACGCGGCTGGCGCCCAGGCGCAAGAACACGGCTTCATAGTCGGGCAGCACCTCGTCGGGAATCTGGCTCGCCGTGGCGATGACGGCGACCTCGACGTCGCCCTTGGGTGCCAGGGCAAAGACCTGCCTCAGGATCTCGAGGTCGGAGGTCTTGTCCTCGGCGCCACCGATGGCCACTAAATGGCCGGATGCCGAGGGGAGTGGAGAGGTCATAACCCTTTCGTCGCCCAGCGACGCTTTTGATCGAGTGCCGGCGCCGTGGGCGCCTGGGTCACTCGCTGAATGGCATGGTGATTGCTGCTTACACTTTTATTTATAACAGGCATCCCGGTGAGGGGCACGTTCTCGCTGACGCCTGTAAAGGGAAGAATCGAGATCGCGGCTTGCCAGGAGGCGCCACGGAGGGCTCGAGCTCGCGTCACTGTAAAGGGGCCCTGGGGCCAGGGCGAGACGCTATGCCGCCTGGGCCACCAGGTAGCCGGCACCCACCAGTAGAAGCGTGAATAGCGTCAGGCCGGTGAAGGCGCCACGCCATGCCGGCGACGAGGCGCCGAGGCCCAGGTAGACCATCAGCACCCGGTGGGCCTTGAAGAAGGTGGTCGCCAGCAGCAGCGCCGCCGACCATAGTGGCAGCGCCTCGAGGCGGTCCTCGCCGCCCAGCCGGGCCGAGGCCATGGTGATGAGGGTCAGGCCCATCAGAACGGCCCAGGTGAACAGCAGCCGGCGGGTGGCACTCGTCGAGGAGCCCTTCGTGGCGATGTTCATCGGATCACCTCAGCAGGTAGAGGAGGGGGTAGAGCAGGATCCAGATCAGGTCGACCATGTGCCAGAAGGCGGCGGCGGTTTCCACGTTGTCCCGGGAGAGCTTCCAGGCGACCAGGGCGATCAGCCCGAGGCCGAAGATCACATGGGCGAAGTGGAACCCGGTCAGCAGGTAGTAGAAGGTGAAGAAGGTATTGGTCTCGGGCACCAGGCCCTGGCCGAGCTTGTCGGCGTACTCCACCACCTTGACCACGCAGAACACTACCCCGAGGGCGAAGGCCCCGGCCAGCCACTGGCGGCAGCGTCGCCTCTCACCCCGGCCGATGGCCTGCACCGCCAGGGCGGCGAACAGCCCGCTGGTCAGCAGCACCAGGGTATTGAGGCCACCGGCCACCGGGTCGAGCAGCTGCTGGGAGGCGTCGAACACCTCGCGCTCGCCGACGCGCAGCCAGGCGAAGAGGCCGAAGAAGGCGGCGAACACCAGCATCTCGCTGAGGATCAGCACCCACATCAGCGGATTGCCCGGCAACGCCGAGAGCGGCCCCCAGCCGGGATTGGGCAGCTTGCTGTCCAGCCGGGCGTCCTGCTCGGCCATCTCAGCCCTTTCCATGTCAGCCCTCCGCGGGGACGGGGGCGCGCTCGAATTCGGCGCGCACGGCCGGGGTGGTCAGCTTCCAGCCGGCCCAGGCGAAAAGCGCCACCAGGGCGGTCGCCGCCATGATCAGCAGGCTCAGCGCGCCGACCAGGCCCGCCACCGGGTTGCCAGGATTCACGGCGTCGGTGGTGGCGGCCTCTGGCAGAAGCCCGAAGGTCATCGGGGTCAGTGCCGCGGCGCCGAAGACGCCGACGAAGCCGGCGATCATCAAGCCGACGAAGGCGGGGCGGGCCCAGGGGCGGCGCTGGAGCAGGGCGATGGCCAGCACCAGGGTGACCAACGCGCCGAAGGTCAGCAGGCTGGCGAGCGAGGCGCTGCGCTCGATGAGCCAGGCGACACCGCCGGTCAGCCCGCCACTACCGACCTCGGCACCCAGGGAGGCGATCAGGGTCTCGCCCGGTATCAGCGGCAGGGTGAGCAGCCCTATTACGGTTAGCGAGAAGAGGATGAAGCCCCAGGCCAGGCCGGAGACCGCCGCCGAACGGGCCGGAGAGGCGTGGTGTGGCATTGCAGCATGGTGCATGGTGACCTCCCAATCAGTCATTCAAGCGCAGCGCGGCGCCGCCGAACCACAGGCTGCGCGGATCTGGCAGGGGTTGGCCGGACATGAGCCGGTGGATGCCGACCCCGCAACGGCCGATGGTCCAGGCCAGGCAGGCAGTGAAGAAGCCGTAGCCCAGGGTCCAGGAGGCCCAGGATGGCGCTCCGATCAGGCCGAGCAGGTTCCAGACCGCCAGGGTCGCGGCGCCTGCCAGTGCGCCTAGCCAGAAGGTGCGGATCTGGAACAGCAGGTGGCTATCGGCCAGTGCCGACACCCGGCCGCGGCGCAGGTGCGCCAGCAGCACGCCGATCGGCGCGGTGACCACCGCCATGATGCTGCCCAGGTAGAGCACGTAGATGACAGCGGCCAGGCCGCGCCCGCGAGTATCAGGTGTCGCTATGGATTCGGACATGTCGCCATGCCTCCTGTCGAGTGTCGCCTTTAAACATGCATTAAAGATACTACTATAACTCCAGAATACCCCGTCGACATTGTCGGAAATCAACCTCGAGGTCTTGTCTGCGCACATGAATGCGCCCGGCGGAGCCGGGCGCAGTTAGGGTGGGTGAAGGGAACCTCAGGTCTTGCCTTCGGCCTTCCGTCGATCCTGCTCCTCGATCATCTTGTCCACGGAGGAGATATGGTACTCGTCGGCGAAAC
>CAYWBG010000116.1:0-7111 GCA_964456005.1 uncultured Halomonas sp.
GCACTTGGTGCAGCCGATGCACTCGTCCTCGCGGATCACCGCAGCCAGCGGCGGCTGGGCGGGCTCGGCCAGGGGCTGCACCGGCTGACCGGTGAGCTCGGCCAGCCGCTCAAGCGTGGCATCGCCGCCGGGCGGACAGCGGTTGATCGGCTCGCCCTCGGCGATGGCCTCGGCATAGGGCAGGCAGCCATCGAAGCCGCACTTACCGCACTGGGTCTGCGGCAGCAGGGCGTCGATGGCCTCGATCAGCGGTGCGTCGTGGCGCACGGCGACCTCAGGTTACCCGCTGGCCGGGTTCGGCGCCGGCGTCCGGCGAGAGCAGGTAGATGCCCTCATCGTTGGCCGAGGCCAGCACCATACCTTCCGAGACGCCGAAGCGCATCTTGCGCGGCGCCAGGTTGGCCACCATCACGGTAAGCCGGCCCTCCAGGGCCTCGGGGGCATAGGCGGCGCGGATGCCCGAGAACACCGTGCGGCTCTCGCCGCCGATATCCAGGGTCAGCTTGAGCAGCTTGTCGGCCCCCTCGACGTACTCGGCCTTGGCGATGCGTGCGATGCGCAGGTCCACCTTGATGAAGTCGTCGAAGCTGATCTCGTCGGCGATGGGGGCTTCGGCCAGGGGGCCCTTGGGGGTCTCCTTGAGCTTCTGTTCTTCCACCAGATCCTCCTTGGACGCTGCCATCATGGCGTCGATTTTCTCCGGCTCCACGCGGGTCATCAGTGGCTTGAACTTGGCGATCTCATGGTTCAGCAGCACCTCATGGCGGCTGTGCCAATCGAGAGTGTCGAGCTTCAGGAACTCACGAGCGCTCTCGGCCATGGCCGGCACCACCGGCGCCAGATAGACCATCAGCTGGCGGAACAGATTGATACCCGCCGAGCAGATATCGAGCACTTCCTGCTCGCGTCCCGCCTGCTTGGCCAGCACCCAGGGCTCGGCCTCGGCAATGTAGGTGTTGGCTTCGTCGGCCAGATCCATCACCCGGCGCATGGCGCGGCCGAACTCACGGGCCTCATAGTGCTCGGCGATCTCGTCACCGGCGGCAATGAAGCGGGCCACCCTCTCGGGCTCGGCGCAGTGGCCCGAGAGCTTGCCATCGCCGAGCTTCTTGACGAAGCCGGCGCAGCGGCTGGCGATGTTGACCACCTTGCCGACCAGGTCGCTGTTGACCCGGGCGGTGAAGTCCTCGAGGTTGAGGTCAAGGTCGTCCACCTTGGAGGTGAGCTTGGCGGCGAAGTAGTAGCGCAGGTACTCCGGGTTCAGGAAGTCCGCGTAGGTGGCGGCCTTGATGAAGGTGCCGCGAGACTTGGACATCTTGGCGCCGTTCACGGTGACGAAGCCGTGGCAGTTGACTGCCGTAGGAGTGCGGAAGTCGGCACCGTGGAGCATGGCCGGCCAGAACAGGGCGTGAAAGTAGACGATATCCTTGCCGATGAAGTGGTAGACCTCGGCCTCGCTGCCCGGCTGCCAGAAGGCGTCGAAGTCCAGGCCCTTCCTGTCGCACAGGTTCTTGAAGCTCGCCAGGTAGCCGATAGGCGCGTCCAGCCAGACATAGAAGTACTTGCCCGGGGCGTCGGGAATCTCGAAGCCGAAGTAGGGGGCGTCGCGGGAGATGTCCCACTCGTTAAAGCCGGCCTCGAACCACTCCATTAGCTTGTTGCGGATCTGCGGCTGGACGTGGCCATCGTTGATCCACCGATGCATGAAATCGGTGAAATCCGGCAGCTTGAAGAAGTAGTGGGTGGAGCTGCGTACCTCGGGAGTGGCCCCGGAAATGGCCGACAGTGGGTTGATCAACTCGGCCGGCGTATAGGTGGCGCCACACGCTTCGCAGTTGTCGCCATACTGGTCGTGGGCCTGGCACTTGGGGCAGGTGCCCTTGATGAAGCGGTCAGCCAAAAACAGGCCCTTCACCGGGTCGTACATCTGGTCGATGTCGCGGGTGGCGATGTGACCCTTGTCTCGCAGACGGGTATAGATCAGCTCGCTGAAGTAGCGGTTCTCTTCCGAATGGGTCGAGTAGTAGTTGTCGAAGGCCACGCCGAAGGTGGCGAAGTCCGTCTGGTGCTCCCGGCTGACGCGGTCGATCAACGCTTCGGAGGTGATGCCCTCCTGCTCGGCGCGCAGCATGATGGCGGTGCCATGGGCGTCGTCGGCGCAGACATAGTGGCACTCGTGGCCGCGGCTCTTCTGGAAGCGCACCCAGATGTCGGTTTGGATGTATTCGAGGAGGTGGCCGAGGTGGATGGCGCCGTTGGCGTAGGGCAGGGCGCTGGTGACCAGGATCTTGCGCGTGGCGTTCGTCGACATATCGGCTCTTGAATCCCAGGAAAATCAGACGCTAGATTGTAGCCGTCTTGGCGCGCGCCTGCACCCGTCACGCCGCGGCACGCCCGTGTCCAGGGTTGGCCGCGTCGCTTCAGGGTAGCGGGATCTCGTCGACCCGGCACGGGCAGTGGTAGCCGCGCTGAACCGCCGGCCGGGAAGCAATCTCCAGATACCAGCGCCTGACGTGGGGGAAGTCGGCCAGGTTGACCTTCTGCCAGGCGAAGCGTGATACCCATGGCCAGGTGGCGATATCGGCGATGGAGTAGTCCCCGGCCAGGTAGTCCTGCTCGGCGAGACGGCGGTCGAGCACAGCGTAGAGACGCTGCGCCTCGCGCTGGTAGCGCTCCTCGGCGTAGGGTGCCTTGCCGGGGTGGAAGTGCAGGAAGTGGTGGGCCTGGCCGAGCATCGGCCCGGCGCCGCCCATCTGCCACATCAGCCACTCCAGGGCGCGATAGCGGGCCTCTGGCGTTTTCGGCAGGTAGCGACCGTGCGTCTCTGCCAGGTAGACCAGGATCGCTCCTGACTCCATCAGCGCCAGCCCGGTATCGTTATCGCGAATGGCGGGTATCTTGCCGTTGGGACACACGGCCAGGAAGTCGAAGGAGTGCTGTTGGCCGCATGTGATGTCCACGGCGTGCACCCGGTAGGGTAGGTTCAGTTCCTCGAGAAGGATGGAGACCTTGCGGCCGTTGGGGGTATTCCAGGTCCAGAGATCGATCATCACGATTCCTTACGGATAATGAGCACTCCACGCCCCGAGCCTCTCACAGGCCAGACAGGCTGTCATCGGCGGCGTGCTCAACACCCCTGTGTGCCGCCATCAGCAAGGTCGAGTCGCCGGGAGGCAGGCAACCGCTGCGTGCCCCGGGTGCCAGATGGGGGACCAGGATGGGTTCCATGCCCTTGAGTACCTGCACCGGCAGTGCCGAGGTGAAACGGAAGCGTTCCGAGTCGCTGCCCGCCACATAGGCGGTGAGGGTGCCGAAGTGGTCGTTACCCAGAAAGAACACGAAGGTGGCGGTTCGGCTGCGTGCCTCCGAGTGAAGGATCGCACCGCTGCGGGTCACCGTCTCGAAGCGGTTGTTGCCGGTGCCGGTCTTGCCACCCATCACCATGGGGGTGTCATCATCTAAGGTGAAGCTGCCCTGCAGGCGTCTGGCGGTGCCGCCCTCCACCACATGAGAGAGGTGGCGGCGCAGCACCGCGGCCACCTCGGGTGCCATGACCTGGCGTGCGCGACCTCCATCGGGCAGAAAGCGGGTCTCGTAGGGAGTGCCCTCGGCGAAGTGAAGGGCGTCGATTCGCAAGGTGGGCAGTCTTACGCCGTCGTTGAGGATGATACCCATCAGTTCGGCGAGGGCGGCGGGACGGTCCCCCGAACTCCCCACCGCGGTGGCCAGTGACGGTACCAGGTGGTCAAAGGGATAGCCCAGGCGCTGCCATCCCTGGTGAATATCGAGGAAGGCCTCCACCTCGAGCATGGTACGAATGCGAACATCCCGGGCGCTACGGTGGCGAGTCTGGAACAGCCAGCCGTAGACCTCCTGACGCTCTTCCCGGCTGGCGGCCTCGGCGTCGGCGTAGCTGGCGCCTGGCAGGTCGAGCAGGTAGCCGACCAGCCACAGCTCCAGGGGGTGCACCCCGGCGATATAGCCCTGGTCGGAGAGAGAGTGGTTCTCAGGGGCATAGCGCTGATAGAGGGCCTGCAGCCGACCGGGGGAGAGAGGCTCACCAGGAAGGCGCTTGGCCAGGAAGGTGGCGAACACCTCGGGGGTGGCCTCGGGAAAGAGGTAGCGGTGTATCGCGGCGAGTCGGGTCGAATTGATGTTCAGGCCGCCGAGGAAGGCCTCCAGGCGCTCCTCGTTCTCCAGGTGGCGATACTTCCGCCAGAAGCGCTGCAGGAAGACCCGCCCCTCGCGGTCGGCGAAACTCTGCAGGTAGTCGAGGCGGCGCGGGTCTCCGTCGTCCTCCAGCAGTTGTCGGCGATCCTCGCTGCGATGGATGCTGTAGTGGACCAGGTCACGCAGCAGCCGAACGAAGGGCAGGTTGAGCGACTCGCGCATGGCCTCCTCGAGGGTCGGGTAGCGGCCGTCGTCCTCGCGGCGAAAGTTGCTGAAGGTGTGGCGCCCGCCGCCGGTAAAAAACGCGTCGTGGGGGCTAGCCGAGTAGCGCCGTTGCATGGCGGCCTCTAGCAGCTCGCCCAGGCTGAGCTCGGGCTCGGCGGCCAACCGATCCAGCACCCAGCGGGTCAGGCTGTCCTGGCGATCCACCTCGAGGCCCCGCAGGGTCTCGGGCGCCTGGCCGGCATGGCGGCCGTGCAGTTCGGCGATCACCTCCAGATAGCCGGCCAGTACCCGCAGCTTGGCGGTGGAACCCAATTCGAGCTTGCTTCCCTCGTTGAGGTCGAAAGGCTGGCCGCCGTTGTCGGTCTGCACCCGGACCCGGAAGCCCTCTTCGCTACGCTCCAGTAGAGTGAAGCTGTAGCGCACCTCGGCGGTCTTCCCCGGCGAGAGCAGGCGTTCGCCGAACAGGCCGATCTCGTCGGCGAATTCCGGATCCGCCAGCCGATGCAGATAGCCGGTGACCCGTTGTTGCAGGTCGCTGTGGAGAGTGGTGCGAGCGGCCAGGTCCAGGCGATCCAATTGATGCAGTGAGACCCCGAGCATGCCCCCCAGGCGGTGGCGAGCTACCTGAAGCCCCTTGTCTGCGGGCACACGATAGCGCAGCGGCGACTGGTCGGTGTCACGGAAGGTAAGCCGCTGAGCTAGCGCCGCATCCCGAAGAGGCAGGGAGAGCACGCCTTCGTTGGCGAGCAGGCGCAGATGGCTGTCGGTCAGGCGCTCCAGGTTGTCGCGGCCCCGGTTCAGGTACCAGGAGGGTCGGCGCTGGGCGATCATTAGCGCCAGGATTTGTCTCACCGCGAGTCCCCGCGCCTCGGGCCGCGCCGTGTCGCTGAAGCCCGGGATCAGCAGGCGATTGATCTCGTCGAAATCGGCATCAAACCAGACATGCAGGGCATCACCCAGCCCGTGGACCTCACCATAGCCCGGCGCCGCCGCCAGCGGCACCGTGTTGAGATAGTCCAGCGCCACATCCTGGCGCGCGGTAAGGGTCTCCGGGCCGTGGCGGTAGCCGCGAACGCTGGCCGAGACCATCTGGCGCAGCTTCTCCATGGGGGCGGAGGTCAGGCCGCCGGGAGAGTGGCGGTACTTCTCTATCTGGGTGGCCAGGGTACTGCCGCCCGCGGACTGGCTCGACATATCGAGGGCCTGGCCCAGCTGGGAGAGGGCGGCGCGGGTGAAGCGCGGCCAGTCGACGGCCGGGTTGGCGTGGGGGGCGCTGGCATCCAGCAGCTGTCGGTTCTCGATGAACAGCAGCATCTCCAGCACCAGCGGCGGGACGGCGTCGAAGTGGGGATAGTGGCGCTGGGGGTGGCGGAACTCGTAGTAGGACTCGCCTCGGCACTCCTCCAGGCTCAGGCCGGCTCGGGTCTTTTCCCGATAGGGAGGGAAGAAGCCCCGGTCGACATAGTCCATCAGCGCTGGGGAGAAGCGTGCCTGGCGGTCGATCACGAAGCCGCGGGACTGCAAACGGGCCTCGACGTCGGGCAGGCGCGTATAGCCAAGGCGCTCATTGAAGGGGCCATGGGTCGGAGGAATCATGCGGTCGCTGCGCCCAGACGCCAGGGTGTAACCGAGCGTCCCGGCATAGCGGGAGAGCTCCTGGGCCTGGAGGCGTGAAGTGCGCGCTTCGGCCAGTAGCAGGGTGGCGAGAGTAACCGCCAGGGGGAGGAGGATGATCAGCAGCCATAGGCCGAGTCGCCGCCGGGGTCTGACCCGGGGGGGCGCCACGGGGGCGACCCCTCCGGGTGGACGTGGCCAGCCCGGGTCCAGAAGTGGCTCCTCGCGGGCCGGCTGCCGGTCAAGTGATGCACTACGCCGATCCATGCGCTGATCCCCTTACCCTCGGTAACAAAAGGTATCTTCTCTTAGCTTAGTCCGAAGCTGTCAGACGCGGGGGAGGAATTGACTATTGCGAATCGGCTCCGCGATGGAGGGTGATCTCCGGGAAGGGCTTGGGCAGGTAGTACACGGCAGGCTTTTGCCACCATGCCGGCCCCCGCTCTTGCGGAAGAAACGCCGGCGCCCGGCCGGAGCCGGGCGCTGGAAAGGCGGGGCAAGGGCCAGCCTCTTGACTCAATAGAGAGCCTGCTCCTCGTCAACCACCTCCTTGAGCAGTTCGAGAAAGAGGCGGTCGGCCTCGGAGTGCTCGGACGGATCCTCGGGGATGTGCACGCTGGTGGTGTCTGAGACCTCATTGGCGATGCGAGCCATCACCTCCCTCGAGCTGCCCTCGGGCAGGTGACGGCGGGCCACTTCCAGCGACTGCTCGAGGATCCTGGGGTCTTGAAGCAGTTTCTTGATGAAGCCCCGCAGCTCGTTGATCACTCGGGTCTTCTGGATTTCCGATGAGGACATGGCGTTCTCCTTGTCGTGCGGCCGTGTCGAGACCGTTCGACGATAGCACGTTTCGTCGGGCCAGGGAGAGTGAGCACCATCCTACGTCTTGTCATCCCTGGCTTACGACCAGAAAGGTCACTCGCGGGGCTTGTAGGAGGCTGATAGGGCTGGACAAATCGCCACATTGGGTTACGCTGTTTTACAAACGTAAGATATTAAGTCTTTCGTGTGAGCTTGCTCTACTCGTGCACGCTAGGTTTTAGTGAGATTCTTCACGCATAGCCAATGAGTGCACCCATGAATGGGGCATGGATCAGGGAAT
>CAYWBG010000117.1:0-6980 GCA_964456005.1 uncultured Halomonas sp.
CGTTGCTCTTGGGTGCCACCGCCAGGTGGATGGCGGCATGGGCGATGGCGCGCTGCCCCTCGTAGTCGCCCAGGCGAAGGTAGGCGTCCCAGGCGGCCATGGTCAGCGGCAGGGCGCGCGGGTCGGCGTTTCCCACGTCCTCCGAGGCAATGGCGGCCAGGCGTCGGATGACGTCCAGCGGGTCGCCGCCGCCCTGCAGGAAGCGGGCGATGTAGAGCAGGGCGGCATCGGGGCGCGATGAGCGTACCGACTTGTGGATCGCCGAAAGCAGGTCATAGAAATGATCGCCTTGCTTGTCGAAGGCGCTGGCCTGGTGGCCCAGCACGTCCGTGAGCGCCTCGCGACTGAGCCGCTCGCCGCCGTTGCCATCGGGCTCGGCGAAGTCACAGGCGGTCTCCAGCAGACCCAGGGCGCGGCGGGCGTCCCCGGCGGCAGCTCGGGACAGCAGGGCCAGCACCTCGTCATTCACCCGGATGCCGCGCTTTCCCAGGCCGCTGGGGTCGTCGGCCAGGGCTCTGCGCATCACCGCTATCAACTCCCCCTCGGAAAGCGGTTTCAGCACGTGCACTCGAGCCCGGGAAAGCAGCGCCGAGTTGACCTCGAAGGAGGGGTTCTCGGTGGTGGCACCGATCAGCGTCAGCAGCCCGGACTCCACGTGGGGTAGCAGGGCGTCCTGCTGGCTCTTGTTGAGGCGGTGGATCTCGTCGAGGAAGAGCAGGGTGGCCTGGCCGTGGGCCTGGCGCGCCCGGGCCCGCTCCACTGCGGCGCGGATCTCCTTGACGCCGGCCATCACCGCCGAGAGGTGCTCGAGCTCGGCGCCGGACTCGACGGCGAGGATCTCGGCCAGGGTGGTCTTGCCGGTGCCGGGAGGTCCCCACAGGATCATCGAGCGCACCACGCCGGTCTCGGCCATGCGCGCCAGCGGCTTGCCGGGACCGACCAGCGCCTGCTGTCCCACATAGTCCTCCAGGCGCCTGGGGCGCATCCGCCAGGCCAAGGGGGCGTCATCGTCGGCGCCCTGGGTGAAGAGATCCATGAGCAACTCCTTACGTTGACCTTGGCCAGGGGCATTACGCCTGGCCTAATGCTAGAGTGTCTGGGTATTGCAAAAAAGACGCCCTTTGCGGCTTCTGCGATGAACCCTGTCCATGATGGCGCATCCAACGGAATGCGCCTTCTCCCATGTCACTACTCAGGAGGGCCCGACATGCCCATGCTGACCCAACTGCGTCGGGATCATGCCAATATGGCTCGCATGTTGCACGTTCTGCATCTCAAGCAGAAGACACTGGCGACCGGGGAGCGTCCCAACTTCAAGCTGATGCGCGAGGTCGTGGACTACATTCTCGACTACATGGAAGGGTTCACGCTGCCCCTGGAGAGGCTCATCGGCGAACGCTTGCAGGAAGTGGCTCCGGAGTGTGCCGAATTGACCGAGCGGCTTTCCAGCGATTATCGGGCCGTCAAGTCACGCCTCGCGCGGCTCTCCAACGATCTGGATATGATCCTGATGGATGCCGTCGTGCCCATGGACCGCTTCGCCGATGACCTCAAGGCCTATCTCGATGCCCACCGGGCCTACCTGCGTGACGAGCACGATCTCCTTTTCCCGCTGATTCGCGAGCAGTGCAGCGATGAAGACCTCGACCGGCTTGCCGAAGCCCTGCCAGAGGGAGCGGCGGCGGAGCTGGAACGACTTCAGGAAGCCTATCCCGAGCTTTATGCCGAACTGCGTGATGCCCCGGAAACCGCCTGATTCCCACCTCAACCTCCCGCGGCCTACCCGGGTCCGCAAGAGTGGGAAGTGAGCGGCTGCGGGCACCTGCCCGGCTGAGGTAAAATGCCCGCACGCTCAGCCGGGATACCGCAATGCTCTACCCCCCACCATATGAGTTGTCACAGGCCTGCCGTCCTCACGCCTCTCTGTCAGCGTGGGGCGACCAGGCGTGATGGCGGGCCCCATCCTGGTATTCGACTCCGGTGTAGGAGGCCTCTCGGTGGTGTCGGCGATTCGCGAGCGGCTGCCGGAGTCGGCCCTGGCCTACGTCTGCGACAATGCCATGCTTCCTTATGGCCAGCGCGAGGATGACTGGCTGGTGGCTCGTATCCTGGCGGTGTGTGAAGCCGCGGTGGCCGCCAGCCACTGCCGCGCTCTGGTGGTAGCCTGTAACACCGCCAGCACCCTGGCCCTGGATCTCCTGCGCGAACGCCTGAGGGTGCCGGTGGTGGGGACGGTGCCAGCCATCAAGCCCGCTGCGGCCAAGAGCCGCAGCCGACACATTGGCCTGCTGGCGACCAGCGCTACCGTGGCGCGCCCCTATACCCTGCGGCTGATCGAGGCCTTCGCCGCCGACTGTCGCGTGACCCGCGTGGCCGCCGATGCGCTGGTCCGCGAGGCCGAACGCTGGCTGGTCGGAGAGGTTCCGGATCGTGACACGATCCGCCGCGCTCTGGCACCTCTCTGGGCCGACCCCCAGTTGGACACCGTGGTGCTCGGCTGCACCCACTTCCCGCTGTTGCGCGAACTATTGGTCGAACTTTCGCCGTGGCCGGTCGCCTGGATTGACTCCAGCGCGGCCATTGCCCGACGAACCGCCCAGGTGGCCATCGGCGTGGCGCCGCGAGAGGGGCCGGGGCCCAGTTTCGTGACCAGGCCGGCCCCCCAGCTGGTGGCCGGCCTGGCGGCCTTTGGCTTCGCCGAACCTCGCCTGCTGCCGCTTGCTTGACCGCTCGATACACCCGGCTCATTCCCATGCCCACCACACGAGGAGGCTCCTTGGCCATTCCCGTCGTCGATCCCGCCCGCTATGACCATCAGCTCGAGGCAAAGCGTGAGCGTATCGCCCGCGACTTCGCTCGCTTCGCACCCCCTGCGCTTGAGGTCTACCCCTCGCCACCCAGCCACTACCGGCAGCGCTGCGAGTTTCGCATCTGGCACGAGGAGGACGACCTCTTCTACGCGATGTTTGATATGCAGCCGTCCCCGGTGGACCCCGAGGGCCCCAAGAAGAAAACGGTGGTTCGCCTCGAGGACTTTCCCGTCGCCAGCCGGCGGATCAACGAACTGATGCCGGTGCTCCTCGACGCCATCCGCGGCGTGCCGCTGTTGCGTCGCAAGCTATTTCAGGTGGAGTTTCTCACCACACTCTCCGGCGAGGCGTTGATCACCCTGATCTACCACCGCCCCCTGGATGAGGCCTGGGAGTCCGAGGCGCGACGCCTCCAGGAGGCTCTAGGGGCGATGATTATCGGACGCTCACGTAAGCAGCGCCTGGTGCTGGAGCGCGATCATGTCTGGGAGCGACTGGAGGTCGAGGGACGCGAGTTCGTCTATCAGCAGGTGGAGAACAGCTTTGCCCAGCCCAATGCCGAGATCTGCCGCTCGATGCTCGCCTGGGTCCGGGACGTGACTCGGGGTAGCCAGGACGGTGATCTGGTGGAGCTCTACTGTGGCAATGGCAACTTCACGGTGGCGCTGGCAGAGAACTTCCGCCGGGTGCTGGCGACCGAGATCTCTCGCACCGCCGTGGCCAGCGCCCGGGAGAACCTCGCCGCCAACGGCATCGACAACGCGGTGATCGGGCGCATGTCGGCAGAGGAGTTCGCAGCGGCGCTAAAGGGCGAGAAAGGCGGTCGCCGAGTGGCCGAGTGGGCCCTTGACGACTACGATTTTACTACCGTACTGGTGGACCCCCCGCGTGCCGGCCTGGACGAGGCCAGCTGCCGTCAGCTGAGCGACTATTCGCGTATCGTCTATATTTCATGCAACCCGGAGACACTGGCGGATAACCTCGAGATCCTGACCGAGACGCACGAGATCACTCGATTCGCTCTGTTTGACCAGTTTCCTTGGACCCACCACTGCGAGTGTGGCGTGCTGCTGGAGCGCCGCGATTGAGTCGGCACTGGCTGAGGAGTGTCAAGCAGCAGGTTGCTGGCAGCGATGCGCAAACGACATGCTCCATGAGCAAGTCGGCAAGTCGGTGGGGCCGGGACGGGGACTCACGTAAGCTGGCGACAGGGCCCCGATAACAAGGGAGCCGTGTCGAATAGTTCCGGTCGCGGTAGCGGCCGTTGGCAACCGAGGTGAGGGATGCAGCAAGTTGCGAATGACGAAGCCAGACAGGATTTTCTCAAGCAGTTGGCCGAGCGGTTAAGGAGCCGGCTGGAAAAGGACAAGGCCGCCGATGTCGAGGCCTTCGCCCGCTACTTCTACTCCACGGTGCCCTTCGACGACCTCGAGGACCGACGCCTGGATGACCTCTACGGGGCGACACTGTCGATCTGGCACTTCCTGCAGGAGTTCGACCCGGGCCGTCCCAAGGTGCGCGTCTTCAATCCCGACTTCGAAGAGCATGGCTGGCAGTCGCCCCATACCTTCGTGGCCGTGCTGCACGAGGATATGCCCTTCCTGGTGGACTCGGTGCGCATCGAGCTCAATCGCCGTGGCATCACCGTGCATGCCATCCACAACGCCGTACTGGCTACCCAGCGCGACGGCAAACACCGACTGAAGCAGGTCGAATCCCCCCGCCATGACCAGGCCTCGGAGACGCGCGAGTCACTGATCGTCATCGAGATCGACCGCCACTCGGATACCCGCGTGTTGGAGGACGTCCAGGACAGCTTGCACGAGGTGCTGATCGACGTGCGCACCGCCGTCGAGGATTTCGAACCGATGCGCGAGCGGGCCCACCAGGCCATGGAGGAGCTCCGCGGCCGTTGCCCGGACCAGACCGACCCGGAAGATCACCAGGAAGCCATCGACTTTCTCGAATGGCTGCTCCACGAGAACTTCACCTTTCTGGGCTACGATGCCTATGAGGTGACCAAGAGGGGTGGCGAGCAGCAGCTCGACAGGGTCAAGGACAGCGAGCTGGGGGTATTCCGCCTCGACCAGCCGCGCTATCGCGAGCGCATCCGCACCGAGCTCGGCGTCGAAGATGGCCGCTTCGTGCTGGTGCCGGAGCTGCTCTCCTTTGCCAAGAGCGCTCACCATGCCCGGGTGCACCGTCCCACCTATCCCGACTACATCTCCGTCGACCGCTTCGACGACAAGGGCAACCTGGTCGGTGAGCACCGCTTCCTGGGCCTGTTCACCGCCACCGTCTACAACGAATCGCCGCGCAACGTGCCAATCCTGCGCCGCAAGCTGAAGGCGGTGATGGAGACCGCCGGCTTCAACCCCAAGGGGCATAACGGCAAGCAGTTGATGCAGATCCTCGAGGTCTACCCCCGCGACGACCTCTTCCAGATCGGAACCCAGGAGCTGGCCCAGACCGCACTCGGCATCCTCAGCATTCGCGAGCGGCGCCGGGTGCGTCTCTTCATTCGCGAGGATCGCCCCGGCCGCTTCTTCTCCTGCCTGGTCTTCGTGCCGAGGGACGTCTTCTCCACCGAGTTGCGCTTGCGCATCCAGGACCTGCTCTGCGAGGAGCTCGACGCCACCTTTGGCGACTTCAATACCTATCTCTCGGAGTCGGTGCTGGCGCGGATCCAGTTCATCCTGCGCTTCAAGGATGATCGACCGGTCGAGTATGACCTCAAGCGCCTCGAGAACAAGGTGGCGCTGTTGGCCCGCAACTGGCGCGACGACCTCCAGACGGCCAGCATCGAGGGCTTCGGCGAGGAGCAGGCCAATCTGTTGATGGATCGCTTCCGCGATGCCTTCCCGGCCAGCTACCGGGACGATTTCAACGCCCGCACCGCGGTCTTTGACCTGCAGCATATCAGCGAGCTGGATGAAGGGGCGCCCCTGGCGCTATCGCTCTACCGCCTGGTTGAAGAGGAGGGTAGCGGGGTCAACCTCAAGCTGTTCCATCGTGCCGTGCCCATTCCGCTCTCCGATGTGCTGCCGATGATGGAGAACCTGGGCCTGCGGGTGATCGGCGAACGGCCCTACGAGATCGACGCCACCGATGCCCGCTACTGGATCCATGACTTCGATCTGGAGCACCACACCAGAACCGAGGTGAACCTGCAGCAGATGCGCGAGCCCTTCATTGAGGCCTTCCAGCGCATCTGGGCCGGCGAGGCGGACAGCGACGCCTTCAACCGGCTGATTATCGGCGCCAACCTGGATTGGCGCGAGGTGGCCATGCTGCGTGGCTACGCGCGCTACCTCAAGCAGATCCGTTTTGGTGTCTCCCAGGAATACATGGCCAACACCCTGGCTAGCCACCCGGCGATTACCCGCGAACTGGTGTCGCTGTTCGAGCTGCGCTTCGATCCCGAGCATCGGCCCGGCGATGATGAGGTAGAGGCCTGCGTCGAGCGCATCCATCGCCTGCTCGATGACGTCGCAAGCCTTAACGACGACCAACTGATGCGTCGCTACATGGAACTGATCCAGGCGACCACGCGAACCAACTACTATCAGCGGCACACGGATGGTCAGCCCAAGGACTACATCGCCTTCAAACTGGAGCCCTCGCGCGTGACCGGCATGCCCAAGCCGCGCCCGGCCTTCGAGATCTTTGTCTGCTCGCCGCGACTCGAAGGTGTGCACCTGCGCGGCGGCAAGGTAGCTCGGGGCGGGCTGCGCTGGTCGGACCGTCAGGAGGACTACCGCACCGAGGTGCTTGGCCTGGTCAAGGCCCAGCAGGTCAAGAACGCGGTGATCGTGCCGGTGGGCGCCAAGGGTGGCTTCGTCTGCAAGCGCCTGCCCGAAGGCGACCGTGAGGCCTTACAGCGCGAGGGGATCGAGTGCTACAAGATATTCATCCGCGCCTTGCTCGACGTCACCGACAACCGCAAGGGTGGCGACTTGGTCCCGCCGCGCGAGGTAGTGCGTCACGATGAGGATGACCCCTATCTGGTGGTGGCGGCCGACAAGGGCACCGCCACCTTTTCCGATACCGCCAACGAGATTTCCGCCGAGTACGGACACTGGTTGGGAGACGCCTTCGCCTCCGGCGGGGCCAATGGCTACGACCACAAGAAGATGGGCATCACCGCCAAGGGGGCCTGGGAGTCGGTCA
>CAYWBG010000118.1:0-6979 GCA_964456005.1 uncultured Halomonas sp.
CCGAAATGACGCTTCAACTGGCTGACTCCTTTCAACGAATGACGCCTTCCAGCAGTGGCACGAAGCGCACCGGCTCGAGACGGGTTTTCTCGAAGGCGTCACCCTGACGCTGCACCCGGGTCAGCCACTGGCGCCCCGCGGCATCGGCCAGCGGGGTGATGAGAACACCGCCCTCGGCGAGTTGGCCGAGCAGGGGCTCGGGCAGCTCGCCGGCGCAGGCGGTCAGCAGGATAACCTCGAAGGGAGCCGCGTCCTCCCAGCCGTGGCCTCCGTCGGCCAGGCGCAGCCGAATGTTGCGGACCTCGAGCAGCCGCAGACGCTCTGCGGCGCGACGGTGCAGGGCATTGATCCTTTCGATGGACCAGAGTTCCGGAACCAGCCGCGAGAGAATCAGCGTCTGATAGCCGGAGCCGGTGCCGATCTCCAGCACCCGGGCCGGGGCGTGCTGTATGACCAGCTCGGTCATCCGCGCCACCATCCAGGGCTGGGAGAGGGTCTGGCCGTGGCCGATGGGCAGCGAGGTGTCCTCGTAGGCGCGATGAGCCAGCGCCTCGTCGAGAAAGAGGTGGCGCGGCTCATTGGCCATGGTCGAGAGCACGCGGGGATCACGGATGCCATTCTCGGCCAGGCGAGCCACCATGCGGTCACGGGTTCGCTGGGAGGTCATCCCCACGCCGCGCAGCAGCTCGGTTAATCGCTCAGGTGAGTGCATCCAGCCAGCCCTGCACATCGTCGAGCGCCGCATGCCGAGTCAGGTCGGTCTGCAGCGGGGTGATGGAGACGAAGCCCGCCTCCACGGCGGCGAAGTCGGTATCCGGGCCGTCGTCGGCGTTTTCGCCGGCGGCGGCGATCCAGTAACGCAGCCTGCCGCGGGGGTCGCGCACCTCCAGCGGCCGCGTCGCCGGACCACGATAGCCCATCCGGGTGACCCGAAAGCCCTGTATCTCGTCCCAGGGCAGGTCCGGCACATTGACGTTGAGCAGGCTACGCGGCGGCAGGGAGAGCTGGTCGGCAGCCCCCACCAGGCTCGCCGCCACCCGGCCGGCGGTATTGAAGTGGCGGGAGCCGACCAGCGACATGGCGATGGCCGCCATACCCAGGTTCCGCCCCTCCATGGCGGCAGCCACGGTGCCGGAGTAGAGCACATCGTCGCCCAGGTTGCCGCCGTGATTGATGCCGGCGATCACCAGGTCGGGCTTCTCGTCCCAGACGCCGTTGACGCCAAGGTAGACGCAGTCCGCCGGGGTGCCGTCAACGCTGTAGAAGCCGTTGTCCATATCGGTCAGCGACAGCGGTCGGGTCAGGGTCAGCGAGTTGCTGGCGCCGCTCTTGTCGCGATCCGGGGCCACCACGCGCAGGCGGGCATGGGGCAACAGGGCGTCGTGCAGGGCGCGCAGCCCCGGGGCATGCACGCCGTCGTCATTGGATAGCAGTAGTCGACGCATCGCAGACTCCTTCAGAGGGTGGGGTGGGCGATCAGCTCGCGTAATACGGCGGTGGCAAAGGCCCCGCGGGGCAGGCTGAAGTCCAGCCATAGCGCGTCTTCGCCACGGGTCAGTCGCGGCTCGCCCAGCCGCAGGCGTAGCGGCCGGCGGGCGAGGCGCACGCCGGCCTGCTCGAGCCCCGCGCAGAGCGCGGGATAGGATTCGGGCAAACGCGCCTCCAGGGCTCGGGCTTCCCCCCCGGCCACGGAGTTGCCGACGCCCCACAGCACTCCGCTGGGGTGCAGGTCGAGCCGGGCCGCCCGGGCCTCAAGCTCGGTGTCCGGCGCCTCCAGTGTGAACTGACTGGCGGTTCCGTCGAGGATCGCCACCTCGCCGGCCAGCAGCCGGTCCCAGCTACCCCGGCGAACGCGCTCGGCGAGCAGCTCGTTGAACAGGAAGCTGCGCGCTGTGGAGAGCATCATGCCCTCGCGGTCATCGCGCTTGCGCCAGCCCCGGGCCAGCAGCGCCGAAGCGCGCTGCAGGTTGCGGCCCTCCGGGCCGAAGCGCTGGGGACCAAAATAGTTGGCCGCCCCCTGTTCGACCAGCCACCCCCAGCGCGCCGCGAGCCCGGGGTCGTCCACCACGGACCCGGTGAGGCGCAGGCGGAAGCGGTTGGCGCGATGCACGCCGCGCTTGAGCTTGCGCGGGTGGCGACCCTGCTCGAGCACGCGAATGCCGCGCTCGGCAAGGGCCTCGACCAGCCCCGCCGGCGCTTCCTGCCCGGGCAGCTGCACGGACAGCCACTGGCGAGTCACGGCGACACGGTCCTTCATGCCGGAGTAGCCCACTACCCGGGGTGAGACCCCGCAAAGTCGCGCCAGCTCCCGGGCCACCATGGCGGTGGTCTGGTCGCGCTTCTCGAGGAACAGCCAGAGGTGCTCCCCCTCCCCCTCGGGGGCAAAGTCGAGCGCCTCCTCGACCCGGAAATCCTCGGGCGTCGCCCGATAGTCCCCGGACACTGGCAGGCCGAACGCGTCGTCCAGCACCCGCGGCCAGGCCGGCGGCCAGGCGATGGCATCACTCACCGTCGACTCCCGCATGCTGCAGCAGCACCACCGCCTCGGCGGCGATGCCCTCGCCGCGCCCGGTGAAGCCGAGCCGCTCGGTGGTGGTGGCCTTGACGTTGACCGCCCCGGGCTCGACCTCGAGGACCTCGGCGATGGTTGCCGCCATGGCCCCGATGTGTGGCGCCATCTTCGGCGCCTGGGCGATCAGGGTGGCATCCAGGTTGCCGACCCGATAGCCGGCCTCGCGCACCAGCCCCACCACGTGGCGCAGCAGATCGCGGCTGTCGGCGTCGGCCCAGGCCGGGTCGGTATCGGGAAAGTGGCGTCCGATGTCGCCCTGTCCGCAGGCGCCCAGCAGGGCATCGCAGACAGCGTGCAGCAGGACGTCGCCATCCGAGTGGGCGATGAAGCCCTGGTCGAAGGGAACGGCGACACCGCCGATCATCAGGTGGTCACCCATGCCGAAGCGGTGAACGTCGAAGCCGTGGCCGATGCGCATTAGCTCTCCAGTGCGCCGAAGGGCGCCTTGTCCTGCTCGCCCGAGGCCGACTGGGCCTGGTCCTGCGCGGCCAGGATCCGCGCCGCCAAGGCCAGGTCCTCGGGATGAGTGATCTTAAGATTGTCGCGCCGCCCGACCACCAGCCGAGGCGAAAGCCCCAGGGCCTCCACCGCCGAGGCCTCGTCGGTGATGGCGACACCCAACGCTCCGCCCCGGGAGAGGGCGCGACGCAGAAGGGCATAGCGAAAGCCCTGGGGGGTCAGGGCGTGCCACAGGCCAGAACGCGACTCGGTGACGGCGACCCGCCCCGCGCCGTCGTCGCGCTTCATGGTATCGGCCACCGGCGTGGCGAGCAGCCCGCCCACCGGGTCATCGGCCAGGGCGGCGTGCAGTCGTTCGAGGTCCGTCACGGTGACACAGGGGCGCGCCACGTCGTGGACCAGCACCAGGTCATCGTCGGCCGCCTCGCCGCGAATGGCTTCAAGGGCGTTGGCCACCGAGTCGACCCGCTCGCCGCCGCCGTCGACCCGTCGCCAGTCGGCGAAGGGCACCCCGGTCGGGTCGAAGTGGGCATCGTCGGCGGCGAGGCAGAGGCACAGACGCGCCTCGGGGAAGGCCGCATGCAGCCGCGCCAGGGTCATCGCCAGCACCGGCCGGCCGGCCAACGCCAGATACTGCTTGGGCCGGTCGGCCCCCATGCGCCGCCCCTGCCCTGCCGCCGGTACCACCAGCCACAGGGACCGACTCATCGGGATACCTCCAGCGCCGCGGAGAGGTCGGGCTGGGCGGCCTGCCGGCTGGACTCCACCGCCGCGCCGGGCACCCAGAAGAACTGCTCGTCGGCACGCACCATGCCGATATCGCTGCGGCCGCGCTCCTCGATGGCATCCAGGCCGGTCTTGAGGTCGACCACCTCGGCGGCGAGGCGGGCGTTGCGGTCGCGCAGCGGCTTGTTGGCCGCCTCCAGGACCGCCACCCGATCACGCACCTTGCCGAGGTCGCCGAGCCCACCCTCACCCAGCCACAGGCGATACTGCAGCAGGGCAAGCAGGACGACCAGCACCACGGCCAACCATTTGAGCATTCGCGACTTCCGTCAGGACATTTCGATACCGGCCATTATGCCACCATCTACCGCCCCGCTCACGCCCTGAACGGCAGCGCTTCCTCGGCGGCAGCGCAATAGGCCCGGACATGGGCGCGCTCCTCGGCGCAGAAGCGGGCCACGGCGTCACGCAGCCTAGGGTCGGCGATGTGGTGCAGCGAGGTGAGCAGGCGCGGGGCGAACCCCCGGGCCAGCTTGTGCTCCCCCTGGGTGCCGGGATCGAAGGCGGTCAACCCCCGCTCGAGGCAGTGTTCGATGCCCTGGTAGTAGCAGGCCTCGAAGTGCAGGCAGTCGGCCATCACCTCGCTGCCCCAGTAGCGCCCGTAGAGGGTCCGCGCGCCCTGCAGGCAGAGCGCGGCGGCCACCGGCTTGCCGTCCATCCGCGCCTGCACCAGCAGCAGCGACTCGGGCATCGAGGCGTGCAGGCGGCGGAAGAAGTCGAGGCTCAGGTAGCCGTGGCGCCCCCGCTCCAGGTAGGTGATCTCGTAGCAGCGAAAGAAGTGCGCCAGGGCCTCGGCATCGATCGCCGCCCCCTCCAGGCGATGCAGGGTCAGGCCCTGATCGGCGACGATGCGCCGCTCGCGGCGAATCGCCTTGCGGCGTTTCGAGGTCATGGCGGCCAGGAAGCCGTCGAAGTCGCCGTAGCCGGCATCATGCCACTGGAACTGCACCCCGTGGCGGGCCAGCAGGCCGGGGCGTACCGACTGCCAGGCCGCCACCTCCTCGTCGGCGGCGAACAGCAGGTGCCAGCTGGAGAGCTCGCTCTCCTCCCACGCCGCCGCCAGGGCCTCCCGGGCCGCCTGGGGATCGACCCCTTCCGCCAGCGCCAGGCGCGAACCGGGCGCCGGGGTATAGGGAATCGCCGTGAGCCCCTTGGGATAGTAGCGCCCCCCGGCCCGCTCCCAGGCGTCGGCCCAGCTCCAGTCGAAAACGTACTCGCCGAAGGAGTGATGCTTGAGATAGTGCGGCATCACACCGACCAGCGTCTCTCCCTGCCATAATGTTAAATGGCGAGGCACCCAGCCGGTGGCAGGGCTCACCGAGCCGCTGACCTCAAGGGCGTGCAGGAACTCGTGGCGCAGGAAAGGATGATCGTCGCCGACCAGGGCGTTCCAGGCCGCGGCCGGTACCGCTTCGATGGCGGGCAGTTCTTGCAGCACAAGGGGTGACATGGTGGCTCCTGGGCAATTACAGCTATCTAACGCGAGGGGCGCCGGGGGCAGGCCGAAGAGGAGGTCCTACGCCAGGAATGGCGTCGGTAGCGCCCAGGGAGGGGTCCAGAGCGCCTCCTCGATGGTCCGGCACCCCGGGGCCTGCCCTCGGATGAGCTCCGAGCGATGCCGCGGCACTCGCTGCTGACAAGCCGTTGGCAGAAGGCCTACATTGTGCCCAGTACCCGCCCCTCCTTCCATCCTCATTAACACAGGGAGACGTGAATGACCGATGTCCGCGAGCTGCAGGCGCAGTTCGATGCCCAGCGTCGCGCCTTCGAGGCCGAGCCCTATCCCACACTGGCCGCCCGCCGCGACCGCCTGACCCGACTGGCGAACCTGACCCGGGGCCACCGCGACGAGATCGCCCGCGCCATCAGTAAGGATTTCGGCCACCGGGCTGAGGCCGAGACCCGCCTGGCGGAAGTCGCCACGGTGCTGCAGGCCATACGCCACGCGCGGCGCCACCTCCGGCGCTGGATGCGAGCGAAACGCGCGGCGGTGCCCTGGCGCCTGCAGCCCGGGCGGGCCAGGATCCACCGCCAGCCGCTGGGCGTGGTCGGCATCATCGCCCCCTCCAACTACCCCTGGAACCTGGCCCTGCTTCCGGCGGTGGATGCCCTGGCCGCCGGCAACCGGGTGATGATCAAGCCCAGCGAGCAGACGCCGGCTACCAGCGACCTGCTGGCAAGGCTGGCGGAGCGCTACTTCGATACCGAGGAGCTCTATGTGGCGCTGGGTGGCGAGGAGACGGCACGCGATTTCTCGGCACTCCCCTTCGACCACCTGCTGTTCACCGGCAGCGCGCGGATCGGCCGGGAGGTGGCCCGGGCGGCGGCTCCCAACCTGACACCCATCACCCTGGAACTGGGCGGCAAGACCCCGGCCATCATCACCCGGGACGCCGACCTCACCCGGGCCGCCGAGCGCATCGCCTTCGGCAAATGGCTCAATGCCGGCCAGACCTGCATCGCCCCCGACCACGTGCTGATCGACGCCTCGCGGCTCGCGGCCTTCATCGAGGCGATGCGCAAGACGGTGGGCGACTTCTATCCCCAGGGCAGCGCCGGGGACGACTACAGTGCCGTGCTGGGCAGCGCCGCGCGCCAGCGGCTCGAAGCCGTGCTCGAGGAAGCCCGCGACCACGGCTGCCGAGTGATCGCCCTGGGCGAGCGGACCGAGTTGCCTGGTGGCGGGGCCAAGCTGCCGCCGACCCTGGTGATCGACCCGAATCAGGGCCTCAGGCTGATGCAGGAGGAAGTCTTCGGACCCTGGCTGCCGATCCTCGGGGTGCGCGACCTCGAGTCTGCCATCCAGCATGTCAATGCCGGCCCACGGCCGCTGGCGCTTTACGCCTTCACCGACGATGCCAAGGAGCGGCGGGAGATTCTCGAAACCACCCACTCCGGCGGCGTGGTCTTCAACGACACCCTGTGGCACAACGCCGTGCCCGCCCTGCCCTTCGGCGGCGTGGGCGAGAGCGGAATGGGCGCCTACCAGGGCGAGGCCGGCTTCCTGCGTTTCAGCCTGGAGCGTAGCGTGTTCATCCAGGCGCGGCGAAACGCCGTGGGGCTGCTCAATCCCCCCTACCGCCGCTGGCTGCTCAAGCTGCTGGGACTTTGAGCGCCGAGCGCCGAGCGCCGAGCGCCGAGCGCCGAGCGCCGAGCGCCGAG
>CAYWBG010000119.1:0-5113 GCA_964456005.1 uncultured Halomonas sp.
GCCCCTGGGGCACCGTGGCCACGGCGGTGGCGGTCTGGGCCTCGGCGCCCATGGCAAAGATGTCGCCCAGAGCGTGGTGGGCGGCGATCTTGCCGAACACATAGGGGTCGTCGATGAAGGCGCGGAAGAAGTCGATGGTGTGCACCGCATCCTTGCCCGGCGGGACCCGCACCACGGCGGCATCGTCCGGGGCATGCAGGCCCACCAGCACCTCGTCCCGCTCCACCGGCTGCAGGGTGGCCAGCGCCCGGGAGAGCACCGAGGCGCCGACCTTGGCGCCACAGCCGCCGCAGCGCATGGCAAGGGCCGAGATCGCCTGGGCATTCTCGTCCGCGTCCAGCGCCACGCGGCTGGCCCGGGGCGCCCGCATGCTGCCTTCTTTCATCGGCGGCAGGTCGTTGAACTTGGCCATGAAGCGCCGGTCGATGCGGTCCTTCCAGCGCCACACCCAGTCGCCGGCAAGACAGAGGCCGCCGCGGGAGGCCACGGCGTGGCGGTCGCCGGTGCTGATCAGCGCCAGCCATCTCGCCTGGGGGCGGTAGGGCTTGAGGGGGCGGCCGGTCACGACGGCGCGCAGGTTGTCGGCTAGCGGGCGGCCTTGCCGCACGGCGAAGACCCCGGCCTTCTCGCGAGGATGATTGACCTGGCTGGCGATATCGCCCGCGGCGAAGATGCGCGGGTCGGAGAGCGACTGCAGGGTGTCGCCGACCTGGATGAAGCCGGCATCGTCGAGTGCCAGGTGAGTATCACGCAGCCAGGCGGCGCCGCCGGCGTTGGTGACCCAGACGATCTCGTCGGCGGCGTGCCAGTTATCGTCAGCGGTCTGCAGCCGGCCTGCCTCGACACCGACCACGTCGGTGTCGGTATGCACCTCGACGCTGCGCTGTTCCAGGATGGCCTCGAAGTGGGCGCGCACCCGTGGATTGTGGGTCGGCAGGATCTGCGCACCACGGGTGAAGAGGGAAAAACGCAGTTCGTTCGGGTCGCGGTGCTGGGCGATGAGTTCGTTGTTCAGCCGATACTGCATGGCCAGCAGCAATTCGACGCCGCCGGCGCCGCCGCCGACCACCGCGACATGGGTCTGGCCAGGGTGCTGCCCGGTGTGTGGGTACGTGAGACGCTCCAGCAGCGTCTGCCAGCGGTCGTTGAACTGGTGGATCGGCTTGACCGGCACCACATGCTCGCCGGCACCGCTGACCGCGTTCACGCTGGGAGTCGAGCCGATATTGATCGACATCCAGTCGTAGGGCACCGGCGGCCGTGAGCGGCAGAGCACGGTCCGTGCGGCCGGATCGATGCCGGTCACCTCGTCGCTGAAGAAGCGTGCCCCGGCGTATTCCGCCAGCCGGCGCAGGTCGATATGCACATCGTCGTAGCGGTAGTGCCCGGCGACATAGCCCGGCAGCATGCCCGAGTAGGGGGTATGGGTGTCGCGGCAGATCAGGGTGAGCCTGACGCCGGGTTCGGGCTTCATGGCGAAACGCTTCAGCACCCCCACGTGGGTGTGCCCGCCGCCGACGAGGACGATATCCCTCAACACTTGTAACCCCGGGGGCTGCTGCGGTTGCTGCATGGTCAGGCTCGCTCCAGGTTGATGAGGCAAGAGAGTGATGGGGCAATGGGAGAACTACCCAGTCTAACCGGCGCGGCCGTCCGGTGTGCGTTCGGTGTGAAAAGCGTGCTCCCGCGACGGCGCCCCCGCCGGTCTCCCGGCGGGGGCGCTCTGGTGGCGGTCTTCCCGCTGGCCTCAGGCGCGGCTGACCTTCACCGGCAGGCCCTGGCGCACGCTGGCGCCGCTGATGGGCTCGAGCCAGGTGCCGTCCACGTGGCGGGTCGGGTCACGAAAGCCCAGGTCGTTGATGTTGATGCCGGCGCGCAGCCAGGGCATGTCGGGCTGGGACTCGCCGTCGATCACATGGGGCGTGGCACCCAGGTCGCGGTGGCCGTAGCCGTGCTCGATGCCCAGCGAGCCGGGCATCACGCTCTCGCTGACCAGCGCCAGGCCCACCACGCTGCCCCCGGGGCTCTCGATGCGAATGGTATCGCCGTGGCTGATGCCGTAGCGCTCGGCGTCCTCGCGGTGCATCTGCACCGGATTGTAGGGCTTGATCATGCGCAGCCGCTCGTTGCCGATGGCGTAGGAGTTCATCAGGTTGGACTTGAACGAGAACGCCAGCAGCGGCCACGCCTCCTCGGTGAACACCTCGCGCATGGCCTGCTGGTTGGCCAGCAGCGGCAGGCTGTGGCAGGGCGTACCGCGGTTGGGCTTGCCGCTCGTGGTGTCGATGCTGGTGCCCACGGTCTCGTTGTAGACGCAGAGCGTGCGGCGCCAGGCGTTGGTCAGCCGCTCGCCCTGGAAGTGATCGCTGGCGTCCTCGAAGCGCCCGCCGCGGGCGTAGAGGTAGGCCACCCGAGCGCGCTCCTCCTGCTTGAGCGTGCGCTCGAGGCGCGGCAGCAGCGGGTCGAGTCCGGCGTGGGCGATATCGCTCTCGTCGGCCTCGGGCAGCGGTTCGCCCTGGAAGGCGATGTTGGCCGCGGCGCGCAGGTAGTAGTCCTCGGCGCGGTTGAGCGGGTGCAGGCTGCCGTCGGGATCGGGGATCGCCTCGTCGCCGAAGCCCGCCAGGCCCAGGCGCCTGGCCACGGCGATGAAGAAGCTGTCCATGGTGACCGGCTCACCCTCGGCGGTCTTCTGCTGCCGGGGCTCCACCACCGGCCAGCAGGCGGTGGTCATCTTGCCCAGCGCGCCCTTCCAGGCGCCGGTGAAGCCCCACACCTCGTACATCACCGAGTCGGGCACCACGTAGTCGGCATAGCGGTTGGTCTCGTTGATGAAGCCGTCCACCGCCACGAAGAGCCCCAGGCGCTTGGGGTCCTTGAGCTTGTCGGCGATCATCGCCTCGAGCCCGGCCTGGCCGTAGATGGGGTTGGCCATGCAGCCGATCATCGCCTTGATCGGGTAGGGGTAGCCGTCCAGCGCCGAGGGCAGGTGCTCGGTGAGGGTCGGCGGAGCGAAGGAGCGCCACGGCGCCTTGGCCGGGTAGGGGTTCTCGCCGGCCGCCACCTTGCGCTGGTATTCCGAGGAGCGCTCATAGGGGAAGCGCGAGCGGGAGAGGAACACCCCCTGGGGACCTCGCTTGCCGGGGAAGTTGGCCAGGTCATAGCGCGGGCCGGCACCGGTGCCGTTGAAGGTCCCGCCGCCCACGGCGCTGCCGCCCTTCATGTTGTAGTTGCCGGCCAGCAGGTTGAGCATCTGCACGCCGAAGGCGGCGTAGAAGCCGTTGCCGGACATCATGCCGCCGTGGCAGTTGACCACGGCGCGACGGCCATGGCTGGCGTAGCGGCTGGCCAGCTCGACGATGGTCGCCTCGGGGATGCCGCAGTGCTCGGCGTAGGCGGCCATCTCATGCTCGTGGGCCGCCTCGCGCAGCAGGGTCATGCTGCTCTTGACTCGTACGGTGATGCCGTCGGCAAGCGCTACCTCGCGGTCGACGAACAGCTCGGCGGCCATCGCCTCCTCGCCGTGCACCAGCTCGCCGTCGACCACCACCAGGGGGGCGTCGGCGTCGCTGTCGGCTTCCGCCAGGCCCAGATCGCTGGCGCGCAGGAAGTGGCCGCGACGCGGGTGGTTCTCGGTGTCGATCACCAGGTGGGTGGCGTTGGAGTGGGTCGCCTCGCCGGCGGCGTCCGCGGCGGCCTTGCCCGGCAGTTCCAGGAATGCCTGGGCGTAGCCCTCGTTGTCGAGCAGCCAGCGAATCACTGCCATGGCGAAGGCGCTGTCGGTGCCGGGACGAATCGGCACCCAGCGGTTATTTTCGGCGGCGTGGGAGGTTGAGGCGTTGAGGGCCGGGTCCACCACCACGTATTCCAGGGTGCCGGCGGCGCGGGCCTGGGCAATCAGCCGTCCCTGGCGCTTGAAGGGGTTGCCCGCCTGGCTCGGCGCGGTGCCGATGTACATGATGAAGCGGGCGTTCTGGATGTCCGGCTTGACGTGGGCGTTGGCGCCCAGGTCGTTCATCACCGCGCCGGAGCCCATGCGGAAGGCCAGGCCGCAGTAGGAGCCGTGGTGGCCATAGTTGCGGGTGGCGAAGGCGTTCAGGGTGAAGCGCTTGAGCAGATCGGAGCGGCCGTAGTCGGTGGCTTCCATCACCATCAGCTGGTTGGCCCTGGGTCCGAATTCCGGGTTCTCCGGATCGATCAGGGTGTCGTGGTCGTGGATGGCGCGCAGGCCGTCCACGTGACCCTCGCCGAACAGGTCGCCCCCCTCGCAGATCTCCTCGATCAGCTGCTCGAAGGAGATCTTCTGCCACTCGCGGGCGCCACGTTCCCCCACCCGCTTGAGGCAGTGGTCGACCCGGAAGGGGCTCTCGAGCTGGCTCATCATGGCGTTGCCGCGGGCGCAGGCGGTGGAGCGGTTGACCTGGCCCTGGCCGCCGTAGGCGCTGACGTGGCGCAGCGCCTCGGACACCGGGGTGCGCATGGGCAGGTGGTCGTCGGCGGAGAGCGGGTGATAGGGGTTGCCGGAGACGCGCAGCACCCGGTCGCTCGCGTTGTCGACGCGAACCCGCACGCCGCACTGGGTGGTGCAGCCGTAGCAGATGGTGAAGGCGGTACGCTGGTCCGGGTTGAGGGTCAGCTCACCGGTCTCCAGGTCGACCCGGTACTCCGGGGCCAGGGAGTTGCCGTGGATGCGGTCCTTCGGCGTCTCCCCGGCGCTGCCGGTGACGCCCTTGGCCATCTTGGCCAGGGGGTCGGAGTAGCCGGCGACGAAGGTGGCGGCACCGCCGGCGGCGACGGCGCCCTTCATGAAGCGGCGGCGTGAGGTATCGACGGGGGGCTTAGCCATGGCCGGGGGCTCCTTCAGTGGTTTGTGCAGCGCGCTTGGTGTCGGGGTGTGCGGTGCTGTCGGCTGACGCAGTGCCATCCGAAAGCGAGACGTCGGCGGCGCTGCCGCCCTGGCGCGCCTGGCGCCAGGGGATGAGCAGGTCGATCACCAGGACCGCGGCGAGCCACAGGCCGAAGGTGCCGACGATGCCGAGGATGCCGGAGGAGCCGGCGGGGATGCCGTAGTGGTGGAAGCCGGCGCTGTTGCGTGCCACGTGCTGCACGTCCATCA
>CAYWBG010000119.1:5213-6967 GCA_964456005.1 uncultured Halomonas sp.
ATGCCGTAGTGGTGGAAGCCGGCGCTGTTGCGTGCCACGTGCTGCACGTCCATCAGCACCACCCAGCGGAACATCCAGCCCATGTGAATGGCCACCAGGCCCAGCACCCAGGCCCAGGCGAAGAGCGCCGGGCGGCGGGCGGCGGGGCGAGTCAGCAGATAGAGCACGGCGCCGAACAGGGCCACCCCGGTCAGGCCGCCCCACAGGGCGGTGCTGCGCCAGGAGGGGCTCTCGCGCACCGAATCGAGCGCGGCGGCCACCGAGCCCACGTTGGCGTTGATGCCGTCGAGGAACCAGCTCCCGGCGACGAGGCCTGCCACCACGCAGGCGCCCAGCAATACCTTGAGCATCTGGCCGTTGGTGGCCGTGTCCCGCATGCCGCTGACGCGGTTGAGCACCAGGAGCAGGCCGGCGGCGGTGATGAAGCCGGTGGCGACCAGCATCGGCGGCAGCCAGACGGTGTTCCAGAGCGGGCGCGCCTTGACGACGGCAAGCTCCGCCCCGGTGTAGAGCATGATCCCGGTGGAGAGGAGCAGGGTGCCCAGGCCCACCAGCACCAGCAGGGCGCGGGGGGTGGGAGAGCTACCCAGCGACAGCAGGCGGGCGACCAGGCCCGCGAGGCCGGGTGCCTGGCGGCTGGCCTGCAGCGCGGGGCGCCAGGCCAGCCAGCTGAGCACGAGCACGCCCACCACGTAGAGCGGCAGGACCAGGCTGCCGATGGACATCCAGGAGCTCGAGGTGGAGAAGGCGTAGAAGTGCCAGAAGCGCAGCGGCTGGTGAAGGTCGGCGAGCAGCGCCACCGGGGCCACCAGGGTCGTGGTCAGGCAGGCCAGCAGGGCCAGCCGGGCGGTGGGCAGCCACTTCTCCTTGCCGAACACCAGCGCCGGGGCGGCCAGCCACAGGGTGGCGTAGGAGAGCGCGATCAGGAAGAAGTACTGCACCGCCCAGGGGTACCAGGCGATGGCATAGCGCGGGGCGAGCAGCTCAATGGCCATGGAATTCATAACCCATCTCCTTGCCTTGGGGATCGAGGACTTCCAGGGCCACCGGCTCGGCGAGCGGACGCGTGGTGAAGCGCTCGTCCATGCCGAGATAGAAGACCTGGGGCAGGGTGTTCTTTTCGGGCTGCAGCACCATGAGCTCGTCGCGGTGCTCGGCGATCATGCGGCTGATCTGGCTTTCCGGGTCGCGCATGTCGCCGATGATCCGCGCGCCGCCCACGCAGCTCTCCACGCAGGCCGGCAGCAGGCCGGCTTCCAGGCGATGGGCGCAGAAGGTGCACTTGTCGGCGGTCTGGGTCTTGTCGTTGATGAAGCGCGCGTCGTAGGGGCAGGCGTTGACGCAGTAGGCGCAGCCCACGCAGCGGTCGCTGTCCACCACCACGATGCCGTCCTGCTGCTGGTAGGTCGCCTGTACCGGGCAGACCGGGATGCAGGGCGGGTTCTCGCAGTGGTTGCACAGGCGGGGCAGCATGAAGGTGGCCAGCTCGCCGGTCTCCTGGTGCTCCACCTCGTACTGGGAGACGGTGGTACGGAACTTGCCCAGCGGGGCGTCGTTCTCGATATGGCACGACACGGTGCAGGCCTGGCAGCCGATGCACTGGCGCAGGTCGATGAGCATGCCGTAGCGCTTCGTGGGGTCGCCTTCTCGGCGCGGCGGCTGGCTGTTGATGCCGGCGCTGGCAACGCTTGCGAGCGGCATCAGGGCGGCACCCGCGCTGAGGCGGGCCAGCTGGCCGAGAAGGGAGCGGCGAA
>CAYWBG010000120.1:0-6853 GCA_964456005.1 uncultured Halomonas sp.
GACGGCCAGCCCTCGGAATGCCTGATGCTGGCCGGACGCGATACCCTGGGCGTGCTGGAGACCTTCGTTTACGGCGACACCCCGGAGCGCCAAGGTATCCGTCGAGTGATCGACGAGCTGCACGCGGCAGGCCACCACTGGGCACTGCAGTTGAACGCCCTCTCCCAGCAAGCCAATATCCGCCCGCTGCCCCTCAAGACCCTGCTGGTGCAGCTGGAGCTGCGCGGCATCCTCCGGCCGCGACACGCTTACTTCGCCGACTACCGCTTCAAGCCAAGGGTCGAGCTCGACGCCCTCGTGTCCCGTTTCCAGGGAGAGCGTCGCGCCTTTGTTCAGGCGATCCTCGATGCTGCCACGAAGGCCCGGACCTGGTACGAACTGGATTTCACCTCTCTGGAAACCCTCGGCCGTGAGCGCGGCCTGGACGCTCACCGCAGCCGAGTGATCACCGCGCTGGACTACTTCGTCGACAAGGGCTGGCTGGAACTGCAGAGCCGACAGCTCACCGAGGTCTATGAGGTTACGCAGACCGAGTTCGACCCGGAGGCACTGACCGATGCGCTCCACGCCTATTTTCGCGACAAGGAAGCGGCCGAGATCGCCCGGCTGCATGCCATGCTCGAGCTCTTCGAGAGCGACCGCTGCCTGAGTCGACGGCTGGCCGAATGGTTCGGCGACGCCCGAGCCCCGGAGCGATGTGGTCACTGCTCGGCCTGCCGCGGGCAGCCCGCCAGACTGCCACAGGGGCCGTCCCTGGCCCCGTTGGAGAGCCGCCACCCGGACGAGCTACTCGGCGACCTTCGCAAGCGCCTGGCCACCCGGAGCGAGGGACACCCCGCCACCCCTGACCTGCTGACTCGTTTCCTGTGCGGTATCACCACACCGCTGTTCACCCGGCTCAAGGTGCGGCAGCTGACGGGCTTCGCTGCCCTGGAGGGCTACCCCTATGCCGAGGTACGCGAGTGGCTCATCCGACACGGTTCAGCCGATCACGCCGCGCCGCTGGAGTAGACGCATCAACAGATGCACCGGCAGGTAGATGACAAACGGCCAGAGCACCGTCAGCGTTACCAGGTACACAAGCGGGTCGACCAGAGCCTGGGGCTCGCCGAAGGGCCCATGCACCCAGTTGATGTTGCGCTCGGCCTCCGTGAACCAATAGGTCAGCGGCACCACGACCCATGTCAACAGGCTCTGCCATAGCAAGGCACGGCGCGCGTAGCCCAGCTTGGCGACGCCGATGCCCGCCACCAGCGGCAATACCACATGGTAGAGTGACATGACGCGGGCCAGAGGCGGATGTTCGGGGTCGAACATGTACTCGGTACCGCCAATGGGATGTACGCCGGTCAGTGCCGCCACGCTAACATCGAGGCTCCACAGCGCACCGACCAGCGCTACCGCTAGCCACTGCATCGACATCAGGGTGCGTCTCTCGCTCCACAGCGCCACCAGCAGCAGAAAGCTGGCAATGTTGCAGAGCCAGAAGAAGTTCTGCGCACCGAGAAGCAGCGCGTAACTCGGCGCCCAGCCGATGATCCAGGCAGTGAAGGCCAACTTGAGCCAGAGGGGCACCCGCGGGGGAGTCATGCACCCTCCGATCTGGCGGCTCCCTCTCCTCACATCGCCTCCCCGCCGATCCCGTGGCGCCGGAGCTTATTGGCAATGGTGGTGTGGGAAACGCCCAGCCGCCGGGCGAGCTGGCGGCTCGAGGGGTGGTGCGGATAGAGCGACTCGAGCACCCGACGCTCCACGTCGCCGAGGATCTCGGCCAGCGAGCCCTCAAGGGAAATACCCGCCGGGCTCGAGGCCTCGCCGGTATTGGGTAGGCGCAGATGCACGGGGTCGATAACCCCACCCTCGCAGAGTGAGACGGCCTGGAAGAGAACGTTCTCGAGTTGACGGACGTTGCCAGGCCAGAAGTAGGCGCCCAAGCGGGCTAGGGCCGCTCCCGAGAGCCCCGGTAGCTCGCAGCCGATCTGGCGCGCCGCGCGGTCGACGAAATGCTCGGCAAGGGCGGGGATACCATCGCGGCACTCGCGCAAGGGCGGGACCGACAGGGAGAGTACGTTGAGGCGATGGAAGAGGTCCTGGCGGAATAGACCCTCGGCGCACAATTGCGGCAAGTCCTGCTGGGTCGAGCAGATCACGCGAACGTCGAGCCAGGTTTCCTCGTCGCTGCCTACCCGGCGAAAGCCACCGTCCTGCAAGAAGCGCAGGAGCTTGACCTGCAGGCGAGGGCTCATCTCGCCCACTTCGTCGAGGAAAATGGTACCGCCGGCGGTGAGCTCGAGCAGCCCGAGCTTGCCTTCGGGACGGGCACCCTCGAAGGCCGCTGGGGCGTAGCCGAACAGCTCGGTCTCCGCCATGGATTCCGGCAGCCCGGCACAGTTGAGCGCCATGAAGGGCGCCTGCCCTCGGGGACTGGCCAGATGGCACGCTCGTGCCAGCAGCTCCTTGCCGGTGCCGGTCTCGCCCTGGATCAGCAGGGGGGCATCCAGAGGCGCCATGCGCCGTGCTTCGCGGGTCAGTGCCTCGAGGGCAGGACTGGCCTGGAAGATGGCCTCGAAGCCGCGCAGTTCCTGGCGCTGGACCTGATAGATGCGCTCGCCGATGCGCTCGGCCTGGTGCAACGTCACCACGGCCCCGGCAAGCGATGCCACATCGTCCTGATGCTCGCGATGCAGCGGGGCGATATCGGCCAGGAAGGTCGTGTCCTTCAGGCGCAGCCGCAGGCCGTTGAGCCGAGCATTGTGGCGCCGAATGAGTGCCGGCAGATCGAGATCGGGCAGGTAGCGCGCGAGGGAAAGACCGGGCACCTCGTCGACCCTCACCCCGAGCAGCAGACCTGCGGCGCGGTTGGCCGCCACCATGTGCCCCTCCATGTCGATTGACATCACCGGATCGGTGAGCGAGGAAAGCAACGCATCGAGCTCCAGATGGCGCCGCTCGCTGGGCATCAGATTGACTCGACGCACGCCGAACACGCCGGTTACCGACTCCAACTCGGGCTTCAGGGTAGCGAACTGGGCGTGGAGCAGGTGGGGAACATACAGGTAGATGGCATTACCGTGTTCGCCACCCACCTCGCCCCGAGCCACGTTGAGGCCATAGTCGGAAAAGTGGGCGACGATATCGCGCAGGATGCCGATTCGATTCTGGCAGTGAAACCTCAGCCGCATGATGTGTGTCTCTGTACAGGGAATCGGGATGCCTGAGGAGGATGGTCACGCCTACATTACCCGACTGTCACGATAACGTGACACTCTGGCAGGCTCAATACCATCCTGCACGCCTTGACGCTGCCTGCCACTTGCACGACCTTTCGAAGCAGGAATTACCGAGTTCTCCTTCCCAACGACAGTCAGGAGGTAGCATGGAAAATCTTTCTCAGCAGGCCTGCGAAGCTTGCAGCATCGACGCCCCACGGGTCACCGACAACGAGATCGCCGAGTACCGCCAGGATGTGCCCGAGTGGCAGATCGTCGAGCGCGATGGCATCATGAAGCTTGAACGAACCTTCACGTTCAAGGATTTCGTGCAGGCTCTCGACTTCACACAGCGTGTCGGCGACATCGCCGAACAAGCCGATCACCATCCCGCGATCCTGACCGAATACGGCAAGGTGACCGTGACCTGGTGGTCACACAAGATCAAGGGCCTGCACAAGAACGACTTCATTCTTGCCGCCAGAACCGACGAGGTAGCGAAATAAATGTTCGAACACATTGAGCGGGTTCCCGGGGATGCCATCCTCGGTTTGATCGAGGCCTTCAAGAAAGATACCAATCCCCAGAAGGTCGATCTCGGCGTCGGTGTCTACAAGGACGACCAGGGCAACACCCCGGTGATGCGCGCCGTCAAAGAAGCCGAGGCCCTGCTGCTCAAAAACGAGACCACCAAGACCTACATCGGCTCCCACGGAGCGCCGGAGTATGGTTCGGTGATTCTGCCCATGGTGCTGGGCGAAGGCTCGCCGTTGCTGGAAGCGGGCCGGGCCAGTGCCACCCAATCTCCGGGCGGCACCGGCGCCCTTCGCCTGGCGGCCGATTTCATCGCCAAGCAGCTGCCCGGCAAGGACATCTGGGTCTCGGATCCGACCTGGCCCAATCACCTCGGCATCTTCACTGCCGCCGGAATCGAGCTGCACAAGTACCCCTACGTAGACGCCGAGAACCGCCTCGACTTCGACGGCATGCTCTCCGCCCTCAAGCAGATTCCGGAGGGAGACGTGGTAGTGCTGCACGCCTGCTGCCACAACCCCACCGGCTTCGACCTGTCCCGCGATCAGTGGCAGACCGTGCTCGAGGTGGTGCGCGAGCGCCAGCTTCTGCCGCTGATCGACTTTGCCTACCAGGGCTTCGGCGAAGGCCTGGACGAGGACGCCTACGGAGTACGCCTGTTGGCCGAGAGCCTCGACGAGGTCATCATCACCAGTTCCTGTTCCAAGAACTTCGGCATCTACTGCGAGCGTACCGGCTGCCTGATCATGGTGGCGAAAGACGCCGAGCAGATGGAAAACGTCCGCTCGCAGATTGCCATCGTGGCCCGGGAGAACTACTCCAATCCGCCGGCCCATGGCGGCTCCATCGTCAGCGAGATTCTGCACTCCGCCGAACTCGCCTCTCTCTGGCGGAAAGAGCTCGCCGAGATGCGCGACCGCATCAACACGCTGCGCAGCGACTTCGTCGAGTCGCTCAAGCCTTACGGCCTGGATCAGAAATACGCCTGCGTCGCCGAGCAGCGCGGCATGTTCTCCTACACCGGCCTGCAGCCCGAACAGGTGGACCGCCTGCGCGACGAGTTCGGCATCTACATGGTGCGTTCTGGCCGCGCTAACGTCGCCGGCTTTTCCCAGGAAAACCTGCCCTACCTGGCAAAGGCCATCGCCGCGGTCAACTGACCACCGGCACGCCAGCCAGCCACTGCGCCCGGGCCCCGCCCGGGCGTTTTCTTGCTTACCGCCTCCGTGGCGTCAAGCAGTTGATTCGCCAGACCGACGCGCACCCTATGCTTCACCTCGCACCCATACTTGGCCACCACATGGCAACGGCGGTATCCGTAGGCTGGGGGTTGTGGTGAACATGAGCTTATTCGGCTTTACAGCTATACCTCCACCCATCGAATCCTAATATTACTTAGCTTTTACGACGGCTGCGAAGAACCATTTTCCGATGCAACAGCCGCCGGGAACATGGGGTGCCTTACGACCTCAAGGCAACACCTGACTTGACCGATCAGTCAAGATGGATACAGACTGGCAGCTGCCTTGTACACAATCACCCCAACAGCAAGAGGCAACTCCCCATGGCGGCATCCCCTGTCGGCTCCACCGTGCACTATCCCTGGTACAAGAAGGAAGATACGGACGCCTTCTTCGCACTGTTCCAGAACAACATCGCCAACTTCGTCATCATCGCCATCACCATGCTGGGCATGGGATTTCCGTCCAGCATTGTCTTCGGTCAGGTGCTACCCGGCGCTGCTGTGGCCGTGATGGTCGGCAACTTCTACTATGCCTGGAGTGCAGCGCGATTGGCCCAGAAGGAGAACCGGGCCGACGTCACCGCTCTCTCCTACGGTATCTCCACTCCGGTGATGTTCGTCTTCCTATTTGGTGTGCTGCTGCCCGCCAAGGAACTGACCGGCGACGCCGATCTGGCCTGGAAGGTGGCAGTGGCCGCCTGCTTTATCAGCGGCGCCATCGAGGCGGCGATTAGTCTGATTGGACGGTGGGTCCAGCACCACCTGCCCAGGGCCGCCATGCTAGGGGCAGTGGCCGGCGTGGCACTGACCTTCATCGCCGGCGAAATGCTGTTCAAGACCCTGGAGATTCCCGTCATCGGACTGCTGGTGCTTGCCATCATCATCGTCGGCTTGATCGGTCGGGTGACGATGCCGTTTCGCATCCCCACCTCACTGTTCGCCATCGTCATCGGCACCGTGCTCGCCTACCTGATCGGCGTCACCGAGGACGGCCAGTTCAGCGACGCTTTCACCCACTTGGGCTTCTACCCGCTACTGCCGACTCTAGCCTGGTTCGAGGGGCTTGGCCTGCTGTTCACCAGCATGCTGGCGGTGCTCACAGTGGTGCTGCCGATCACTCTGTATAACGCCATCGAGACCATGAACAACGTCGAGGCCATGGAAGCCGCCGGAGACAAGTATGACGTTCGTGAGTGCCAGGCGGTAGACGGAGCCGGCACCATGATCGGTGCGCTGTTCGGCGGTGTCTTCCCCACCACTGTGTACATCGCCACCGTGGGGGCCAAATGGATGGGCGCCGGACGCGGCTACAGTATTCTCAACGGCGCCGTGTATGCCGTCGCCACCATGTTCGGGCTGATCGCCGCACTCGCCGCCATCATCCCGGTTTCCGTGGTGGCGCCGATTCTGGTGTTCGTGGGCATTTCGATGATCGCTACCGCCTTCCAGAGCAACGACATCCGCTACTACCCGGCCGTGGCCCTGGCCATGCTGCCCTACTTCGCCAACTACGTGATGACCCGCTTCAGTCGCGGTGCCGGCGAGGTGGTGGCGGATATCTCACCGGCCATCGTTTCGCTCGGTCAGGGCGCGATGTTTACCGCCATCCTGATCGGCGCCATGACGGTCTCGGTGATTGATCATCAGTTTCGCCGTGCCGCGATATTCACAGCCGTGGCGGCCGGTTTCTCCTTCATCGGCCTGATGCACGCACCGGAACTGGCACTCAATGCCGCCAGCGACTATGTGCTCGGCTATCTGGTAATGGGCGCCCTATTCCTCTATTTCGCCTGGCAGCAGGAAAGGCTGGCGGCACCCAAACCGATCAGCGGCCATCCGCCACTTTCTGGGGACTGACACGCCACAA
>CAYWBG010000121.1:0-6764 GCA_964456005.1 uncultured Halomonas sp.
AGGCGGCGAAGGTCATCACCGCAAAGCCCAGGTAGAAGCTGGCGATATCCTCGGCGACGATCAGCAGCAGGTTGCCGGAAAGCGTCAACGGCCAGAACAGGGCGAAGCGCGTGAGCCGGGTCTTGGCAGCCTCGTCGCCGGCCACCGCCCTAGCCTGCTCGCCGGCCAGGTAGCCCCGTGCATAGCCCCCCGCCAGCAGCCACAGCAGCGTAGTGAAGGCCAGCATCGCGCCCCGCGTGGGATCCAGGGCCCAGACACCGCCGAGCAGCCACCAGTCGAGGGACAGCGACCCCTCTCCGACACCCAGGGCCAGTGCCAGGGCGGGCAGCGGTGCCGTGCACCAGAGCGTATCCAGCACAGCGGCATGTTCGCCGCGCTGGGTCAGGGCTGTCTTCAAGGGCACCCGCAGCATCAGCAGCAGCGGCCAGAGCAGCGACGCCGGCAGTGCCAGAGTGAAGAGGAGACCGCTCATGGCTGGTACTCCTCGACGGCGACCCGGCTCGCCCACTCCAGGGGACTAAAGGGCATGCCCGCCAGCACGCCGGCGAACAGGCTGAACAGCGCAGTGGCCAGCACCGGCACCAGCAGCCAAGCGCTGGTCTCGAAGCGACCCAGGTGGCGTTCCTCGGGCCAGCTCCCCACGCCATGGGCGGGGCCGGGGCGGAACCACAGCCGCCCCACCACCGGCAGGAAATAGGCGGCATTGAGCAGACTGCTTGCCACCAGCACGGCAATCACCACGGGCATTCCCGCCTGGATCGCCCCGGTGCCCAGATACCACTTGCTGAAAAACCCAACCATTGGCGGCAGACCGATCATGCCCAGCGCCCCCAGGGTGAAGGCGAGGCTAGTCAGCGGCATGCGCCGCCCGGCGCCGTCGAGTTCGTCGATACGGTGAATGCCGAGCTCTTCGGCGTAGTTGCCGGCGCAGAAGAACAGGGTGATCTTCATCAGACCCTGGTGCAGCAGGTGCGAGAGCGCGGCGATGGTACCCAGCGGGCCGAACAGGCCGATGCCCAGCACGATGTAGGCGACCTGGCTCACCGTGGAATAGGCCAGCCGCGGCTTGAGCTCCACCTGGGCCAGGGCACGCAGCGAGCCGAAGATGATCGTCACCGCGGCCACCGCCACCAGGCCATTGAGCAGCCCCAGCGTGAAGCTCAACTCGGCGCCGTAGACATCATAGACCAGCCGCACGATACCGAAGGCGCCGGCCTTGACCACCGCCACCGCATGCAGCAGGGCGCTGACCGGCGCCGGCGCCACCATGGCCCGGGGAAGCCAGCCGTGTAGCGGCACCAGCCCCGCCTTGACGCCAAACCCGGCGATCAGCACCCAGAAGATGCCCACCAGCAGCGGACGCTGATCGGGACTGAACTCGGCAAGGATCTCGCGCTGCCCGAAGCGAATGTCTCCGGCCAGTATGTGCAGTGCCACCATGCCGATCATCAGCACGAGGCCGGCGGTCAGGGTGAAGCGCAGATACACCTTGCCCGCCGCCAGGGACTTGGCCGTGCCCCGATGCACCACCAGGGGATAGGTGGAGAGCGTCAGCAGCTCGTAGAAGACCAGGAGGGTAAAGAGGTTGCCGGCCAGGCTGATGCCAAGGGTGCTGGCCACGCAGAGGCTGAAGAAGCCGAAGAAGCGCTTGCGATTGGGCGAGTCCTCCAGGTAGCCGATCGCATAGAGGGTGGTGAACAGCCACAAGAGCGAGGAGAGCCCCGCGAACATGATGCCCAGGGCATCAACGCGCAGTGCGAAGGCCAGACCCTCGAGCACCGGAAACTCGAAGGCGTACTCATGGCCACGTCTCAGCCCCCGAACCATCCAGGCCACCAGGCCCAGCTTGACCAGGGCCGCGCCGATATTGAGACCGGTTCGCGCCCGAAAGGCGCGCTCCGGCAGCAGAAAGATCACCGCGGCGGCGACCAGCGAGCTTCCCAGGGTCGCCAGAACCAGGAAGGCACCACTCATGGGGCACCTCCCTGGCGCACGAGTGCCAGCGGTAACTCGGCGCCAAGCCCCAGGCCCAGGGCAATCAGCGCCAGCACCAAGGGGATCTGATCCATCCCCGCGGCGAGCGGACGAAACTCATGGCGTGGCGCGTCCTCGACGAAGGAGTAGCGGAAGATCCGGAACACATAGGCGGCGGTGAGCAGGGTACCGGCCGTAAGCACCGCGACCCACAGCCACTGCCCGGCGAGGATGGCCGCCTGCAGGAGCAGCCACTTGGCAGTGAAGCCGGCACTCGGCGGCAGCCCCATCAGGGTCACGGCCGCCAGGCCGAAGGTCATCAGCGACAGCGGCAGCCGCCGGCTGGTACCGGCGAGGGCGGCGACACGGCTCTCGCCGGTGGCGAGCACCAGGTTACCGGCTGCCATGAACATGGCGGCCTTGGCCAGGGCATGGGCGGCCAGCTGCAGCCAGGTCGCCTGCCAGGCCAGGGTCGCCACCGCCGTCGAAGTGCCAGCCAGCAGCGGAAAGGCCAGCATCAAATAGCCCAGCTGGCCCACCGTGGACCAGGCCACCACCTGCTTGAGGTGGCTGGCCCGCCAGGCCTGCAACCCGCCCCAGAGCACCGCCAGGCTGCCCAGCAGTCCCAGCGCCCAGGCCACCGCTACGGCCTCGGGCAGCAGTTGGCGCCACAGCATGATCAGGATGAAGAAGGAGGCCTTGACCACCAGCGCCCCGTGGATGGCACTGACCGGCGTCCAGGCACTGGCGTGCACCGGCGCCAGCCAGCCGTGCAGCGGAAAGATTGCCGCCTTGAGCAGCAGCCCGGCGCTCAGCAAGGCCATGGCAATCGCTGTCACCACGCCCGGCTCTGCAACAATCGCCAACCCTGCCAGGTCCAATCGGCCCCAGGCTCCCAGCAGCAGCGCCACGCCCAACAGCCAGGCCAGTGACCCCACCAGGGCATAGAGCAGATAGCGCAGTCCTGCGACTAGCGCCTCCGCCTTGCCTGGCAGAAGCATCATGCCCACGGCGCAGAGTCCCATCAGTTCCAGGGCGGCGTAGAGCAGCAGCAGGTCGGCGGCCACCCAGATCAGACCCAGGGCGAGAGCCAGCCCGCCCAGCAAAGGCCAGAGGACAGCATAGGCTCGCTCTGACGGCCCGGTAGCGTGGCGATGCCCCACTGCGTAGGCGGCGCTGGCCAGCATCAGCACCTGGGTGAGCAGCAGCAGCAGCCCCGCCAGACCATCCAGGCGCCAGTGGAGCAGCAGGCCCCCCGGCGACCAGCGGCCCACCAGCTCACCCGTCGCGGTGATCTGCTTCAGTAACCAGAGCATCGCCAGCGGCAGCGGCACGCCGGCCAGGAGCACTGGAAGCATCTGACGGGGTGGAAAGCGCCACGCCAACAGCCCCAGCAGGACCGGCGCCAGAAGCACCGCCCACAGCACCCCCACGGCCACAGGCGTGGCCTGGCTCTCCAGGGGCAGGTTCACGAATCCCCACCCGGCTCGGCATCCAGGCTAAGCCGGCCTTCCATGTTGTACAGGCGGCGCAGCAGCAGGGCCCCCAGCACGGTTCCGACCAGCGCCACCACCAGCCCCACCAAGATCAGCCCCTGGACTTCAGCCACGGGGCCGGCTAAGCCAACGAGTAGCAGAAAAACCCCTGACCCCAGCACATTGAAGGCCAGCAGACGGCGTATCAGATGGCGGTGATGGGCAAAGCCCCACAGGCCCAGCGCCATGATCGCTAGCCCCGCCGCCAGCAGCGGCCGGCGCACCATTTCAGTGGCGGCAGCCAGTTCGGCGTCGCCCAGCAGGATCCACACGGCGCTTCCCGCCAGGACCAGCCAGGCAAGAGCAGCAGCCCCCCGAGTCGGTGACCAGCGCCACGCACGCCGTGCATCCATGCCAGGAAGCGCGCGCTCGGAGCCCAGGCGGCCTAGCCCGTAGAGCAGTGCCATGCCGGTAAAAAGCGCGCCCAGCAAAGCTTCGGCCAGGGCCAGCCAGGGCGCCTCGAGCCGCCACCAAGCCAGCGCCATCAGCAACGCGAAGGCGATGAACGCCAGGCAGGCGCGCAGCAGATGGCGATCCACCAGACAGGCCCCGGCCAGGATCACCAGCAAGCCGGCAGAGAGTAGTCCGCCCGACAGCGACACCGCTGGGTTAGCGGGCGACGCGGTTGACGGCCTTCTCGATCAGGGCCTCGCTCTCGCTGCCGGGGCCCTTCTTCAGCACGGTGCAGGCCTCGTGATAGAGGCAGACATAGCGGCCACAGGAGGCACAGTGCACTTCGTCATCGGGGTTCTTGACCTGGGAAACCCGCATCAGGTGACTACCACAGCTGGGGCAGGCCACCGGGAGACGGAAATCTTCGGAGAGTCCGGACATGCTCGCATCCTTTGTGTAACGGTTAATTGATGATGCCTGATATTACCATGGGGTTCACGCTGATCACTTCAAGGCTACCGGCCCCTCTCATGCTGAAGCTGACCGGCCGGTGGGCCACAGATCTGGTTGCGCCCCCCGCGCTTGGCGCGATAGAGCGCCTGGTCGGCCAACCCCAACACCGCATCCAGGCTCGCCCCGGGCTCGAGGAACGCCAGCCCCAGGCTCACGGTGAAGCGGACCGGCTGGCCATCGTCATCGAGCTCAAGCGCCTCCACCGCCATGCGCAGGCGCTCAAGAACGGTCCAGGCCTCCTCAGGCTCGCTATCCAACAGAAGCACCGCGAACTCCTCGCCGCCGATGCGGGCGAAGAGGTCATAGGGACGCAGGCAGTCTCGGCAGGCCATGGCGAAGGCCTGTAGGGCACGGTCACCCACCGCATGGCCATGGGTATCGTTGAGCCGCCCGAAGTGGTCGAGGTCGAGCATCGCCAAGGGTAGCCGCTGGCCGTGGCGCTGGGCCCGGGCCTGCATCGCCGCACCCTGCTTGAAGAAGGCCCGCCGGTTCAGTGCACCGGTGAGCATGTCGGTGCTCACCAGGCGTTCGACCCGCTGCTCCACCTGCTTGCGCTGGGTGACATCGATCATCAGGCCATCCCAGAGGGTATCGCCCTCCCGGCGCCGCCGAGGGAGAGCCCTCCCCTCCAGCCAGCGGATGCCATCGGGAAAGTTCAGGCGAAACTCGTGGTGCCAGGGCTCCAGGCTGACCGCCGACTGGGTCAGGGTCGTGGTTAACGTCCGACGGTCTTCACTGAGCACACGCGCCAATAGCCGTTGGGCGTTATCCATCACCCGGTCCGGGGTCAGTCCCGGGAGTGCCTTGACGCCCTCGCTGAGATAGAGGAATTCCAGTTGTCCATCCAGAGACTGACGCAGGCGGAACAGGATACCCGGAACTCGCGACACCGTGCCCTCGAGGCGTGCCAACAACATCCGGTCCTGGAGGCCGCGCTCACGCATGCCGGTCACGTCGCGCTGCATTACCAGCATCCGCAGGGGCTCTCCCTCCAGCGGCTTGATCACCGTCGCCTGGTGCATCAGTGAGCCATCGGCCCGGCGACAGATCAGCACCCCTTGCCAGGGCTCACGGGTGCTGCGGCAGGCCTGCAGGGCTCGGGAAAACTCACCGTTCAAGGGATCGAGGTCGAGCATCACGGCACGGTGCCCCAGCAGCTGCTCCGGGGCGTGCCCGGCGTGACGCTCGAAATCGGGATTGACCTCGAGCACCACACCGGCCTCATCGAGGAGCAGGACCGCCCCCGGGTAATGCTCGCCGAGCAGGCTGGCCAGTTCAGCGCCGGATGGCGATCCGCCGGCCCCGATACACCACTTCCGCCATGCGTCCCTGAGTCTCTTCATGCCCCACACCCTGGGGTTGCCAATCGAACCGAACGGGTATCTCCCGACCCAGAAACCACCCTACCCCAGAATGCTCCGAGGCACACTCGGAACGGAACGGATAGTCAGAGTCCCAGGTGGTCGGCGACGTAGTCGGCATCCTTGTCGCCCCGGCCGGAGAGGTTCACCAGGATATGCTGATCGGTGGGCAATGTCGGCGCCACACGCATGGCCCAGGCGACCGCATGGGCGCTCTCCAGTGCCGGGATGATGCCCTCGACCCGCGACAGGGTCAGGAAGGCGTCCAGGCACTCGTCATCACTGACGCTCTGGTAATCGACCCGGCCATGCTCCTTGAGATAGCTGTGCTGTGGCCCCACGCCCGGGTAGTCGAGGCCGGAAGCGATGGAATGCACCGCCATGGGGTTGCCCGCCTCGTCCTCCAGCACATAACAGGCCATGCCGTGGATCTCGCCCGGCTTGCCCAGGGTGAGAGTCGCCGAGTGGCGCCGGGTCTCGAGGCCCTCGCCGGCCGGCTCCACCCCCACCAGGTGGACCGATTCGTCATCGAGGAAGGCGGTGAACATGCCGATGGCGTTGGAGCCCCCGCCCACGCAGGCGGTAACGTGGTCGGGCAGGCGGCCGTGGCGCGCCAGGAACTGCTCGCGGGACTCACGACCGATGATCGACTGGAAGTCGCGCACCATCTTCGGGAAGGGGTGTGGCCCGACCACCGAGCCGATGGCGTAGATAAAGTGCTGCGGGTCCTTGAGGTACTCCTCGAAGGCGCTGTCCACGGCATCCTTGAGGGTCGCGGTGCCGCGCGTGACCGGCACCAGCTTACAGCCCAGGATCTTCATCTTGGTGACGTTGGGATGTTCCTTCTCGATATCCACCTGCCCCATGTGAATCTCGCAGGGAATCCCCACCAGGGCGCAGGCGGTGGCCAGGGCCACGCCGTGCTGACCGGCGCCGGTCTCGGCGATCACCTTGGTCTTGCCCATGAACTTGGCCAGCAGCGCCTCGC
>CAYWBG010000122.1:0-6725 GCA_964456005.1 uncultured Halomonas sp.
ACTCGCGGAACTCCGGGAACTCCTCGCCGCCGGGCAGGGCGGTGTCGATGGCCAGGCCTCGGGCAGAGAGGCCATAGCCCTGGTCGCGGCCCACCAGGCGGAAATAGGAGGCGCCGAGGAAGACCGCAAACTCGTCATGATATTCCGCGCGATTGAGCGGAAAGTGCAGGCGAAACCCGGCATGGCCGGCGCCGGTCAGGTCCTGGTCCGGTAGCCCGGCCGCCCCGTCGTCGTAGCGAAAGCGCGCCGGGTCGAAGTCGAGTGCGGTCACCTCGCCGTTCTCCACCGTATGCAGGCGGACCGGCGACTCGAACAGGAAGCCGGTGTGGAAGAGCTGCACCGAGAAGAGCCCCTCGTCGCGCCACAGGGCGGCCTCTGGGCGGAAGCGGATCTGTCGGTAGGTGTCGTAGTCCAGATCGCGCAGTGCCTCGGGCAGTGCCTCGGTGCCGGGTAAATGGGAGCGGCCGGCCAACGCCTCGGCCCGCTCGGTGACGGTGTCGAAGAGAGCATCGACCTCCCGGGGAGCGGTCTCGGCGGCGGCAGCGGGGATGGCCAGGACCGTCACCATCAGCCATGGTAGGCACGCTGCCAGGGCGGGGTAGCGTTTATACGGCATTGTGTCTCTCCCGGGATTCCTGATTCAGTGTCGTCATGGACGATAGATCCTGCACGCGTGGCGGCTGCGGATCTTTGTGAGACAATCCTTGTACATACTATGCCATATGTACACTGATTTCCCGTGGGCTACCCTTACGAGGCTGCCCGATAAGTCCGCCCCGGCGGTCCGACGCTAAAGGATTCCTACGCCATGCTGCGACTGCTGGGCATTGCCGTCCTGCTCAACCTTCTGCTGCTGCTGCCCCTCTGGCTTCGCTTCGAGGCGATATCCACCCGATGGGTCGCCCTGGAGGCGTTGCTGATCGTGGCCCTGGTGGTGCTGCTGCCGGCCGGCCGGCTGGGCTGGCTGCGTCCGCCTCTGACCCTTATCGTGCTGATGGCGGTGCTTGCTGGCCTCGGGGATGTGGCCACCCACCTCGCCTTTGGGCGCTCGCTGAATCTGTATCTGGATCTACCACTGCTGCACTCGGTGTTCCACCTGCTGGAGGGCAACCTCGGGGCCTGGGTGGCCTGGGCCGTATCGCTCACATCCCTGCTGCTGATCGGCCTGGTCGGCTGGGCACTGAACCTGGGACTGCGTTCAGTACAGCGGCAGACGACGGGCGGCGTCGCCACGGTCGTTGCTGCCCTGATGCTGGTGGCCAGCACCGCTCTGATGGCGGCCCAGTGGCACCATCAGCGCTGGCTGCCCGTGGCACGGGCGCCGGCCATGGATACCCTGCGCTTCCAGGGCCAGCAGCTGATCGAGACCCATCGCGCCCACCGCGACTTCTCGGCGCGCATGTCGGCGTCGCCCACCCAAGCCGCCGCGCTGCCGGGGCTCGCCGGGCGCGACGTGCTGTTGGTGTTCGTGGAGTCTTACGGGGCCTCGTCCGTCTTCGATCCGCGCTTCAGTGAGGTGACGTTGCCGCGACTCGACGAGATGGCGAAGCGCCTGGACGCCGCCGGACTGTCGGTGGCCACGGGCATGCTGGATGCGCCGATCCGCGGGGGGCAGTCCTGGCTGGCTCACGCCAGCACCCTGAGCGGCCTGCATATCGACAACTCGCTCTGGTACCGGCTGATGCTGGCCAGCGGCAGGCCCACCCTGGTGGACGACTTCCGCGCCAGTGGGCACCGCACCCTGACCGTGATGCCCGCCATCACCCTGGCCTGGCCCGAGGGCGAGGCCTACGGCTTCGACGAGATCCACGCCGCCGCCGACATCGACTACGCCGGGCCGCCCCTCAACTGGGTGACCATGCCTGACCAGTTCACCCTTCACCACTTCGAGCAGCGCATTCGTCGGTCCATGGATGCGCCGCTGTTCGCTCAGATCGCCCTGATCTCCAGCCATGCCCCCTGGACGCCGATCCTGCCGGTGCTCGACGACTGGGATACGATAGGGGATGGCAGCATCTTCCAGCAGTGGGAGGGCGCCGGCATCCCGCCCGACGAGCTTTGGCAGGACATGGAGCATGTGCGCGACCACTATGCACTATCGGTGGGCTATTCGTTAGCGGTGAGCGCCCGCTGGGCAGCGGACTACCTGGGGGATGACGCCCTGATGATCCTGCTGGGTGACCACCAGGCCGCGCCGCTGATCATTGGCGACGAGGCGGGCTTCGGGGTGCCGGTGCATGTCATCAGCGGCGACGCTTCCCTGCTCGAGCCCTTCCTGGCCCGTGATTTCGTGCCGGGCATGCTGCCAGCATCGAAACAGGCTTCCGCCGGCCTGGACGCCCTGCGCGGCTGGCTACATGAGGACTTTGGCGAATGATGACTCCCGTGATCCTGGCCGGCGGCAACGGCGTGCGCCTCTGGCCGCTGTCGCGCCGGGCGCGCCCCAAGCAGTTTCTCTCCCTGGAAGACGAGCGCAGTCTGCTGGCTCGGACCCTCTCCCGGCTCCAGGGGCTGGTGGTCGCGCCGCCTATCGTCATCTGTCAGGAGGCTCACCGCTTCCTGGCGGCCGAGCAGCTGCGCCAGGCGGGCATCGAGGGAGCGACCCTGCTGCTCGAGCCCGAGGGGCGCGGCACCGCCCCGGCCATCGCCCTGGCCGCCCTGCTCGCCCATCGAGAAGGGCGCGAGGGGCCGCTGCTGGTGCTGCCGTCGGACCATCACCTGGGCGATGACGATGCCTTCCGTGACGCCTTGACCCGCGCCACCCGCCTGGCCGAGGCGGGGCGGCTGGTCACCTTCGGCGTGGTGCCGAGCCGCGCCGAGACGGGTTTTGGCTACCTGCAGGCCGGTGCCCCCCTGAGTGGCGAGGGCTTCGTGGTGGCGCGCTTCGTCGAGAAGCCCGACGCCGCCCGGGCCGAGGCCTTCCTGGCCGCCGGCGACCACTACTGGAACAGCGGTATCTTCGTGCTGCGTCCAGCGGATGCCCTTGAGGCCCTTTCGATCCATGCCCCTGAGATCCACGACGCCTGCCGCGAGGCCCTGGCGGGCTCCACCAACGACCTGGATTTCCTGCGCCCCGCCACATCGGCCTTCCTGGCCTGTCCCGCAGCGTCCATCGACGTGGCGGTGATGGAGCACACCGACCGGGCGGCCCTGGTGCCGCTGGAGGCGGGCTGGAGCGATATCGGTTCCTGGCAGGCGCTGTGGGAGGTGCTGCCCCACGACGACAGCGACAACGCCCTGCGCGGCGACGTCGTGTGCGAGGCGAGCCGCGGGCTGATGGTGCATGCGGAGTCGCGGTTGGTGGCGACCCTGGGGGTGGAGGACCTGGTGATCATCGAGACCAGCGACGCGGTGTTGGTGGCCGACCGCGCCAACAGCCAGGCGCTGCGCGGGCTGGTCGACCGGCTCGAGGCCAGCGGCCGCCCGGAAACTCGTCAGACTTCCACGGTCTTCCGCCCCTGGGGCCACTACGAGACGGTGGATGGCGGCAAGCGCCATCAGGTCAAGCACATCACGGTGAAGCCCGGCGCCCGGCTGTCACGGCAGCTCCACCACCATCGCGCCGAGCACTGGATCGTGGTCAGCGGCACCGCCAGGGTGACCTTGGACGACGAGACCTTCCTGGTGGGGGAGAACGAGTCGACCTTCATCCCCGTGGGCCGGGTTCACTGCCTGGAGAACCCCGGGCTGATCCCCCTGGAGCTGATCGAGGTGCAGTCGGGAAGCTATCTGGGCGAGGACGATATCGTGCGCCTGGACGACCGCTACGGGCGGGAGTGAAACGCCTCGGCAGGGCTCAGTAGATCCGGAATGACTCGTGGTCAGGGTGTCCTTCGAGTTTCTGGACCACCTTGCGATAGCGCTTGTATTCCCACTGGTACTGGGCCGGGTCCAGGGCGATGGCGGCCTCTACGCAGGCGTTGACGCCGGTGGCGGACTGGGTCTCGTCCGGGGCGTAGACGCGCTCATCGGCGGGCAGAAATTGAATCTCGAAGCCGCGGCCGGGTATTCGCTTGGCGACGCCGGTGACCACCCGGGCCTCGGTGCGTGCGACCAGCTTGGGCAGCAGGGTGGCGGTGTAGGCGAGCCGGCCGAAGAAGGGGGCGAAGACGCCGCTGCCCCAATCGGGCTCCTGGTCGGGGAGGATGCCGATCGCCTCGCAGCGCTTTAGCGCCTTGAGCAGGGCGGCCACGCCACGAGGGTTGGTGGGTACCAGGCTGGCCCCCATGCGCTCGCGCCCCTGGCGGATCACCGGGTCGAGCTCGGCGATCTTGGGCGGCTCGTACATGGCGGTGAAGGGGAAGTGGCCGGAGAGCCAGAAATTGAGCACTTCCCAGTTGCCGAAGTGGGGGGCCAGCACGATCACGCCGCGGCCCTCGGCGCGGGCTTCGTCGAGCAGCTCGCGGCCGTGGACCGCCAGGATCGAGGCCTCGACCCGTTCGGGGTTACCCATCCAGGCGAGGCCCAGCTCCAGCATGGTGGCAGTGGAGTGGGTCAGACTCTCTCGGGCCAGCCTGCGTCGTTCGGTCTCGTTCCGGTCGGGGTAGACCTGAGCCAGGTTTGTCCCGGTCACGGTGCGCTCGCGCTGGCTAAAACGGTGGATCAGCGGCCCCATGATCCGAGATAAGCGCCAAAGCGTGGCGAGCCGTCGGCCGGCTAGGGTCTTCCACAATCCGGCGATGGCGCGAGCCTGGATAGGGGTCCATCGGGAAGGGGGCCTGGGCATGGCACTAGACCAACCAGGTTTCAATGTTTTCGGGCGCGCGCTTCTCCTGCAGTCCCTTCAACCCCTTGACGCAGCGAACCACCAGCCACACTACCGCCGCTAGCCACAGGGCGAAGCCGATGACCACAAGGGTGAGCAGACCGGCGACACCGAAGTAGAGCAGGGCGAACCAGAAGGTGCGGATCTGGTAGCGGTAGTGCTCGTCGAGCCAGCCGGGACCCTTGCCGCGATAGACGTAGGCAATGACCACGCCGATTAGGGCCGTGAGCCCTCCCGTGACGATGCTAGCCAGGTAGAGGGCATACACGACCATGGGAAGCGTGGTGTCCGGGGACTGGTGCGGCTCGAGATTCACGTTGTCGCTCATGGTAGGTCCCTGTTATGGGCGTATGGCAGCCTGCCATGATACCGGTCAGCGATCACATTGCCAGCGCCGACAGAATCGCCCTCCCATGGGATCAGTCGCTGCTGGCGCCCGTCACCGGGGCCTGGCGTTTGGGGCGGCTGATCTCGATCAGGTTGCCGTCCGGGTCGCGCAGGAAGAGCGACTCCAGCAAGCCCCTCGCGCCCTGACGCTCCACGGGGCCCAGCTCCACTTCCACGTCAAGTGCCTCCAGGTGTCGAGCCACCTCGTCCAACGGCAGCAGGCTGCGCAGGCACAGATCCAGGCTGCCGGGGGTGGGCGTGGCGGCCCGGGGCTCGATATCGGTGGCAGTCCAGTGCAGGCGCAGGGCCAGGTCGCCGAGGATCAGGTCGACGCGCTCACGGTCGCGGTAGCGCACTTCCAGTCCCAGCACCCGGGAGTAGAAATCCACGGCGCGAGAAATATCGGTCACGGTGATGACCAGGTGGTCCAGACCTGACAGCATTCACAACTCCTTGAGACGAATGTTCAGGTAAAGAGGATACGATGATGCCGACCTGCCCGCTATGCGCATCTGTGGACACGGCTTTCTATCATCGCGATTCACGCCGTGAGTATCATCAGTGCCGGCGCTGCGATCTGGTGTTCGTGCCCCCGGCTTTCCGGCTCGGCCCGGAGGAGGAGCGGGCGGTCTATGACCAGCATGAAAACTCGCCGGATGATCAAGGCTACCGGCGTTTCCTGTCGCGGCTCTTCGACCCGCTGAGCGAGCGGGTAGCGCCCGGCGCCCAAGGGCTCGACTTCGGTGCGGGCCCCGGGCCGACGCTGTCGGTAATGTGCGAAGAGGCGGGGCATCCCATGGCGGTCTATGACCCCTTCTACGCCCCGGACACCCGCGTTCTCGCGGAACAGTACGACTTTATCACCGCCACCGAGGTGGTCGAGCACCTCTTCGAGCCCGGCCGGGAGCTGGCGCACCTTGTCACCATGCTGCGCCCCAGTGGCTGGCTGGGGCTGATGACCAAGCGGGTGACTGGCCCCCAGGTATTCACACGCTGGCACTATATCCTCGACCCCACCCATGTGTGTTTCTTCAGCGAAGCCACCTTTCGCTGGCTGGCCGATAATCTGGGCATGAGCGTCGAGTTTCCCGCCGACGATGTGGTGCTGTTGCAGAAGCGCTGAGGGAGGCATCGAGTGGTCTTCACACCTCTCAGCGACATTGGGTATCACGTTGTGAAGACCTTTGGGTAAGGATTCGATGAATCTCCTCGTTATTGACGAAAATTCTCCTCGTGTGGCGAAGCAAACCGCTTGGCGGCTTGACACCCCGGGAGTATATTGCGCCTCGCGATTGCCTGGTCGTCGTTTTCCGTTGTGGCCGCTCACTGCTTTAGTGCCCCCTTTTTGCTGACTCGTTGCGAGGCTTTTCATGTCGCGGCAACTTCTGGTCATGGCCCTGGCGCCCCTGCTGGGACTCTTTATTCTCGGCATCGGCAACGGCTTTCTGGCCACGGTGATCACCCTGCGCCTGGACGCCGCCGGCGAGTCGGCGGTGGTGATCGGCTGGGTTTCCTCGGCCTACTTCATCGGCCTGGCGCTGGGCGCCATGCTCAACGACCGGCTGCTGCTGCG
>CAYWBG010000123.1:0-6608 GCA_964456005.1 uncultured Halomonas sp.
AGGCGCACGTTCTGGCCGCTGCGGCCGATGGCCTGGGCCAGGTTGTCCTCGGCGACCGCCACGTCCATGGCATGCGCGTCCTCGTCGACGAGAATGGAGGCGACATCCGCCGGCGCCATGGCGTTGATCACTAGCTGGGCGGGATTGTCGTCCCACAGCACGATGTCGACACGCTCATTCTGCAGCTCCGAGGAGACCGCCTGGACGCGGGAGCCGCGCATGCCTACGCAGGCACCCACCGGATCGATGCGCCGATCGTTGGTCTTGACCGCGATCTTGGCTCGGGAGCCCGGATCCCGAGCGGCACCCTTGATCTCGATGAGCTGCTCGGCAATCTCCGGCACCTCGATGCTGAACAGCTCGATGATCAGCTCCGGGCAAGTGCGCGAAAGGATCAGCTGGGCGCCGCGCGCCTCCGGATCCACCTTCACCAGCAGCGCGCGCACCCGCTCGTTCATGCGGTAGCGCTCGCCGGGGATCATCTCGCCGCGTGGCAGGAATGCCTCGGCATTGTCGCCGAGATCGATGATCAGCCCGTCACGTGTCGTCTTCTTGACGATGCCGGCAACCAGCTCACCCTCGCGATCGGCGTATATACGCACCACTTCGGCGCGCTCCGCCTCGCGCACCTTCTGCACGATGACCTGTTTGGCGGTCTGGGCGGCGATACGGCCGAAGTCGGCATTTTCGATTCGCTCCTCCACCACGTCACCCAGCCCCAGAGGGGGATCGCGACGCTCGGCGTAAGTGAGCTTGATCTGGTGATCGGGACCATCGAAATCGTCGTCCTCGACCACCGTCCAGCGACGGAAGGTCTCGTAGTCGCCGGTTTGGCGATCGATGTGCACCCGCACGCTGGCTTCTTCGTCCTCGAAGCGCTTGCGTGACGCACTGGCCAGGGCCGCTTCGACGGCCTCGAAGATCACCTCGCGGGGAACCCCCTTCTCGTTGGAGATCGCGTCAACGACCGTCAGAATCTCTTTACTCATGCCATTGCCTCGCCAGAAAACCTGTCCTCGAGCCTCATGCTCATTCGCCACCCACCTGTCGACTACTCTTCGAACCTCGGCACCACGCGGGCCTGGTCGATGCTATCGATGGGGAAGCAGTACTCCTCGTCGTCCAGCTGCAGCAGCACCTCATCACCCTCGACGCCGGCCAGCAGCCCCTGGAACTTGCGCCGCCCGTCGAAGGGCACCCGCAGCTTCAGGGCCACCTCGTGGCCGCGATAGCGGACGAACTGGTCGAGGGTGAACAGCGGCCGGTCCATGCCCGGAGAGGAAACCTCGAGGCGGTACTCGCCGCGAACCGGATCCTCGACGTCGAGAACGGCGCTCACCTGGCGGCTAATATCGGCACAGTCATCGACGCTCACACCATTTTCGTGATCAATGTAGATCACCAGGCGCGAGTGCTTGCCCTGGGACAGGAAGTCGATGCCCCACAGTTCGAAGCCCATGGCGCTAACCACGGGATCGACCAGTGCATGCAGTGCAGCATCCTTGATTGCCACGGAATACGCTCCTACAGCCGTTGCATCAGGCACCTGGCCGGGAGTGAACAGGAAAGTCAGGTGGCTGATTGGCATTGCCCGGAACAGCGCCCCGGCGCGTGACGCCCTGGGCAAGCTGCTAACAAAAAGCCCCTTCACAGGAAGGGGCTTTAACAAGAAACCTGTAGACCACTCCGGTCATCCTGGCTACCCCTTCATTCGACCCAATATGACATTTCGGGTCGAAAGGCACCTAACCGGAAAATGGTAGCGGGGACCGGATTTGAACCGATGACCTTCGGGTTATGAGCCCGACGAGCTACCAGACTGCTCCACCCCGCATCAATCTAAGTCAGCGATGTTACGCACGACCCGAGGATTCGTCAAGGCGTCGTATACACCGTTTGCCAATCCTGCTTCTGAAGAGCCGACGATCCTGGGATCGTTGTATTCAGATGGTGCCGAAGGCGGGACTTGAACCCGCACGACCGTAAGGTCACTACCCCCTCAAGATAGCGTGTCTACCAATTCCACCACTTCGGCATCAGGGGAGGCTGGAAACTGCGAAGCCACTAGTCGTCGCTTCCCTCCAGCACTGGCGCTGCATTATCCATATCCTGAGCGGAGTCGTCAAGGGTCGGCACGCTACGCTGTTGTTCGATGAGCCGTGAATCGGGTATCCCGGCTTCTGGGGCTTGCCCCGCCTGAGAGGCGAAGTAGGCCAGGGCCAGGGAGGTCGCAAAGAAGATGGCCGCCAGCAAGGCGGTCAACTTGGCCAGGAAACCACCGGTTCCCCGGGCACCGAACACGGTCTGAGAAGCACCGCCGCCAAAGGCGGCGCCCGCTTCGGCACCCTTGCCCTGCTGCAGCAGGATGAGGACGATCAGGGCGATAGCGAGCGTCACATGGGTCAAGAGAATGGGAACTTGCATGAATTCAACCTGCTGACTGACAGATGGCTAGGAAATCGTCGACCTTGAGCGAAGCACCGCCCACCAGGCCGCCGTCGATATCGGACTGAGCGAGCAGCTCAACCGCATTGCTTGCGTTCATGCTGCCGCCGTACAGCAGTCTTAGGGTCGCCGCCAGGTCGCGATCATAGCCGCCCTGATACTCACGGATGCCCGCCATGACCTCCTGGGCCTGCTCCGGCGTCGCCGTGCGACCGGTACCGATGGCCCATACCGGCTCGTAGGCAATGACCACCCTCGCGCGCTGCTCGGGCTCCAACCGCGCCATGACAAACCCCACCTGACGTAGCACCACGTCCATGGTGCGGCCGGCGTCGCGCTCCTCGAGGCTCTCACCGACGCAAAGCACCGGAGTGAGATCGACGCTGAGGGCCGCCAGCAGCCGATCATAGACCTGCTCGTCGCTCTCACGATAGAGCTGACGACGCTCGGAATGCCCCACCAGGGCGTAGCTCACGCCGAACTCGCCTAGCATGCGACCGCTCACTTCACCGGTATGCGCCCCGGAATGGAGCGGATTGAGCGTCTGCGCCCCGAGGCGCAGCGGCGTTTCGGCAAAGGCACGCTGCGCCGCCTCCAGATAGGGAAACGGTGGGAAGATTGCCACGTCCAGCGGCGCCGGCAGCGTGACATCGGAAAAAACCTGACCGAACGCCTCGATCAGATCCTTCGAACCGTTCATCTTCCAGTTGCCGGCGATCAGCGGCGTACGCATCGGCTGTCCTCTTTCAAGGTGGTGCGAAATGGTATAGGACCCGCCCTGTCAAGACAACCGTGCAACTCAGGCCAGCAGTGCCTCGACCTCGCCGGCAAGCTGGCGGGCCAGTCCATCGACGTCGAGATGGGCGCGCCCTTCTACCATGACGCGGATCAACGGCTCGGTGCCGGAGGGCCTCAACAGCACCCGCCCTTCGTCGCCCAATGCCGCCTCCGCCTCGGCCACTGCCTCCTGAAGCGCCGGCATCGCCATCATCGCCTTGGCATCACTGCCCGGCGTGAGGCGCACATTGACCAGCGCCTGGGGCGCCTTCTCCATGCCGGCCAGCAGACGCTGCAGGGGTTTTCCTTCGCGAACCATGATCGCCAGCACCTGCAGCGCCGAGACGATGCCATCGCCAGTGGTCTGGACGTGGCCACAGACGATATGCCCCGAGGACTCGCCCCCCAACTGCCAGCCATTGGCGGCCAGGCACTCCATCACATAGCGGTCACCCACCTTGGCGCGCTCGAAGGGAATCCCCATCCCCTCGAAGGCTGCCGCCAGGCCGAAGTTGGACATCAGGGTGCCTACCACGCCGCCGCCAAGCTCGCCGCGGGCGTGACGGTCGCGGGCGATCAGGTAGAGGATGTCATCGCCATCTATCTCGCGGCCATCGGCATCCACCAGCAGCACCCGGTCGCCGTCGCCGTCGAAGGCCACCCCCAGGTCGGCACCCTGCTGGATCACCGCAGCGCGCAGTGCGGCGGGATGCGTGGAGCCGACCCCCTGGTTGATGTTGAGACCGTTGGGGCTCGCCCCGATCAGGCTCACCTCGGCGCCCAGCTCTCGGAACACGCTCGGGGCGATGTGGTAGGTGGCGCCATGGGCGCAGTCCAGCACCACCTTCAGGCCGCGCAGGCTGACCCGATCGGGAACGGTGGACTTGCAAAACTCGATGTAACGCCCGGGAGCGTCGTCGATGCGCGCCACCTTGCCCAGCCGGTCAGGCGCCACCGTGGTCAGCGGCTCATCCAGCATCGCCTCGATGCGCGCCTCAATCTCGTCCTTCAGCTTGACGCCCTCGGTAGAGAAGAACTTGATGCCGTTGTCGGCGAAGGGATTGTGGGAGGCGGAGATGACGATCCCGGTGTCGGCGCGGAAGGTGCGGGTCAGGTAGGCAATCGCCGGTGTCGGCATGGGGCCCAGCAGGGCCACGTCGACGCCGGCAGCGGAGAGCCCCGCCTCCAGGGCCGACTCAAACATGTAGCCGGAGATGCGAGTGTCCTTGCCGATCAGTACCCGGTGGCTTCGCTCACCGTTCATGCCGGCAAGCACCCGGCCGGTGGCCCAACCCAACTTGAGCATGAAGTCGGCGGTAATAGGGGCCTGGCCCACCGTGCCACGGATGCCGTCTGTGCCGAAGTAACGTCGAGTCATTAGCAGCCTTCCTTGAGTACGGCCCAGGTCATGTTCACCGCATCAACACTGGGGCCCACGTCATGGACGCGCAGGATACGAGCGCCGCGCTCGACCGCCAGGGCGGTCAGCGCCAGCCCGCCGGGCAGGCGCTCCTCCACCGGGCGCGCCAGGACCTTGCCGATCATGCTCTTGCGCGACATCCCCACCATCATCGGCAGCTCCAGTTCACCGAGCCGCTCCATCCGGTGCAGCAGACGCAGGTTGTGCTCCACGGTCTTGCCGAAGCCGAACCCGGGATCGACCAGTATCCGCTCCCGGCGCAGCCCTTCGGCCTCACAGGCGGCGACCCTCTGGCCAAGGTAGTCGAGGACAGCCTCCTCAATGGGCACATCATAGCGTGGCGCCTGCTGCATGTCGCGAGGCTCGCCCTGGCGATGCGTCAGACACACCGGCAGGCCGCTGCCGATCGCCGCCGCCAGTGCACCCTCCCCGTCCAGGGCGCGCACGTCATTGAGCATACCGGCGCCCAGGGTGGCGGTTTCACGCATCACCTGGGCACAGCTGGTATCCACCGAGACCAGCGCGTCCAACTCGCGCACCAGAGCCTCCACTACCGGCGCGACCCGATCCAACTCCTGCTGAGGGCTGACCGGGTCGGCGCCGGGGCGGGTGGACTCACCGCCCACGTCGATGATCGCCGCCCCTTCCGCCAGCATGCGTTCGGCATGGCGCAACGCGTCCTCCAGGGCCACATGATGACCGCCGTCGGAGAAGGAGTCGGGCGTCACATTGAGGATCCCCATGACACGAGGATAGGAAAGGTCGAGCCGGTGGCGGCCGCACATCAGGGAAGCATTGGTCGGGTTCATCATCGCTCGGCGGCTATAAAAAGGTGGACCAGAATGGAAAGGCGCCCCCGTTGGGAGCGCCTGGCAGGGCTTGGCGATCCGGCTCAGGGGCCGGCCGGTCCGCCCAGCGGATCGGAGGGCCGGCGCTGCGGCTCGTCGTCGTCCTCGTCGCCGTCACCGTCGACCGGCTCCGGCTCGTCTTTGGGGGACTCCGCTCCGGCGTGACTATCATCTCCGGCGGGGGCTCCACCGCTCGGGTCATCCCAACCCTCGGGGGGACGCGGATCACGACCCTCCATGATGTCCTTGAGCTGGGTGGAGTCGATGGTCTCGTACTTCATCAATGCCTCGGCCATGGCATCGAGCTTGTCGCGGTTATCCTCGAGGATCTGACGCGCCTGGTCGTAGCATCCATCGATGACCTTACGTACCTCTTTATCGAGCTTGGAGATAGTCTCGCCGGACTTGAGCTTGCCGCCCTGGCCGGGGCCACCCATGAACTGGTGCGATTCGTCCTCGTCGTACATGACCGGCCCCATCTCCTCGGAGAGACCCCACTTGGCGACCATGTTGTGGGCCAGCTCGGTGGCACGCTTGATGTCGTTCGAAGCGCCGGTCGTCACCCCGTTGGGGCCCAGGGTCATCTCTTCGGCGAGGCGGCCACCGAACAGTGAGCAGATCTGACTGATGATCTGTTGGCGCGACAGACTGTAGCGGTCCTGCTCGGGCAGGAACATGGTCACGCCCAGCGCTCGGCCCCGCGGAATGATCGTCACCTTGTAGACCGGGTCATGCTCCGGCATCACCAGGCCGATGATGGCGTGACCCGACTCGTGATAGGCGGTGTTGAGCTTTTCCTTTTCGGTCATGACCATGGAGCGGCGCTCGGCGCCCATCATGATCTTGTCCTTGGCAAGCTCCAGCTCATCCATGCCCACCAGCCGCTTGTTGCGGCGCGCCGCGAACAGCGCGGCCTCATTGACCAGGTTGGCCAGGTCGGCGCCGGAGAAGCCCGGGGTGCCGCGAGCAATCAGGGTCGGCTTGACGTCGTCAGCCAACGGCACCTTGCGCAGGTGCACATTGAGGATATGCTCACGGCCGCGGATGTCGGGCAGCGGCACCACCACCTGGCGGTCGAAGCGACCCGGGCGCATCAGCGCCGGATCCAGCACGTCGGG
>CAYWBG010000124.1:0-6587 GCA_964456005.1 uncultured Halomonas sp.
GCTCGGTGACCCCGGAGGACCTGGGGATGCAGTGGGCCATCGGCTACGACAAGCCGTTTCCCTGGATCGGCAAGCGCGCCCTGTCGCGTTCCGACACGCGTCGCGTCGATCGCAAGCAGTTCGTGGGCCTCAGGCCCAGGGATCCGAAGGTGGTGCTGGAAGAGGGCGCCCAGATCGTCCTCGACCCGGACCACCCCATCCCCATGCCCATGGTGGGCCACGTGACCTCCAGCTACTACAGCGCCATTCTCGGTCACGGCATTGCCCTGGCGGTGGTCAAGGGCGGACATAACCGGATGGGTGAGACGGTCTACCTGCCCATGGTCGATGGCCAGGTGCATGAGGCCGAGATCGTCAGCAATGTCTTCTATGATCCCAAGGGGGAGCGCCAGCATGTCTAATTCGGTTGCCCAGAACGTCAGGACCTTCGAGACGCACCCCGAGGCGGCGGTGGCGGCAGAGTCTCCGCTGGCCTGGTCCTACCGGAACAGCGGCCGCCCGAGCGTCAGCCAGAAGAGCCGCGTGGTGCTGCGTGAGCGCGCCATGCTCGGCCACCTGATCCTGCGCGGCGGCGCCATCGTCCTCGACGAGGCGGTGCACCGGGTGCTCGGCTTCGGCCTGCCGGGCCGCCCGAATGGCCTGACCCGGGATGAGGGTGGCCAGCGCTCGATCCAGTGGCTGTCGCCCGACGAGTGGCTGCTGATCGTCCCCGGCGGCGAGGAGTTCGCCCTGGAGAGCAAGCTACGCGAGGCCCTGGGCGACGCCCACTACGCCATCGTCAACGTCAGTGGCGGCCAGACCCTGATCGAGCTGGAGGGGGAGAAGGCTCGCGAACTGCTGATGAAATCGACGCCCTACGACGTCCATCCGGAGGCCTTCCCGGTGGGCAAGGGCGTCACCACGGTGTTCGCCAAGGCGACCCTGATACTGCGACGCCCCACGCAAGAGCGCTGGGAACTGGTGCTGCGGCGCAGTTTCGCCGACTACTGCTATCGCTGGATTCTGGACGCCGGCGCGGAGTACGCCATCGGCGTCGAGGCCTGATGGCCATGGGGCCGGCGGCCGCCGGCCCCGTTTCGGGGAGAGACACGACATGCAAGACAACAACAATCTCTGGATCCTGGCGGCCCAGTGCGCGAGCCGCCTGGGTACCGTGGACGTGGTGACGCGCTTTCTAAAGGAAAGCCGCTGCTACATCACCGAGCAGCACTCCTTTGATGACCGGCAGAGCGGCGGCTTCTTTATCCGCACCGAGTTCCGCCCCGAGGCCGAGAACTTCGACGCCGCGGCCTTCGAGGCCGGCTTCACCGAGCGCGCCGCCGAGTTCGACATGAGCTTCGAGCTGACCGCCCCGGGCACTCGCATGCCGGTGGTGATCATGGTCTCCAAGGCCGATCACTGCTTGAACGACCTGCTCTACCGCCACCGGATCGGCCAGCTGCCCATCGATATCCGCGCCATTGTCTCCAATCACCCGGACCTGGCGACGCTGGCGGAGTGGCACGGCATTCCCTATCACCACTTCCCGATCACGGCCGAGACCAAGTCCGAGCAGGAGGCCCAAGTCTGGGAGGTGGTCCAGGCGAGCGGCGCCGAGCTGGTGATACTGGCCCGCTACATGCAGGTGCTGTCGAGCGAGATGTGCGAGAAGCTCAACGGCCGCGCTATCAATATCCACCACTCCCTGCTGCCGGGTTTCAAGGGCGCCAAGCCCTACCATCAGGCCTATGACAAGGGCGTGAAGCTGGTCGGCGCGACGGCCCACTACATCAACGATGACCTCGACGAGGGCCCGATCATCAGCCAGGGAGTCGAGCCGGTCAGCCACGCCGACTACCCGGAGGACCTGGTGGCCAAGGGGCGCGACGTCGAGTGCCTCACCCTGGCCCGGGCCGTGGCCCTACACGTGGAGCGCCGCGTCTTCCTCCACGCCAGGCGCACCGTGGTCTTCGACCGCTGAATATCACAACGACAACCGTTTGGCTCATCGTGTCAAGGCGTGGCATTTCCTGTGGGAGCGCAATTCATTGCGCGAATGGCGCAGGCAGAGGTCCTGGGGTCTGGGGTTATCTCCAGAGAGGCCTTCGGCCTCCATTCGCGATCTGAAGACTGCTCCCACGGAAGGGTGACGGCACGGCGCGAATAGCCCAACCTTCTTATTTCGAGGTAAACCACCATGCCAATCAGCGTCTTCGACCTCTTCAAGGTCGGCGTCGGCCCATCGAGCTCACACACCGTGGGCCCCATGCAGGCCGCCTTCGACTTCGTTGGCGAACTCAAGAAGCAAGAACTGTTAGAGCGCGTGGCGCGCCTCGAGGTCCAGCTGTTCGGTTCGCTCTCCGCCACCGGCATCGGCCACGGCACCGACCGCGCCGTGATCATGGGGCTGATGGGCGAGCGGCCGGATCGTATCGATCCAGACATCATCGGCCCGCTGATCGAGGAGCTGCTGGAGAGTAGCGCCATACGCCTCGACGGCCGTCACAGCCTGCCCTTTCTTTGGGAGCGCGACATGCAGCTCCACTCCGACAGCCTGCCCCACCACCCCAACGCCATGCGCCTGATCGCCCATGGCCACGGCGGCGCGCTCTACCGGAATACCTACTACTCGGTGGGTGGCGGTTTCGTTATCGACGAGGCCCAGGCGGCCGAGGGGGACGTCGACGCCGACGCCTCACGGCTCCCCTACAATTTCCAGACCGGTGACGATCTGATGCGCATGTGTCGGGAAAGCGGCCTGCGCATCAGTGAACTGATGCTGGAAAACGAGAAAGTATGGCGCAGCGAGGAAGACATACGGGCGCAGCTCTGTACGATCTGGCAGGCCATGCAGGCCTGCGTGGCCAAGGGACTGGAGGCCGAAGGGGTGCTGCCCGGTGGCCTCAATGTCCGCCGCCGTGCCCGCTCGCTGCATGGGCGGATGCTGGCCAGCACCGACGACCACTCGCTGATCGCCTCGACCATGTCGGCCATGGACTGGGTCAACCTCTACGCCCTGGCGGTCAACGAGGAGAACGCCGCCGGCGGGCGCATGGTCACCGCCCCCACCAACGGCGCGGCGGGCATCATCCCCGCGGTGCTGCACTACTACATGCAGTTCCAGCCGGGGGCCAGCGAGTCCGACGTGGTGGACTTCCTGCTGGCGGCCGGCGCCGTGGGCATCCTGTGCAAGAAGAACGCTTCCATCTCCGGCGCCGAGGTGGGCTGCCAGGGCGAGGTGGGCTCGGCCTGTGCCATGGCCGCCGCCGGTCTCACCGAGGTGATGGGCGGCAGTGTGGGCCAGGTGGAGAACGCCGCCGAGATCGGCCTGGAGCACAACCTGGGGCTGACCTGCGACCCGGTGGGTGGCCTGGTGCAGGTGCCGTGTATCGAGCGCAATGCCATCGCCTCGGTGAAGGCGATCAATGCCGCCCAGATGGCACTGCGCGGGGACGGTGAGCACTTCATCTCCCTGGACAAGGTGATCCGCACCATGCGCGACACCGGCGCCGACATGCAGTCCAAGTACAAGGAGACCTCCAAGGGCGGGCTCGCTCTCAACGCCATTGAGTGTTGATCGGCGATAGGGGGGGTGCTTCCCGCAGGGCAGGTTGGCGTCGGTGAGGCTCTTCCGCAGTTGTTCTCCGAGGGGTGGCAGGCCGCCTCCGATGCAATCTTGTTCATTCAGTTATTGATGTACATGTTTTGTATCGATATGCTTCAGAAAATTCATTCGTGCGAGGCCGTCGATGTTTTCCCTGCTGCAGCGACTCAGTGTTGCTTTTTCCCCCACGGTGGCGGCTGGCCCTGACGCCTCGCACGCGGATACCTTCCAGGCCCTCTTCGATGCGTCGCCGATTGCCATGCTGCAGTTCGATGAGCAGGGACGACTCATCGCCAGCAACGCGGCGGCCCATAGCTGCTGGGGCGTTGAAGCCCTGAACGCCGGTGATTGCTGGGCGCTATTCCCTGATCTGGCGCTCGATCAACTGGCGAGTGAGCAGCGGCTTCAGGCGATGGATTCCCGGGGGCGGCCCTTTTTCGCCGGGGTGACGCTTGGACGTTACCAAAAGGGCTACCTGGCCACGGTGCGTCCCATTGATCCGCCGGCATCCAGTCATGCCGAGCAGGCTCTGGAACAGGCTCTGGATGGCGTGGTGACCATCGATGCCGACAATCGCATCGTCTTCTTCAATGATGCGGCCGAGCGGCTCTGGGGTTACCGTCGCGAGCAGGTGCTGGGCCAGAACGTCAAGGTGCTGGTTCCGGAAGAGCAGCGCGGTCACCACGACGGGTTTATCGATCGACACCGCCGCACCAGGCAGAATCGTATCGTCGGTAGCAGCCGGGATGTGGAGATGCGCCGCCGCAATGGCGACGCGGTATGGGTCAACCTCTCCCTCTCCGAGGTTAACGTTGATGGCGAGCTCTGCTACACCGCCTTCGCCAAGGACATCACCGCTCAGCGCGAGCTTCAGGAGCGGCTCAACCAGACCCTGGAGCAGGCGCTCGACGCCGTCGTCAGCATCGATAACCGGAATTGCGTGACTTTTTTTAACGGCGCGGCGGAGAAGCTGTGGGGGTATGATCGCGACGAGGTGCTGGGCCAGAACGTCAAGATGCTGGTGCCTGAGGCGATCCGGGCGCACCACGACGGCTATGTGGAAGCCAATCGCGGCGGGGGCCAGAACAAGCTTGTCGGCATCGTCACCGAAGTGCCCATACCCCGCAAGGATGGTGAAACTTGCTGGGGCAGCGTCACCCTCTCCAAGGTCAAGCTGGGTGCGGAAACCCACTACACTGCCTTCTTTCGCGATGTCACCGCCGACGTCGAGCTACGCCGCGAGATGGACGAGAAGATGAGCAAGGTCGACGAGGCGAGCCAGCAGATCAGTGCCCTGGTGGCCTCCATCGAAGGTATCGCCAGTCAAACCAATCTGCTGTCGCTGAATGCGGCCATCGAGGCGGCCAGGGCAGGAGAGGCCGGTCGAGGGTTTGCCGTCGTCGCCCAAGAGGTGCGTCGGCTGGCCGAGAGCTCATCCAGCGCGGCCCGCGAAGTCACCAGCAGCGTCGATCTGACGCGCAGTCTGCTGGGCGAACTCAAGGGGACCCTGCAGCATCTGGCCGAGAAAAAGTAGCGCGTCCACTTGAGAATAGTGTCGGACGACGACCGCCCGGCGCGTGTGCGGATCGGTGTCATGGCACCGGCGGGTGGCAGCACTGGTGGCATCAGGCGCATCTCGGTGAGTGGCCCCCGCTGACCACACAGTCAACTCAGCGATGAAAGTGTTGACGGCCTGTCCCTTCCCTTCTTGTCTACGTTATGGGAGAAAGCCAAAAGGGCTTGTGCCCATACAACACAGGAACGAGGAACAACAAGATGCTCCGGAAAACCCTTCTCGCCAGCGCCGTGGCCGCTGCCATGGTGGCCTCCGCCGCTCACGCCGACGCCCTGCGCTGGACTCGCTCTGCGGACAGCCTGACCCTCGACCCCCACTCCCAGAACGAGGGGCCGACCCACTCGGTCAACCACCAGGTCTTTGACACCCTCATCTACCAGGACATGGACGTGGAGTATCAGCCGGGCCTGGCCACCGACTGGCATGTCCACGAGGATGACCCCAAGGTCTGGGTGTTCAATATCCGCGAAGGGGTGAGCTTTCATGAGGGCCAGGCGTTGACCGCCGATGACGTGGTCTTCTCGCTGAACCGCGCGCGCCATGAGTACGCCGACATGCGTGGCCTGCTGACCTCCATCAGCGAGGTTCGCGCCGCCGACGACTATACGGTACATGTCGAGACCCACGACCCCAATCCGCTGCTGCCCAACAACCTCACCAACCTGTTCATCATGAGCCGTGAATGGGCCGAGGAGCATGGTGTCGAGGAGCCCCAGAACTACGCCGCCGGCGAGGAGACCTATGCCGTGCGCAATGCCAACGGCACCGGCCCCTTCCGGGTCGTGAGCCGAGAGCAGGACGTGCGAACCGTCTTTGAGCGCAACGATGACTACTGGGGGATCGACCATTATCCAATGGAGATCAAAACCCTGATCTTCACCCCCATTGAGTCGGCGGCCACCCGGGTGGCGGCGCTGCTCTCGGGCGAGGTGGACTTCCTGCAGGAGACGCCGGTGCAGGACATCGAGCGCATGGGTAACGCGCCGGGCATCAAGAACGAGCAGGGCGCCGAGAACCGCACCATCTTCCTGGGTATGGACCTGGGATCCATGGAACTGCGCACCGCCGATACCGACGACAACCCCTTCGCCGACCGCCGCGTTCGCGAGGCGATCAATCTCGCCGTGGATGCCACTACCATCCATACCGCGGTGATGCGCGGCAACGCCCAGCCTGCCGGCATGATCGCGCCGCCCTTCGTCAACGGCTACTCGGGAGAGCTCGATCAGGTGTTGCCCACGGATATGACCCGTGCCAACGAGCTGATGGCCGAGGCGGGCTATGGCGACGGTTTCCGCGTCACCCTGCAGTGCCCCAACGACCGCTACGTCAACGATGAGCAGATCTGCCAGGCGGTGGTCAGCATGCTGGCGCGCATCGGCATCACCGTGGACCTGGTGGCCCAGACCCGCTCGCTGCACTTCGCCG
>CAYWBG010000125.1:0-6476 GCA_964456005.1 uncultured Halomonas sp.
GCCCAGCGCACGTGTTCACGCACCAGGTCGGAGGGGTAGGGCAGACGCGCCCGGAGTGCGGATTCTACGGCCTCGCTCCAGGGGGCGTTGCCGAGTCCTACGGCGAGGTTGCGCAGCCAGCGCTCGTAGCCGATGCGGCGGATCGGGCTGCCGGCGGTCTTCTCCAGGAACTCTTCCTCGCCCCAGGAGAACAGTGAGACCAGGCTGGCCCGGTCCAGGTCATGGCGTGGGGCGAAGTCGGCCTCCCGGGTCACGCGGGTGAAGCGGGTGAAGGGGCATACCAGTTGGCAATCGTCGCAGCCGAACACCCGGTTGCCCATGGCCGCCCGGTAATGCTCAGGAATGGCCCCGAATAGCTCGATGGTGAGATACGAGATGCAGGCCCGGGAATCGACTACCCGGTCTTCGACGATGGCGCCGGTGGGGCAGGCCGTGCGGCAAGCGCTGCAGCTGCCGCAGTGGTCGCCCTCGAAGGGAGCGTCCACCGGCAGAGGCAGGTCGGTATAGAGCTCGCCTAGGAAGAACAGGGAGCCGGCCTTGGGGTTGAGCAGCATGGCGTTCTTGCCGAACCAGCCCAGTCCGGCCTTGCGTGCCAGGGCTCGCTCCATCACCGGCGCGGAGTCGACGAAGGCGCGATAGCCGGTTGAGCCCACCTCGGCCTCGATCCACGTCGCCAGAGTGGCCAGGCGCTTGCGCATCAGCTTGTGATAGTCGCGGCCGGTCGCGTAGCGGGACACATAGGCGCGCTCGGGCTGGCCCAGCACCTTGGTGGTCTCGACCTCGGCGGGCAGGTAGTCGAGGCGCACGCTGATCACCCGCACCGTACCGGGGACCAGCTCTGCCGGGCGCGTGCGCTTGGTGCCATGCTTGGCCATGAAGCTCATCTCGCCATGGTGGCCGGCATCCAGCCAGCGCTGCAGGCGCACCTCATCCTCGGCCAGGTCGACGTCGGTGATGCCGAGTTGCTGGAAGCCGAGCTCGCGTCCCCAGGCTTTGATCAGTGAAGCCAGGTGGTGAAGGTCGGGGGCGTCGGCAAGGGCAGACGATGGGGACATGAACGCGAAAACACCATGCAGGGGGCCCACATCACTTGGCGTGGGCCGCGAAGGCTTTACACTCCTATGGTAAAGCATTGCGTACAGGGAGACACCGCATGACCGACGTCCGAGCCCATCAAGCGCCGACGCTGCGCCCCCTCTACCGCGCGGAGCAGGTGGGTGAGCTCGATCGCCGCACCATCGCCAGCGGGATCGACGGCTTTGCCCTGATGCAGCGTGCCAGCGCCGCCGCCTGGCAGGTACTTCGCCGCCACTGGCCGACCGCTCGCTCGCTGACGGTGCTCTGCGGTGCCGGCAATAACGGCGGCGATGGCCATGTGCTGGCGGCCATGGCCGCTGCGGAGGGGCTGGCCGTGCAACGGATCCTGCTCAAGGGAGTCGATGACCTCAGCGGCGACGCCCGCCGGGCCGCCGACATGGCGACGGCCGCCGGCGTAGATGCCGAGCCCTGGGCGTCGGGCATGGCCTTAAGCGGCGAGTTGCTGGTCGATGCCCTGCTCGGCACGGGGCTCTCGGGCGAGGTTCGCGGCGACTTCCGTGACGCCATTGCGGCCGTGAATGCCTCTGGCCGGCCGGTGCTCGCCGTCGACATTCCTTCCGGACTGCACGCCGATACCGGCGCGGTGCTGGGCGAGGCGGTGCGTGCGGCGGCGACGGTCACCTTTATCGGTGACAAGCTGGGGCTGCATACCGGCGCGGCGGCGGACCACGTCGGTGAGCTGCATTTTCGGCATCTCGAGGTGGACGCCGGGGCCGAGACGGATATCCTGCCGGCGGCAGAGCTGCTTGACGAACGGCTGATTCCCATCTGGCTGCCGCCGCGAGCGCGCACGACCCACAAGGGTGACTGCGGCCACGCCCTGGTGCTGGGTGGAGCGCCGGGCTTCGGCGGTGCAGCCCTGCTCGCCGCCGAGGCCTGTGCCCGGACAGGGGCCGGCAAGGTCAGCCTGGCCACGGCACCGGAGCACGTCGTGGCCAGCCTGTTGCGCCGCCCCGAAGTGATGGCCTACGGGGTGCGTGGCGCCCCGGACCTGGGCGAATTGCCGGGCCATGCCGATGTGGTGGTAGTGGGGCCGGGCCTGGGGCAGGGCAGCTGGGGCCAGGGAGTGTTGCAGGCGGCGCTCGCTGCCGGCAAGCCCCTGGTCGTCGATGCCGACGGCCTCAACCTGCTGGTGGCGAGTGAAACGCACCGCGACGACTGGGTTCTCACGCCTCATCCCGGCGAGGCCGCCCGGCTGCTCGGTTGTTCGGCTGACGAGGTTGAGGCGGACCGTCCTGCGGCGGCCCTGGCTCTGCGGGAACGCTGGGGTGGCGTGGTCATCCTCAAGGGGGCGGGCACCCTGGTGGCGGGCCCTTCGGGCCTCGCGGTTTGCCCCTTCGGCAATCCCGGCATGGCCAGCGGCGGCATGGGCGACGCACTCTCCGGTATGCTGGGCGGCCTGCTTGCTCAGGGGCTCTCACTGGAGACCGCCGCCCGGCTGGGCGTGGTGCTGCATGCCCGGGCGGCGGATCTGGCCGCCAGGGACGCCGGCGAGCGTGGTCTGCTGGCCGGTGATCTGGCATCCTATGCGCGAATTCTGGTCAACCCGACGATGGGCACGGACGATGCTGCTGCGACTCGATGACGAAGACCGCCAGGTCGCCCTGGGTGAGTGCCTGGGGAGGGCTCTGGAAGGGCGTGGGCGTGTTTACCTCGAGGGGGAGCTCGGGGCCGGCAAGACCACCCTGGCTCGCGGGATTCTCAGGGCCCATGGCCATCGCGGCGCGGTGAAGAGCCCTACCTATACCCTGGTGGAGCCCTATGAACTGGACGACGTGCTTATCCATCACTTCGATCTCTATCGCCTGGGTGATCCTGAGGAGCTTGAGTTCATCGGTGGACGCGATCTGCTTGCCGAGGACGCCTTGTGCCTCATCGAATGGCCGAGGCGGGGCGAGGGCTGGCTGCCCGAGCCTGATCTGCGCATCACCCTCACCCTGGCCGGAGTGGGGCGCGAGGCGCGGCTTGTCGCCTGCAGTGCCCGTGGCGAGAAGGTTCTGACAATGCTGGCGGCGATGCCCGTACTGGCTGCCTGGCGGTCTGACATTTCAGCCGCGGAGGACGAATCGACGCCATGATTCACCGTCTGATCACGCGCGGTCTGCTGGCCGCACTGCTGCTGCTTCCCCTGAAGGGCCTCCATGCCGGCGAGGTGGAGAATGTCCGTCTGTGGGCGGCACCGGATCACGCCCGACTGGTCTTCGACCTCAGCGCCCCGACCCGTGCCAGTGTCTTTGGCCTCGACGACCCGCGGCGGCTGGTCATCGACATGGACGACAGCCGCATGGCAACCCAGGTGGACGAGCTCGACCTAACCGGCAGCGCCATCAGCCGCATACGCACCGGTGTACGTGACGGCAGTGGACTCCGTGTGGTGCTGGAACTGGAGCGAGAGGTGGCCCCACGCCACTTCACCCTGGAACCCAACGATCAGTATGGCCATCGTCTGGTGGTGGACCTGGAGTATCCCGGGGAGAGCGCCGTGCAGGACCCCATCGACCCCATCGAAGCAATGATCCGCGAGCAGGAAATTGCCGCCTCCCGCGCCCGGGCGGAGGCCGGCTCCGGTGGCGGTGAGATCGCACCCGAGCCAGCGGTCGCGCTGCAGCAGGCTCAGCCGCATCCCCGGCGCGACATCATCATCGCCATTGATCCTGGGCACGGTGGAGAGGACCCCGGCGCCATCGGCCCCGGTGGTACCCGAGAGAAGGATGTGGTCATGGAGATCTCCCGCCGTCTGCAGCGGTTGGTGGAGGAGGCCGAGGGTTTTCGCGCGGTGATGATTCGCGACGGCGATTACTACGTCGGGCTGCGTCAGCGTACCCAGATCGCACGGGAGCAGAAGGCCGATTTCTTCGTCTCCATCCATGCCGATGCCTTCACCAGCCCGCGCCCTAACGGCAGCTCGGTCTATGCGCTTTCGCAGCGGGGCGCCACCTCCGAAACCGCCCAGTGGTTGGCCGAAAGCGAGAACCGTTCCGACCTGATCGGCGGCGTGGACGGCAACCTCTCCCTTCGCGACAAGGACGAAGTGCTGCGCGGCGTGCTGCTCGACCTGACCATGACCGCCACCCTGAACGACTCGCTCTCCATCGGCGGGCAGGTCCTCGACCAGTTGGGTCGCGTCAACCGGCTGCATCGCAACCGGGTCGAGCAGGCCGGATTCCGGGTGCTCAAGTCGCCGGATATCCCCTCGCTACTGATCGAGGCCGGTTTCATCTCCAACCCGGAGGAGGAGCGCCGGCTTCGTGATCCCTCCCATCAGCAGGGCCTGGCAAGGGCGATCTTTTCCGGCCTGCAGGACCATTTTCGGCGCCACCCGCCGCCGGCCAGCCTGCTGGCTTGGCAGCGAGACAACAACCGCAGCACCACGGGCAACCAGTACCGTATCCAGCCCGGCGACACTCTCTCGGAGATTGCCGCGCGCCATAATGTCCCGACATCGCGTCTCAAGCAGGCCAACGAGCTCAATGGCGACGTGATCCGCGTGGGACAGGTGCTGCGTATACCCCGCTCTTGAGCTGGAAGAGCGCCGCTTTCGCGGCTGGAAGCGAGACGCTTGAAGACCCCCCTTGAAGCCGAACGAGGAGGTTTTATGGTTCTCTTCCACCTTACTGCTTCCAGCTTATGTGGAGAAATATGTCAGAACAGCGCCGCATTCAGGTCCTCGACCCGAGACTGGCCAACCAGATTGCCGCTGGGGAGGTGGTGGAGCGCCCCGCCTCAGTGGTCAAGGAACTGGTCGAGAACGCCATCGACGCCGGCAGCCAACGCATCGAGGTAGAGCTCGAGGCGGGCGGGGCCCGCTTGATACGGGTGCGTGACGACGGCGGCGGCATCGACCAGCAGGACCTGCCGCTGGCACTCTCGCGCCACGCCACCAGCAAGATCGTCTCCCTTGAAGAGCTCGAGGGCGTGGCGAGCCTTGGCTTTCGCGGTGAGGCGCTGGCGTCGATCAGCTCCGTGTCGCGTCTAGAGCTGGTCTCCAACGCCGCGGAAGACCCCACCGCCGGCTGGCGGGTAGTGGCCGAGGGCCGCCAGATGGAGCCCCGTGTCTCCCCGGCGCCGCACCCTCGCGGCACTTCGGTGACGGTCCGTGACCTCTTCTTCAATACGCCGGCACGGCGCAAGTTTTTGCGCACCGAGAAGACCGAGTTTGGTCACGTAGAGGAAGCCTTTCGCCGTCAGGCCCTCTCGCGCTTCGATATCGGCTGGGTGCTGCGCCATAACCAGAAGACCGTCCATCAGCTGCGCCCCGGCAGTGATCAGGCCAGCCGCGAGCGTCGCATTGCCGCATTATTAGGCAAGGGTTTTCTGGATAATGCCCTGCACCTGGACCTCGACGCCGCGGGCCTGCGGCTGTGGGGCTGGGTCGGCCTGCCCACCCACTCGCGTGCACAGGCCGACCAGCAGTACTTCTTCGTCAATGGCCGAGTGGTGCGCGACCGCCTGGTGGCCCACGCGATCCGGCAGGCCTATCGCGATGTACTGTTCCACGGCCGCCAGCCGGTATTTGTGCTCTATCTGGAGGTGGACCCCTTGGTGGTGGACGTCAACGTCCACCCTACCAAGCATGAGGTCCGCTTCCGTGACGGTCGCATGGTCCATGACTTCCTCTTCTCCAGCCTGCACCGAGCGCTGGGGGACGCCAGGGCTGGCCATCCGGGGGCCGGCCATTCGCAAGAGGTGGACGATGCGTCTTCCATCGAGGGTGCCTCGGCCCTGAAGGCGCCTCTCGATTCGCAAGTGGCGGAAAATGCTCCTCGCTGGCAGCAGCAGCCCATGTCGTTGCCGGGCCGCAATGACGAGGGCGGCAAGGTGACGCCCGATCGGGTACGGGCCTTTATGGAGGGGTATCGCAGTCTGCATCCGGAACACGAAGAGAGCCTCCTGACACCCCAGCCGGCGGCGCCGGCAGTCGATGCCATCGGGGTGGGGGGCGCTTCGCCGCTTCCCGAGGCCGACGACACCCAGGCGCCGCCGCTGGGCTTCGCCATCGCCCAGCTTCATGGCGTCTTCATCCTGGCGCAGAGCGAGCGAGGTCTGATTCTGGTGGACATGCACGCCGCTCATGAGCGCATCGTCTATGAGCGCATGAAGACCCAGGTGCATGGCGGCAGGCTTGAGGCTCAGCCGCTACTGGTTCCCGTGTCTCTGGCCGCCAGCCCCGCCGAGGTGGCTACCGCTGAGGCCGAGCGCGAGGCCTTCTCCCGTTTCGGCGTTGAGCTCGATGTGGCAGGCCCCGAAACGCTGCTGGTACGCCAGCTGCCGGCGTTGCTTGTCGATGCCGACGTGGAGCCGCTGATCCGCGACATGCTCGGTGACCTGGAGCGCTACGGTCGCTCCGACCGCCTCGAGGCCCACGTCAACGAGCTGCT
>CAYWBG010000126.1:0-6460 GCA_964456005.1 uncultured Halomonas sp.
TTCAAGCTGACAGGGACACTTGGCGCGACCTCGTGCTCTGCGCCGAGGATCAGGAGTCGCTGCGCATGGATATCTGCGACGAACTGCGCGAGGCCGGTTACGGCGTGATCGAAGCCGCCGACGGCGACGAGACGCTGCGCCAGCTCAACACGGTGGCCCCCGACCTGATCCTCTGCGACATCAACATGCCCGGATGCAACGGCTACGAGGTGCTGGACGAAATCCGCCGGTCACGCCCCGACCTCGCCGACACCCCCTTCGTCTTCCTGACCGCCCTGAGTGATCCTCGCGAGGTGGTGGACGGCAAGCGCCTGGGCGCCGACGACTATCTGGTCAAGCCCATCGACTTCGACCTGCTGTTGGCCACCGTCGACGCGCGGCTGCGACAGGTGCGTCGAATCCGCGCCAAGACGACTCGAGAGGTCGAGGAGCTGCGCCTGGCCATGGCCGGGCTGCAACGCGAGGCCTCCAGCCGTGCCTTCGAGGGCATGACTCGGGCCCTGGACCTGGTGGCCCCGGGAATCCTCCTGCTCGACCAGCAGGGCCGGGTGATCTTCGCCAATCGTGCCGCCAGGACGCTGTCCCGGGAGGAGAACGGGCTTCAGCTGGGCGAGAGCCTGACCGCGACTCGCCCGCTCCAGGCCCAGCACCTGCGGCACACGATACGCTCGGTGCTGGATACCACGGCGGATCAACATGAGGAGGTAGCCTGCCTGCGCCTGAGCCGCCCGGGGGAGAGGCGAGACCTGCTGGTAATGGCCTGCCGGCTTGATACCCAGCCCGGGGACGACCGGCTGCCGGCTGCCGTGGTGCTGCTCTCGGATCCCGAGCAGCGCGCTCGTGTCCCCCAGCAGGTGGTCGCTCGCCTCTTCGGCCTGACTCCCTCCGAGGCACGCATTGCCCTGGCCCTGGCAGAGGGGCTGCGCACCGAGGAGATCGCCACCCAGGTGGGCATCACCACCACCACGGTCGCCTTCCACCTACGCAACCTCTTCCAGAAGACCGACACCCACCGTCAGGCCGAGCTGATAGCGCTGATCCTGGCCGGCTCCATGACAGTCTCTCTGGAGGCGTCCGGCCCCTGACGCCTCTCGACTACCCCCGGGAGGCGCCTGGCAGGTATCATCGCCGCCCTCGTCCATCACCGCGGGAGGCCCCATGCCGATCCTCAATGCCATTGTCCACCGCCTCGAAGGACCCGCGGGTGACCAGCCGCCACGGCTGGAGCCCGCTGCACGGGTGCTGGCGCCCGATGCCTCTCTGGACGCCCTTCTCGAAGGACTCAACAAGGCTTACCACGCCAAGACCAAGGCGTGGGGACACTTTCGGGACACCGAGGGGGACGACCAGGGCAACGAGGAGCACAGCGAGCCGGTCTCGCCGCTGGCCGGTGACCTCGCCGAGTATCTGGCCGAGCGTGGTGATTTCGTGGCCTTCACCCGAGCGATCGCCGAGCGCATGGCCCGCCTGGTGGGGGCGCACCTTTCGCTGGGCGGAGAGTTGCTGTTCCTCGATACCCGCTTCGGCGATGCCCGTTTCCTCACCCTGGCCCTGCTGCATCATCGCGAGGGCTTCGCGGTAGATGAACACCTGGCAGTGGTGCCGGCTCGTCAACTCAACCTGGCACAGATGAGCCTGGCGGCGCGCATCGACCTCGCCCAGTGGCAGGCCGGCGACTCGCGCCAATACCTCTCCTGGACCCGGGATCGCGGCGGCAAGGCGCTGGCCGAGGCCTTCGCCGACCTGCTCGGCGCCGCAGAGGGGGTGGACGCCCCGGGCGAGACCCGCACCCTGCTCAAGGCCTTCAGCGAGTACGTCGAGAAGGAGGACCTGCCCGAAGCGGCCAGCCGCGAGAAGACCGAGGCGCTGATCGACTACGCCAGCGACCAGGCCAGCCGCGGCGAGCCGATGACGCTGGAGGCGCTCTCGGAGGTACTCGACGAGCAGCAGCCCAGGGCGTTCTTCGATCATATCCGCAACGCCGACTACGGCCTCTCCCCGGAGATTCCCCCGGACAAGAAGACCCTCAACCAGTTTCGCCGCTTCACCGGTCGCGCGGGCGGCGTGTCGATCAGCTTCGACTCCCATCTTCTGGGGTCCAGCGTGGAATATGATGAGGCGGCCGACAGGCTGATCATCAAGCAGGTGCCCAAGCAATTGAAAGATCAACTCAAAGGAAAGAACTGATCCATAAAGGATGAGAATAACCAACCTAATGGACTGATTATTAAGACCAATCTAATTGCGTAAGCCTCGTCTTACAAAGCCTGTAGGCGATAGCGGATAGCTCCCTTCTGGGGCTGGCGCCTCGGCCGATTCCGAACCAAGATGCAACGGATACCCGAAAAAAAGCGGCCTGTGCTCGTCACGAGCCGGGCACCCGAGGGATCTGGCATGCGGCAACTGGTAGAAGAGGCGGGGCTGCTGAACTGGCAGGCTGAGTTCAGGGACCCGGCAATGGAGGCACTGTTCAAGCGAACGATACTCGCGTATCACGCCTGCCAGCTGCGCCTGGCGCTTTGCCTGATTGCCGGGCTGTTCCTGGCCTTTGCCCTGGCCGACTACAGCGTGCTGGGCGCGGGTGGCGCCTTTGTCACCCTTCTCTTTATTCGTCTGGTCACCGTGGCGGCCTGCCTGGTAGTGGCCCTGGCGGTCTGGCGGCAGCCGGCGGTGGCCCACAAGGTGTTGCCCGTCAACCTGGTCTGCCTGCTGTGCCTTTCCACGATGCTACTGACCCTATGGCTGCGCCCCCTGGATGAGGGCATTCATGTGGCCTCGCTGGTAGTGGCCAGCATGGCGCTCTATCTTTTCCTGCCCAACCGCCTGCCCTGGATGCTGGCCGGCAATGCCTACCTGATAGCGGGCTTCCTGACGGTGTCTCTCGTCGGCTCCCGCCTGCCGCCGATGCTGGTGATGACCAGTCTATTGCTGCTGATGTTCGTCAACCTCCTCGGCTGGATGACCATCACGCGGATCAAACGCCTCCAGCACGAGCAGTTTTCCCTGCTGCTGGAGGAGCGCTCGTCGAATAGCCGACTGAAGGAGGAGATCCAGGAGCGCGAAGCCTTGGAGGCGCGGCTGCGCCAGCTAGCTTGCACCGACGACCTGACCGGCATTGCCAACCGCCGCCACTTCTTCGAACTGGCCGAACAGGAGCTGCGCCGCGCCCGACGAGATGGCACTCCCCTGGCGCTGTGCATGGTCGACGTGGATCTCTTCAAGCGTCTCAACGACCGCCACGGCCATGCCGTCGGTGACCTGGTGCTCGCCACGGTCGCCGGCTGCTGCCAGTCGGTGCTGAGAGAGTCCGACGTGCTGGGGCGCTATGGCGGCGAGGAGTTCGTGATCGCCCTGCCCCTTGCCGACCTCGACACCGCGGTGACCATCGCCGAGCGGCTAAGAGACCGAGTCAGCGCGTTGAAGCTGCCGATGCTCGACGACGAGACACCATTGACCGTTACCGTGGGCATCAGCCGTATCGAGGCGGGGGAGTCGCGGCTCGACCCTGCCCTGCTGCGCGCCGACCGGGCGCTCTACGCCGGCAAGGCGCGGGGACGCAACTGCGTGGTGGTGGCCCCCCGGCCACTGCCCGACGGCCACGCCCCGGATGGCAGCCCCGACTGGACCTCTTGTCTCATGACGATGCCAGATGCGGGCGCAGCCACTGACGCAGCTGGGATCCCTCGAGCACCCCTGGCTGGCGGGCCACCTCCCGGCCACTCCTGAACACGATCAGAGTGGGAATGCTGCGAATGCCGAAGCGTCCGGCCAGGGCCTGCTCCGCCTCGGTATCGAGCTTGGCGAAGCGAAGCCGGGGCTCGAACTCGCGGGCCGCCTCGGCGAAAATCGGCGCCATCATCTTGCAGGGACCGCACCAGGCTGCCCAGAAGTCCACCACCACCGGCAGTTCGCTGCGCTCCACCAGGGCGCGAAAGTTGTCGGAATTCAGCTCTACCGGCTCACCGGTAAACAAGGCCTGCTTGCACTTGCCACACCTGGGGCCGTCTTTCAGACGCAGCTGGCTGACACGGTTGATAGCGCCACAGTGCGGACAGCCAAGGGTCAAGGATTCGGACATGAGGGTCTCCGGGTCACAGTTCGTTGAAATCGAATATGGCGCCTGTCCCCTCCTCCTTCAAGCGACATCGTGTCGCGCCACAGGCCCTGTCGTGCTGCAGGCCATGCACCGGCCTTCCCGGGCTGCTATCGTCGGCACATGCTATCTCCCTCCCTGGCCTGTCGAGATCCGCGATGAGTTCACGCCCCGACCCGCGCGTGCTGCTGCGCCTGCTGGGCCTGCTGGCCCCTTATCGATGGCGCCTGGCTCTGGCCGCCCTAGTCCTGCTGGTGGCCTCCGGCAGCGTGCTGCTGCTCGGCCAGGGGCTGCGCCTGGTGATCGACCGCGGTTTCATGGCCGCCGACAGCGCCGCCCTGGGCCGCACACTGAGCCTGATGCTCGCCGTGGTGGCGGTGCTGGCCATGGCCTCGGCGCTGCGCTACTACCTGGTGACCTGGATCGGCGAGCGGCTGGCCGCCGACCTGCGCCGCCGGGTCTTCGACCATCTGCTGACCCTGGAGCCCGGCTTCTTCGAGAGCGCCCAGGCGCCCGGCCAGGCCGCCGGGGAGATCACCTCGAGGCTCACCGCCGATACCAGCGTGTTGCAGAGCCTGTTCGGCTCCTCGGTCTCCCTGGCGCTGCGCAACCTGCTGATGCTCATCGGCGCCGTGGCGCTGATGCTGGTGACCCAGCCCTGGCTCTCGGCCATCGTGCTGCTGGGCATTCCCGCCACGGTGCTGCCGATCCTCTGGTTCGGACGGCGGGTGCGACGTCTCTCCCGCGCCAGCCAGGACCGGGTGGCGGAACTCGGCCGCTATGCCGACGAGGCGCTCACGGGCATCCGCACCGTCCAGGCCTTCACCCACGAGAGGCTAGACCGGCGTGACTATGCGGGCCGCGTCGAGGAGGCCTTCGCCAGCGCCATCGAGCGCACCCGCCAGCGCGCCTGGCTGACCGGCATCGCCATGCTGGCGGTGTTCACGGCGGTGGGCATCATGCTGTGGCAGGGCGGCCAGGCAGTGCTGGCCGGCACCATGACCGCCGGCGAGCTCTCGGCCTTCGTCTTCTATGCGGTGCTGGCAGCGGGCGCCGTGGCGACCCTGGCCGAGGTAGCCGGCGACGTGCAGCGCGCCGCGGGCGCCGCGGAGCGCCTGCTAGAGCTGCTGGACACCCGGCCGGCCATCGCGCCCCCGGCCCATCCGGTGCCGCTGCCCGAGCCGCTGGCCGGCGAGCTGAGCTTCGAGGGGGTGAGCTTCACCTACCCGGGTCGGGAGACCCCGGCGCTGGCGGGCTTCGACCTGACTATCCATGCTGGCGAGCGGGTGGCGCTGGTGGGACCCTCCGGGGCCGGCAAGAGCACCCTGCTCGCCCTGCTGCTGCGCTTCCATGACCCCGACGCCGGCACTCTGCGCCTCGACGGCGTCGACCTGCGCGAGCTTGACCCCGGCGCGCTGCGCTCGGCCCTGGGGCTGGTGGCCCAGGAGCCGGTGCTGTTCACCGGCAGCGTGGCCGACAACCTGCGCTATGGCGACTCCGGCGCCGACCTGGACTCGCTGCGCGGGGCGGCCCGAGACGCCAACGCCCTTTCCTTTATCGAGGCGCTGCCGCAGGGCTTCGAAACCCCCCTGGGCCCGGGTGGCGTGCAGCTCTCCGGCGGTCAGCGCCAGCGACTGGCGATTGCCCGGGCGCTGCTCAAGAATCCCCGCGTCCTGCTGCTGGACGAGGCGACCAGCGCCCTGGACGCCGAGAGCGAGCGGCTGGTGCAGCAGGCCCTGGACCGGCTGATGGTGGGTCGCACGAGCCTAGTGATCGCCCACCGCCTGGCCACGGTGGTGGCCGCCGACCGCCTGCTGGTGCTGGAGGAGGGCCGACTGGTGGCCGCCGGTCGCCACGCCGAGCTGATGGCGTCGAGCCCCCTCTATCGCCACCTGGCCGAGCTGCAGTTCGGGCGGCATCCGACGGACTCGGTAACCGACGCGACCTCCCCTGCCCCCAGCTGACCCCTCGTCGCTCAGAATAGCCCCAGCTGGCGGTCGATCAACGTGGCGAAGTCATCGCCCACGAAGGGCAGGATGGCGTCCGCCACCGGCTGGAGCTGGCGGGTCAGGTAGTGGTCGGTATCGATGGGCGAGAAGTGGGCCTCAAGGGGCTCGGGGCCGGCCAGGGTCATCACATAGCGGATCCAGCCGCCGTGCTGGTACTGGCGCGGCCGGCCAAGGCGGTCGTTCTCCGCATCGGCCAGCCTGGCCGCCCGTACGTGGGGCGGCACGTTGCGGCGGTAGTCGTCCAGGCGCCGGCGCAGCCGCTTGCGGTAGACCAGCCGCTCGTCGACCTCCCCCGCCCGGGCTCGCGCCAGGAAGGCCTGCACATAACCGCGCACGTAGTCGCGCCAGGGCTCGCCGG
>CAYWBG010000127.1:0-6403 GCA_964456005.1 uncultured Halomonas sp.
GGTCAGCCCGATAGTGGTTTTGAGGGTTATCGTTTTCTTGGCTACACGGTCTATGACGCCCTGATCAATTGGGACATGTCGTCGGCCGACGAGGTGAGTGGCCTGACGCCGGGACTGGCCGAATCCTGGGAAGTAGACGAGGAGGACAATCGGGTCTGGACCTTCAGGCTGCGCCAGGGCGTGACTTTCCATGACGGCAGCGATTGGAACGCCGATGCAGCGATCTGGAACCTCGACAAGGTCTATGACGAGGACTCGCCCCAGTTCGATGCGCGTCAGGCGGGCAATGTGCGTGGCCGCATCCCCTCCATGGACGGCTACGAGAAGGTCGACGAGCACAGCATCCGCTTCACCACCAGCGAGCCGGACGCCTGGTTTCCCTACCAGCTGACCTTTTTGCTCTTCTCCAGCCCCGCCCAGTGGGAAGCCCTGGACGGTGATTGGGACGAGTTCGCCCGCCAGCCCTCCGGCACGGGCCCCTTCAAGCTATCCAGCCTGATCCCCCGAGAGCGCGCGGTGCTCGAGCCCAATCCCGACTACTGGGATGAAGCCAGGGTGCCCCGTCTCGACAAGCTGGAGCTGATTCCCATGCCGGAGTCGAGCTCCCGCACCTCGGCGCTGCTCTCTGGCCAGGTGGACTGGATCGAGACGCCGGCACCGGATGCCATACCGCGCATGGAATCCGAGGGGATGACCATCACCAGCAATCCCTACCCCCATACCTGGCCCTATCAGTTCTCGATGCTCGAGGGCAGCCCCTGGCGGGACATCAATGTGCGAAAGGCGGCCAATCTGGCGGTGGACCGGGAAGGCCTCGAGGCGCTGCTGGGCGGCCTGATGGTCCCCGCGGTGGGCACAGTGACACCTGACCACCCCTGGTTCGGCGAGCCGGATTTCGAAATACGTCATGACCCGGAAGAGGCTCGGCGACTGCTGTCCGATAGCGGCTACGGTCCCGACAACCCCGTGGAAATCAAGGTGCTGATCTCGACCTCCGGTTCGGGCCAGATGCAGCCGTTGGCCATGAACGAGTATATCCAGCAGAACCTGGCCGAGGTAGGCATCGAGCTCGACTTCGAGGTGCTCGACTGGGAGTCGCTGTTTCCCAACTGGCGTCGCGGTGCCGACCACCAGACTAGTCGCGATGCACATGCCACCAATATCACCTTCGGTTGGCTCGACCCCTTTGCTGCCTTCTATCGATTCATGCACTCCAGCATGGCGCCACCCAATGGCTTCAACTGGGGTTACATGGATGATCCGGAGTATGACCGCCTGCTCGACAAGGCTCGCATGACCTTCGATCAGGAAGAGCAGGACAGCATCCTCGCCGAGTTTCATGCTCGCATGGTGGATGATGCCGCCTGGTTATGGGTGGCCCACGACGTGGGCCCGCGTGCCATGCATCCGCGGGTCCAGGGTTTTGTCCAGGCCAAGAACTGGTTCCAGGATCTGACCCCGGTCACCGTCGGGGAGTGAGCCGTGAAGGCGGTGTCCTCTCTTGTGGGGGCGCCGCCGCCGACCTGGAGACGAGATGAACAACTATTTCCTCAAGCGGATTCTCTATGTGATCCCCATCACCCTGGCGGTGAGCTTCTTCTGCTTCTCCCTGGTACACCTCTCTCCCGGCGACCCCATGGACGCCGTGGTGTCGCCGGATGCTCCCAGCGAAGTGGTGGCCATGGTGCAGCGTGCCTATGGCTTCGATCGACCGCTGCCCGAGCAGTTTGCACTCTGGGTAAGTCGCGCCGTCCAGGGAGACCTGGGCCTTTCGGCGGCCAACGGCCGGGCAGTCACCAGCGAGGTCTTCAGTGCCCTCAAGAATACCCTGATCCTGGCTATCGCCGCCTCGATGATCGGTTTCACCCTGGGCTGTACCTTCGGCACCCTCGCCGGCTACTTCCAGGGGTCCTGGCTCGACCGCCTGGTGACCGGCTTCGCCGTGGGTGGCGTCAGCATTCCCCACTACTGGCTGGGCATGCTGCTGGTGATCATCTTCTCGGTGGAGCTGAGATGGCTACCCTCCTCGGGGGCCGGTCCCGGAAGCTCCAGCGACTGGGCCTTCGAATGGGCCTACCTTCGCCACCTGATTCTGCCGGCAGTGACCCTGTCGGTGATCCCCATGGGCGTGGTGACCCGCACCGTACGGGCCATGGTCGCCGATGTCCTGGCGCACGAGTTCGTCGAGGCGCTACGCGCCAAGGGCCTGGCCGAGCGGCATGTCTTCCTGCATGTGGTCAAGAACGTGGCACCGACCGCCTTGGCGGTGATGGGCCTGCAACTGGGTTACTTGCTGGGCGGCTCCATCCTGGTGGAGACGGTCTTCTCCTGGCCCGGCACCGGGCTGCTGCTCAACAACGCCATCTTCCAGCGCGACCTGCCGATCCTGCAGGGCACTATTCTGGTCCTTGCGCTGTTCTTCGTGGCGCTCAACCTGATCGTCGATCTCGCCCAGGCACGCCTGGATCCACGTATCCAGCGCGGTTGATACCCGAAAGGAGTCTGTCATGTCGTCAAGTACGCTCGACGCAAGTGCGGCCCATGAGGCCGCCCCAGCGGCACCGACCAAGGGTTACTGGCGTTCGGTATTCGGCCGGCTGAGTCGTGATCCGGTTGCCCTGATCGCCGGATTGATCCTGTTGGCGATCCTGCTGGTAGCGCTGCTGGCACCCTGGGTGGCGCCGGCGGATCCCTATGCCACCAGCATGCTCAGCCGCCTGCAGCCCATCGGCAGCCCTGGTTTCTGGCTGGGCTCAGATGAACTGGGGCGCGATGTCCTGTCGCGGCTGATTCACGGTGCCCGGCTGTCACTGCTGATCGGCGTGATGCCGGTGATTAATGCCTTCGTCATCGGCAGCGCCATCGGCATCGTCGCCGGCTTCGTCGGCGGCCGTACCAATACTGTGATCATGCGGGTGATCGATGTCTTCTACGCCTTCCCCGCGGTGCTGCTGGCGATCGCCCTGGCCGGTGCCCTGGGGGCGGGGCTGATCAACTCGCTGTTCTCGCTCACCGTGGTGTTCATTCCGCCGATCGCCCGGGTGGCGGAGAGCGTGACCACCCAGGTGCGCAATGTCGATTACATCGAGGCCGCCCGGGCCAGCGGAGCCCGCAGCCTGATCATCATCCAGCGCCATGTGCTGGGCAATGTACTGGGGCCGATCTTCGTCTATGCCACCTCGTTGATCAGCGTCAGCATGATTCTGGCCTCTGGGCTCTCCTTCCTGGGATTGGGCGCGCGACCGCCAATGCCTGAGTGGGGTCTGATGCTCAACACCATGCGGGATGCCATATATGTGAACCCCTGGGTCACAGTGCTGCCAGGGGCGATGATCTTTACGGTATCGATCTGTTTCAACATGCTCAGCGACGGACTGCGCTCCGCGATGGATGTCAAGTTATGAAGACTGCTCTCTCTACCTCCCTATCGCCCAGTGATCAGCCCAGCCGAGATCGCGGCGGCAAGGCACAACCGCTGCTCAGCGTGCGCGGCCTTCGCAAGCACTTCCTCATCAAGCGTGGCGGTCCAGGCAAGCCGGCCAGCAAGGTGCATGCCGTGGACGGCGTCGACCTGGAGGTGCGCAAGGGCGAGACCCTGGGCATCGTCGGCGAGTCGGGCTGCGGCAAGTCCACCACCGCGCGCCTGCTCATGCGCCTGTTGACCCCGGATGCCGGCGAGATGATCTTCGATGGCGACCCGGTGGGTGTCATGGGCGGGCTGTCGCTGCGGGACATGCGCCGCCAGATGCAAATGGTATTCCAGAATTCCTACGCCTCGCTCAACCCGCGGATGAGCGTGGAGGACTCCATCGCCTTCGGCCCCCAGGTACACGGGCTAAGTAAGCGCGAGTCGCGCCAGCGGGCGCGCAAGCTGCTCGATCAAGTCGGCCTGTTGCCCGATCAGTTCGCCAGCCGCTATCCCCATGAGCTTTCCGGCGGCCAGCGGCAGCGCATCAATATCGCTAGAGCCCTGGCCCTCGAGCCGCGACTGCTGATTCTCGACGAGGCCGTTTCGGCCCTGGACAAGTCGGTGGAGGCACAGGTGCTCAACCTGCTGGAGGATCTCAAGCAGGAGTATGGGCTGACCTACCTGTTCATCTCCCATGACCTGAATGTGGTGCGCTTCATCAGCGACCGGGTGATGGTCATGTATCTTGGACGGGTGGCCGAGTTGGGCGACAGCGAGGCGCTTTACCGAGCCCCTGCCCACCCCTACACCCGTGCCTTGATGTCGGCCATGCCCTCCATGGATCCGCTGCGTCGCACCCAGGTGGCGCCCTTGGATGGAGACCCTCCCAACCCCATCGACCTGCCGCCGGGATGCCGCTTCTGCCCGCGTTGTCCCATGGCGGTGGCGGCCTGCCACGAGCAGGAGCCCGAACTCGAAGCCTTGCCTGGAGGGGGGCATTCCTCGGCCTGTCTAAGGGCCACCGAGGTGCAGGCACAGGGTCGGCAGCAGGAAGGGCTTGATCAGGAGGTTTCGACATGATGTCCATCGCGAATCCGGAGACATTAGCCGAAGGCGAGGCGCCAGTAGCGACGACCGGTGCCGAGTCGCTCGTCGAGGTGCGTGACCTGAAAGTGCATTTCCGCACCCCGGGTCGCCAGGTGCAGGCGGTGAATGGCGTTGATCTGTCGCTGGCCCGTGGAGAGGTGTTGACGATTCTGGGGGAGAGCGGCTCTGGGAAGAGCGTGACGCTGCGTAGCCTGATGCGACTCTTGCCCGAACGGCGCACCCTGCTCAGCGGTCAGGTGCGGGTGGCGGGAGAGGATATCCTGGCTATGTCGCGCGGTGAGCTCTCCCGCTATCGGGGAAGTATCGCCTCGATGATCTTCCAGGAGCCGATGCTGGCCTTCGACCCGGTATTTCGTATCGGCGACCAGATCGCCGAGACGGTACGCCGCCACGAGGGAGTGAGCCATACCGAGGGGCTGGCCCGTGCCCTTGAACTGTTCGAACTGGTGCGAATCCCCTCGGCCAAGCGACGGTTGTCGAACTATCCCCACGAACTCTCGGGTGGCATGAGCCAGCGAGCGATGATCGCCCTGGCGCTTTCCTGTCGTCCGCGCTTGCTGCTGGCAGATGAGCCGACCACGGCCCTGGACGCGACGGTGCAGATCCAGATCTTGCTTCTATTGCGAGACCTGCAGCGTGAGTTGGGCATGTCGGTGATTTTTGTCACTCACGATATGGGGGTGGCCAACGAAATCTCCGATCGCATTGCCGTCATGTATGCCGGACGAGTGGTGGAGACCGGCACGGTCGATGCGATCATCGGTTGTCCGCGCCACCCCTATACCCTGGGGTTGATGCAGTCCCGAGCCTCCGGTGAGCTGCGCGGTCAGCGGCTAAGCGCCATACCCGGCTCGCCGCCGGATATGGCATCGCCGCCCCCGGGGTGCGCCTTCGCGGCCCGTTGCCCCAGAGCTGTGCAGGCCTGCCGCGAGGAGGTACCTGAGCTACGAAACCTGGACGAGCAGCATCGGGCGGCCTGCTTCCGGCTCGACAACGCTGAGGGCCGATAATGAAACGGCCATCAAGAGGAGGTGTCATGCGTCTGTTGCTGCTCAACGGCAATGCCAACCGCGCGATGACCGAGCAGATGGCGCGACGAGCCGGCGAACTCCTGGATGGCAGGGGAGAGGTGGTGACCGAGACGGCCCATCGAAGTGTCCCCTATGTCGAATCTCGGCGTGATGCCGCCTTGTCCGGCGCCGCCGTGGTTGAGCTGGCAGAGCGTCACCTTGCCTCAGGTGAGCGAACCGCGGATGCAGTGGTGCTCGCCTGTTTCGGCGAGCCCGGCATGGCCGCGGTGCGCGAGTTCAGCCCGGTACCGGTGGTCGGCATGCTGGAGGCGTCGGTTATCTCGGCATTGCAGTTGGGTAGTCGCTTCTCGATCATCACTCCGGGCCGACGCTGGCCCAGAATGATCGACGACATGCTTCACGAGCTGGGCGCCACTCGGCGCTGCCTGGCCGTCGAGGCGGTGGAAGTGGCGGACCTGCGGCTGCCGGAACAGCGTGACGAGGCGCGTCGCCGAGTCCAGGCGGTAGTCGAGCGTCAGCATCGAAGTCTCGAACCGGATGTGATCATCATCGGCGGTGCCGCCCTCGTGGGTATGGGCAGGGAGCTGCCCGGCTACCGGGGCTGCCGCCTGGTGGACTCACTGGATGCCGCCCTCCTTCAGGCCCAGGCGCTGATGGCACTCGGTTGAGCCGGGTGTCTGCCAAGCAACTCGGCTTGCAAGTTCATTGGGCACTTTTTATTGTGTCTGTTGTATACAATAAAAGGGCTCTGAACGATGTACTCCCCCCCTCCGGACTACCCTCGTGACCTGATCGGCTACGGCCGCAACCCGCCCCATGCCAACTGGCCGGGTCGGGCGAAGATCGCCGTGCAGTT
>CAYWBG010000128.1:0-6292 GCA_964456005.1 uncultured Halomonas sp.
GCCAGGCTCATCAGCAGCAGGAAGGGGATCTCCTTGATCACCAGCCCCGCCATCAACGAGAGCCCCCAGGGGTCCTGGACGATCAGCGCATCCGGTGGACGCTCCCAGCCGGTCACTCCCGGCGAGGCCAGGCGCGCCAGCAGCCCCGAGGGGGCGATCAGGAAGGCCAGGCCGAAGGCCGCCGCGGCGTGGGGAATCGACAGCAGCGGCGATATCAGCCGGCGGATCCAGTGGTCCAGGCGGCTGCCGGAAGTTCCGGCGAGAAAGAGCAGCACCACCGCCAACGAGACCGCCGTGGTGGCCAGGCCACTGGCCAGGCTGATCGCCACCGAGCGCACCAGGCCCGGCTGGGCGAACAGCTCACGCCAGGGCGTCAGGCTGAAGCTCTCGCCGCCCAGTGCCGGCAGGTAGCCGAAGGCCGGTAGCACGGCCATGGCCAGGCCGGCCAGGATGGGCCCTACCAGCAGGCTGCCGATCAGCCAGGGTGCCAGTCTGAGCATCAAGAGACTCGCTCAGCGGCCCACGTAGCGTTCCTGCCAGGCCTCGGCCAAGGCATCCACCCAGCTGGGGTGTGGCTGCCCCAGGACCTCGCCGAGCGCGTCCGGCGACAGGGTGGCGATGCCCAGGTCGATACCGTCGAATCGCGCGCGGTCGGTCTCGTCCAGGGATTGCAGGGAGAGCACCGTGTTGCTGCCCCATACCACCGGGTCCTGCTTGTGGGCCTGGGCCTCGGGGCCGAGCAGGAAGTTGGCCACCACCATGGCGCCGGCCTTGTGCTGAGCGTTGTAGGGAATGGCCAGGAAGCTCATGTTGCCGATCATGCCGTGGTCGTGCACATAGCTGCGCACCGTATCGGGCAGTTCGAAGTTGGCAATCGCCCCGGAGGCTTCGGTGGTGCTGAAGGAGAGGGCGATGCTGATCTCGCCGTCTCCCATCAGGCGACGCAGCTCCGAGCTGTTGGCCGGGAAGGCGCGACCGCTGCGCCACAACAAGGGGTGCAGCTCATCCAGGTACTCCCACAGGGGGGCCGTGACCGCATCGAAGTCCTCTTCCTGCATGGGCTCGTAGAGGATGTCGGTGTTCTCGGCCAGCTCCAGCAGCGCCTGGGTGATGAAGGCATTGCCCAGGAAATTGGGCACCCGGGCATAGGTGAACTCGCCCGGGTTGTCCCGGGCCCAGTCGAGCAGTTCGGACATGGTGCTCGGGTGGGCGTCGACCAGGGCCGTATCGTAGTAGAAGACCACCTGAGAACTGCTCCAGGGCGACTCGAGGCCGTCGACCGGTATTGTCCAGTCGTAGCGGACCGCCGGCGTGTTCTCCGGGTCGGTCAGCGGGTAGTGCGGCAGCTGTTCCGACCAGGGACCGAACAGCAGGTCGTTGGCCTTCATGGTGGCGAAGTTCTCGCCGTTGATCCAGATCAGGTCGACGTTGCCGCGGTCGTCATTGCCGGCCTGCTTCTCGGCCAGCACCCGAGACACCGCCTCGGCGGTGTCGCTGAGTTTGACGTGCACCAGATCGATGTCGAAACGCTCCTCGACCTGGCGAGCCGTCCACTGGATGTAGTCGTTGGTTCGTTCCTCGCCGGCCCAGGCGTACCAGTAGACGCTCTGGCCGCGGGCCTGTTCAAGCACGGCGTCCCAGTCGGCAGGGTCCGGAGCGGCCTGGAGAGGGGCGGAGAGCATCAGGGCGAGGGTGGGTAGCAGCGCAAGCGGGCGGATCGGCATTCGAGCAGTCCTTGTCGAGTGATTCGGGAGGGGGTCAGTCCCCCAGGGCAACCTTGAGATCATCCAGTTCATTTCGTACGCGATCGATCGCCTCCGGGGACAGGTAGTGGTCGACCCGGTCGCGGACGTGCGCCACCAGGACGTCGTCGCTTAACTGAGCCGACCAGTCCTCGCCGGTTGCCTCGGCGTCGCGTTCTCGCCCCTGCTGGGCCCGCCACTTGGCACACCAGGTCAGGGACCACAGCCACATGGCGCGGCGGCAGGCCAGCAGAGTGGCGATGTCGACGGCGGGGCCGCCCATGAGACGCCAGTGGCGGTAGAAGCCTGCCACCTCCTCGAGGGTCAGGTCGGCGACGCTATTGGGATCCCAGGTAGTGGAGGTGTAGAGCGTGGCGTGGGCCAGGTCGAACCCTGGCAGGCCGTAGCGGCATTTCTCCAGGTCGACGAGTACCGCGCGTCCCGAGTCGGTGACCAGGAAGTTGCCGGGATGGGCATCGAAGCTGATCAGGTGCGGCGCCGTGCCCGGCCCGGTGGGTAGACGCTCCGGCAAGGCGGCGAGTTCGTCCTCGAGCCGTCGCACTACCTCGGCGGTCAGGCCGGCCTGCGGCAGCCACTCTGCCTGCTGGGCCACCTCTTCGCGCATGGCACGCCAGGGGTCGGCGGGGGCGAACAGGGGCGGGCGGGCCGCCTCGGGTGGCATCTCCAGCCCATGAATGGCGGCCAGCGCCTCGGCGATGGCGGGCAGGTCGTCGGGTAGGCGGGCGGGGCGCCCGCGCACCGCACTGACCAGCAGGCCGCCCCGGGGCAATGCCTTCGAGGGCGGCAGGATGCCATGCAGGGCCGGGGTGTGGCCGCTCCGGCTGGTGCGGTCGAAGCAGGCCGCCTGGTAGTCGAGGTTTTCCTCGGGCGGGAGATCCATCTGGCTCTGCTTGGGGAGGCGAGCCACCCAGTCGATGGTAGCCCGCTCGAGCCACACGTGGGTATGAGCGAGTCCGGTATCGGCCATCCTGCGTATCGCTTGGATGTCGGTCGAGTGGCCGGCAAGATCCAGGGCCTCGGTCAGTGCATCCAGTGAAAGGTGCTGGGCGTCAGGGCAGGAAACGGAATCCGGCATAGCGTTCCTCGGTGGCTGTAGGTCGATGTAGCAGAATGGTCGCGTAAGCTGGCTCTTCCTTACATGTCAGCGGCGGACGCAACGAGGAGGTCCTACACTCTGTAAGTCAGGCGAGCGTGCCGCGACAGAACCAAACCGCGCCGATACGCGGTTACGGGGCGGTTGCTGTTGGCCCCAGGCCGAGCGACGCCACAGCGTCGCCATGACTTGCCATCAAGGAGGTAGATACCATGTCACAGCATGATGATAAACGCCGCAGGCTGCTAGGGCGCCTGGGGCGACAGCTTGCCTACACGGCGCCGGTGCTCGCCCTGGTGGCGGGCGGCGTGACGCTTCACGCCACCGTCGGTGAAGATGAGACCTCACCTCGCCTGTCCATGTTCTCTGCCACCTCGCTGCTCTTCGCCAACGCCCATGCAGAGGCCCATGCAGAGGGAGGTGCCGAGGCAGAGGGCGAAGCAGAAGGTGAGGCAGAGGGTGAAGCCGAGGCAGAAGGCGAGGCAGAGGGTGAAGCCGAGGCAGAAGGCGAGGCAGAGGGAGAGGGTGAGGCAGAAGGCGAGGCCGAAGCCGGAGATCCGGATGCGGTAACGCGCCCCGAGGGCTATGCGCCGGCCTACAGCGAGAGCGGCGATAACCCCGCCGAACTGCTGGCACGTGGCGAGGAGCTCTACTACGACACTTCGCTGAGCACCAACGGCCTCTCCTGCGCCACCTGTCATGGTAGCGATGGGCAGGACATGGGCTATAACCCGACCTTTGAGGAGGCCTTCCCCCACCGGGTGGCCATGGCCGACGACCAGTTCGGCCTATCGGAGGTCCATGCCGACGAGATGGTGCAGGTCTGCATGGTGGCGCCGATGGAGGCGGACCCCCTCGACTGGGGAGGCGAGGCGCTGCCGTCCCTGTCGGCTTATATGGTGGAGGTCCAGCGGCGCTTCTCCGGCCAGTCACACGACCTCTGACGCCCTAGCTGGCGTTTCACGGGCACCGGTGTCGCCTCGATCCGGTGTCCGTTTCTTCTTTTCTTTTCCTCATGGTCGATGTCGATGAAGTGCCGATCGCCCCGATAGGACTACGCTGTTGCGGCCTGGGTATGTCAGCACCTACTCTGGTATGAGTATCGGCTGAACCAACGGCTTCTTCGGTACTCACATCCATCGTATGGGTCGCGCAGGGAAGATCACCATGAGTCGAATTCATGCCGCCCTGATCGGGCGACGCTTTCTTCTGTTCAGCCTCTGCTGCCTGGCGCTGGGTATCGTGCTGGCGATTTCTCAGTCGGTGGTCCAGGCCCAGCAGAACGAGCGTACGGCACTGGTGATGACCGTCGAGGGCGCGATCGGCCCCGCTACCAGTGACTACTTTCAGCGCGGTCTGCGCCGGGCCGCCGAGGAGAACATCGAGATCGTGGTGGTGCAGATGGACACCCCCGGCGGCCTCGACGCCTCCATGCGCGACATGATCCGCGCCATGCTCACTTCACCGGTGCCGGTGGCCATATACGTCTCGCCGAGCGGGGCCAGGGCGGCCAGCGCCGGCACCTATCTGATGTATGGCAGCCACGTGGCGGCCATGGCGCCCTCCACTCACCTGGGATCGGCCACGCCGGTACAGATGGGCGGCGGTGGCCTACCAGGGCTGGGCGACGATGACGATGAAGACGACGACAGCGGCAGTGGGGCCAGGGCCGAAGAGTCCGAGGAACCCAATGCCAGCGCCGCCAATGGCGATGGTGACACGGCCGTTGAGGAAGGAGAGGAAGTCGCAGCGGCTGAAGAGGAGGCCGCCGAAGCGGAGCCCCGTCGCGGGGAGACCGCCATGGAGCGCAAGGTGCTCGAGGACGCCGTCTCCTATATTCGCGGCCTGGCCGAGCGCCATGGTCGCAATGCCGACTGGGCCGAGGAGGCAGTGCGCGAGGCCGTCAACCTCACGTCCCGCGAGGCACTGGAGAAGAACGTCATCGACGTGGTGGCCCGCGACCTCGAGGACCTGCTCGAGCAGATCGACGGTCGCAGCGTGGTCATGGAGCGCGGCGAGCTGACCCTCGAGACCGCCGACCTGGCCATTGAGCGCTTCGATCCTGACTGGCGCACCCAACTGCTCCAGGTGATCACCAATCCTAACGTCGCCTACTTCCTGATGATCATCGGCTTCTATGGGTTGATCTTCGAGCTATCCAACCCGGGCAGCCTGGTGCCGGGCACCATCGGCATCATCTGCCTGCTGCTGGCCCTGTTCGCCTTCCAGGTGCTGCCGGTCAACTTTGCCGGCTTGGCGTTGATCCTGGTGGGTATGGCGCTGATCGTGGGTGAGGCCTTGATGCCCAGTTTCGGCATATTGGGAGTCGGCGGCATCGCCGCCTTCGTGTTCGGATCGGTGATCTTGATGGATGCAGATAACCTGAGAATCTCGCTGCCGATGATCGGTGGCATCGCCCTGTTGGCCGCGGTCCTGATGCTGTGGGTCATGACCCGCTTCGTGGGCCTGCGCCGGCGCCCGGCTAAGGGAGGGCAGGAGGAGCTGATTGGCAGTGAGGCCCGGGTCGTCGAGGATTTCGAGGGCAAGGGTCACGTTCGCCTCATGGGCGAGCGCTGGAACGCCCGCAGCGCTCGGCCCCTGGTCAAGGGCCAGACGGTGCGGGTGGCAAGTGTCGATGGCCTGACCGTTGAGGTCGAGCCCCTGGAGGAGCGCGACTGAGGCGTCGCGTTCGGCGCAGCAAGGTGTCACGCGGAACATTCCCAGCAAACCATGGAGACAGACCATGTTGATTTCCTATCTCGTACCGGTAGTACTGCTTTTCATGCTGATCGCCGCCTCGATCCGCATCCTGCCGGAGTACAAGCGCGGTGTGGTGTTCTTCCTGGGGCGCTTCCAGGGGGTCAAGGGGCCGGGCCTGATCATCATCATCCCCGGCATCCAGAAGATGGACGTGGTCGATCTGCGGGTGATCACCATGGATGTGCCTGAGCAGGATGTGATCTCTCAGGACAACGTCACGGTGAAGGTCAATGCGGTGATCTACTTCCGTGTGGTCGATCCGGAGAAGGCGATCATCCAGGTGGAAAACTTCACCATGGCGACCAGCCAACTGGCCCAGACCACCCTGCGTTCGGTGCTCGGCAAGCATGATCTGGACGAGATGCTCTCCGAGCGGGACAAGCTTAATGACGACATCCAGGAGATCATCGACAGCTCGGCGGAGAGCTGGGGGATCAAGGTCTCCAATGTCGAGATCAAGCACGTGGATCTCGACGAGAGCATGATCCGGGCCATCGCTCGCCAGGCCGAGGCCGAGCGTGAGCGTCGCGCCAAGGTGATCCACGCCGAGGGCGAGCTCCAGGCCTCCAAGAAGCTGGTCGAGGCGGCCAACGTCATGGCCGAGAACTCGGCAGCCCTGCAGCTGCGCTACCTGCAGACCATGAGCGACATGAGCAACAAGAACGCCTCCACCATC
>CAYWBG010000129.1:0-6273 GCA_964456005.1 uncultured Halomonas sp.
GCAGTGCGCGCAGGGCCCCTTTCATGGTCTGAATGGGCATCGGCTCACTCCTTGACGGTGGTGTCGGGGTTGCGAGCTTCCCCCTGGCTCGCCCGGAAGCGGGCCCCCAGGTGGTGGGTCATGCCGCGCTGGGTGATCTGCCCGCACACCTTGCCGTCGTCGTCGACACAGGGCAGCCAGGTAATGTCCTGGGCAAACATCAGCGAGGCGGCCTTGCGCAGGTCGTCGTCCACCCCGATCACCGCCGGCACGGCCTGGAAGTGATCGCGGCAATACCCCTTGGTGGTGCGCGCGATCGAGCGGCTGATGATGCCGGCGGGCTGGTGCTTGTCGTTGACCATCAGGATGGAGTTCTGGTATCCGAAGTCATCGATGCGGGCCAGAGCGACCTCCAGGGTGTCGCCGGGGGCGACGGTGCCGATGTCGTCGGTGATGATCTCATGGACCTTGACCAGGTTGAGACGCTTGAGCGCGCGATCCTCACCTAGGAAGGATTCGACGAAGCTGTTCTTGGGTGCGGCCAGCAGATCGTCCGGGGCGGAGTACTGCACCAGCTTGCCCTCCTTGAACACGGCGATGCGGTCGCCCATCTTGATCGCCTCGTCGATGTCGTGGCTGACGAACATGATGGTCTTCTTGAGCTCCTGCTGCATCTTGAGAAACTCGTCTTGAATCACCGCCCGGTTGATGGGATCGATGGCCCCGAAGGGCTCGTCCATTAGCATCACCGGAGGGTCGGCAGCCAGCGCACGGGCCACGCCGATGCGTTGCTGCTGGCCACCGGAGAGCTCGTTGGGGTAGCGCTTGAGGAAGGCGTCGGGCTCGAGAGCTATCATCGCCATCATCTCTCGGGCACGCTCCCGATATTTTGCCCTGTCCCAGCCCAGCAGCCTGGGCACAATGGTGATGTTCTCCTCGATGGTCATATTGGGGAACAGGCCGATCTGCTGGATCACATAGCCGATGTTGCGGCGCAGGCTCTGGGTATCCATCCCGGTGGTGTCTTCCCCGTTGATAAACACCTTGCCGGAAGTCGGCTTCACGATGCGGTTGATCATCTTCAGGGTGGTGGTCTTGCCGCAGCCGGAGGGTCCCAGCAGGATGCAAATCTCGCCGGGTGGCACCTCCATGCTGATGTGGTCCGCGGCGACCACGGCACCCTTGGGGGTGTCGAAGACCTTGGTCAGGTTATCGAGCTGAATCATGTGGTTTCCTCGTCAGGGGCCGGAAGCATTGTGATAGTGGCGCTTATGCCGTCTCAGCGGCACGCTCCATGCCCTTGGGCGTCAGGCGCTTCTGCACGTAGAGCAGGCTGTAGTCAACGATGATGGCCAGCAGGCTCACCGCAATGGCACCCACGATCAGCTGGCGCGGATCCGATTGGGAGATTCCCCGGCTGATGAAGGTGCCAAGGCCGCCGGCGCCGATATAGGCGGCGATCGCCATAACCCCGATGTTGAGCACCACGGCGGTGCGTACCCCGGCCATGATCACCGGAACCGCCAGGGGGATCTCCACCAGCCGCAGGCGCTGGTTGGGGCTCATGCCGATGCCGCGTGCGGCCTCGCGCAGTGCCGGGTTGACGTTGTTGATGGCGGTGTAGGTGTTGCGAATGATCGGCAGCTGTGAGTAGAGCAGCACGGCGATCACCGCCGGCACATAGCCGATGCCGTGGCCGATCAGGGAGAGCACCGGGATCATGATGCCGAACAGGGCGATCGATGGGATGGTGACGATGATCGAGGCCACATAGAGCACCATGCGTGCCGCCTGCTCGTTCTTGGTGATGGCGATGCCGATGGGCACCCCGGTCAGGGTGGCGATGCCTACGGCCACGCCCACCAGGGAGATATGCTCCAGGGTGCGCGTGAACAGCAGGTCAATGTTATCCAGTGCGTACTGAATCAGTTCCAAGTCGACTCTCCTCTTGATCGCGGCGGCGCGCCGGACAGGCCGAAATCACCTCGGGGTGCTGTACCGTCGTTAGGGCGGTCACACACCGGCAGGGTGAAGCTAGGCAGGCGAGCTGCGGCGGATTGCCTCACTCGGTGCGAGGAGCTTAACAAAACCGGCCATTTATTGTGGTTGGTAATGAATGACGATGTTCAATGAGTAGAATTGATATCATTGATGCATGGCGCTCCCCCCCACTGGTGATCAGGAGCATGATCGACCCATGCGGCGGCGCCGTTAGGCGGCGTCGCCTCGACGAGCCTGCTGCTCCTGAGGCAGCAGGGCGGCGTGAATCAGCGCATTTACTGGGGTGGCCACGCCGAGCTGTTGGCCGAGCCTTACCACCGCGCCATTCTGGGCCTCGAGCTCCGAGGGCAGGCCCGCCATGATGTCGCGCTGCATAGAGGCGGTGCTTTCTTCGGGCAAGGCGTCGATGAAGCACATGGCCCGCTCCACGGCGTCCCGGGGCAGGGCCACTCCCTTTGCCCGTGCCACCGCGTCGATCTCGGTGAGGATCTGCTCGATCAGCGATCGAGTCTCCGGCAACTGGCGGCTGACGCCAATCGGCGCTCGCGTCAGGCTGCCGATGCCGCTCATGGCGCAGATGAACAGGAACTTGCTCCATACGGCGACTTGGATATCGTTGGGAATCTCGGCGGTGACGCCCCGGGCCGATTCGAACGCCGCCTTGAGTCGTGCCGTACGCTGACTGCGGCGGTTGTCGCGTTCGCCAAAGCGCACGAAGGGCTCGACCCCCGCGTGGCGGATATGCCCGGGGCCTTCCTTCCAGGCCAGGATGCCGCAAAGCCCTTCGAGTACATGGGCTCTGCCGAGGATGCCGGCCAGGGTGTCGGCGGCCTCCACGCCGTTCTCGAACGGCACCACCACGGTATCCGGCCCAATCATCGGGCGGATCGCGCGGGCCGCCTCGTCCAATTGCCAGGCCTTTACCGCCACGATTACCGCCTCCACGGCACCCACCTCGGCCGGGTCATCGCTGGCATCGACCTCGGGCAGGTGTACATCGCCTGCGATGCTCGTGACCCTGAGTCCATCGCGGCGCATCGTCGCCAGGTGTTCTCCGCGGGCGATAAAGGTGACCCTGTGGCCGGCCTCGGCCAGCCGTGCCCCAAAGTAGCCGCCCACGCCGCCGCTGCCCATGATCGCCAAGCGCATCGTTTCTCCTCCCGTTGGATTTCCGTCACCTCAGCCTACACCTCCCGAGTCGCCAGGGCACCGCCATGACGGCCTGTGGGAGGGCTGTTAGGATGAACATAGTTGAATCCCGTATGGCCGGATGCCGGATCGCACCCGGCCGCGCCACATGGAAGCGTGCCATGAAGAAGTCCCATTCCGAGGCGGTGGCACTGGACGATACCCTGTCGCCGCTATCCCTGAAGCGCGTGGGCATCGATACCTATCGCGAAAACGTCGCCTACCTGCACCGCGAGTGCGATCTCTACCGTGCCGAGGGGTTCCAGGCGCTTTCCAAGGTGGAGGTTCGCGCCAATGGCCAGCGTATCCTGGCCAGCCTCAATGTGGTGGACGACAGCAGCATCGTCGACCCCTTGCAGCTTGGCCTCTCCGAGGATGCCTTCGCCTCGCTGGACGCCAAGGAGGGCCACCCTGTCAGCGTTTCCCAGGCTGAGCCACCGGCCTCGATCCCAGCTCTCCACCGCAAGCTTGCCGGAGAGCGCCTCTCCCGCGATGATTTCCGCGGCATCATTCGCGACATCGCCGATCTGCGCTATTCCAAGATCGAGTTGACCGCCTTCGTGGTGGCCTGCGACCGAGGGGAACTCGACCGGGAGGAGGTCTTCTACCTCAGCGATGCCATGGGCCGCGTGGGCCGACGCCTCGACTGGCACGAGCAGCCGGTGGTCGACAAGCACTGCATCGGCGGCATTCCCGGCAACCGCACCTCCATGCTGGTGGTGCCCATCGTCGCCGCCCATGGCTTGCTCTGCCCCAAGACCTCATCCCGGGCCATCACCTCGCCCTCGGGCACCGCCGACACCATGGAGGTGCTGGCCAACGTCGACCTGCCCTTCGATGTGCTGGGTGATATCGTGCGCACCCACCGCGGCTGCCTGGCCTGGGGCGGCACCAGCCAGCTCTCGCCGGCCGACGACGTGCTGATTTCGGTGGAGCGGCCGCTCTCCATCGATTCTCCGGGGCAGATGGTCGCCTCGATTCTTTCCAAGAAGGCCGCCGCCGGCTCCACCCACCTGCTGCTCGATATCCCCGTTGGCCCCAACGCCAAGGTGCGCTCTATGCCCGAAGCCCGCCAACTGCGCAAGTTATTCGAGTTCGTGGCCGGGCGCATGGGGCTGACCCTGGACGTGGTAATCACCGATGGCAGCCAGCCGGTGGGACGCGGCATCGGCCCGGTGCTGGAGGCCCGCGATGTCATGCGCGTGTTGACCCACCACCCCGAGATGCCCATGGATCTGCGTCTCAAAGCCCTGCGGCTGGCCGGGCGCATGCTGGAGTTCGATCCCGATGTGCGCGGCGGCGACGGTTTCGCCATCGCCCGGGACATTCTCGACTCCGGCCGCGCCCTGGAGCGCATGCAGGCAATCATCGAGGCCCAGGGCGCCAAGGCCTTCGACCCGGACAACCCGCCTTTGGCGTCCCACTCCTTCGAGGTGGTCGCCCAGAAGGAGGGCATGGTGGTGGGTATCGACAATCTCAAGCTGGCTCGCATCGCCCGCCTGGCCGGAGCACCCAAGGCCGTTGGTGCCGGCGTCGACATGCTGGCGTGTATCGGCGACCGAGTCGAGAAGGGGCAGGCCCTCTATCGCGTGCATGCGGCCTACCGCAACGAGTTGGCCTTCGCTCACCAGTCCAGCGAGCGTGACAGCGGCTTTAGCCTGGGCCGTGACGACCAGATCATCCGGCCCAACGTCGAGTTCTGAATAGCGAGTCCTGAAGGCATAGGGAGGTTCGATGACCCGTGTACTGCTGCACTTTCCCGACGAAGCGGCGCCGGCCCGCCGCCTGGCCGAATCGGCGGGTCTCGCCGTCCAGGGGGTCGACCGCCACCGCTTCCCCGATGCGGAGCTGAAGCTTACTCTGCCTTTCGCCGAGACCCAGGCCTTCCCCGAGAGCCTGGTGATCTATCGCAGCCTGGATTGCCCCAACGACAAGCTGGTCGAATTGTTGCTGCTGGCCCGCCACGCACGCCAGCGAGGCGTGACGCGACTGGTCCTGGTAGCGCCCTACCTGGCCTACATGCGCCAGGACATCGCCTTCCACCCGGGAGAGATCGTCAGTCAGGGCATCGTCGGTGGCTTTCTTGCCGAACTGTTCGATGCCGTGATCACCGTGGACCCGCATCTGCACCGCATCGAGCGCCTCGAGCAGGCGATTCCCCTCGACGATGCCGTGGCACTCTCCGGCGCTCCGCGGCTGGCGGAGCTGATCGCCGAGAAACGACCCGGTGCCTTGCTGCTGGGGCCGGACGAGGAGGCGCGCCAGTGGGTGGCCCAGGCGGCCGGGATCACAGGTGTCGAGTATGGCGTTTGCCACAAGCAGCGTCGCGGCGATCGCGATGTGGCGATTACCCTTCCTGAGATCGAGGTAGCAGGACGCCGGGTGGTGCTGATGGATGATGTGGCGAGTTCCGGGGTTACCGTGGCCCGCGCTGCCGAGGCGCTACTGGCCGCCGGGGCGGCCTCGGTTGACCTGGCGCTGACCCATGCGCTGTTTGCCGGGGATGCCTTGGCGGTGATCCGGGAGGCAGGTGTCGGCGAGATCTGGAGCACCGACTGCATCGCCCATGACAGCAACTCGATCGCCATGGCGCCTGTGCTGGCCGAGGCCCTCGGCGCTCTGACATGACAAGAGGGCGGGCACTGCGGCCCGCCCCATAGCGTGTCCATTACTCTGTTGTCGGGGATGACTCGGCGTCGCTGTCGGACGTGCTGCCGTGTGGGTCGGGCTTGTCGGCGCCCTGGTGACCGAGCGGACCGGCCTGATCGAGACGCGGGTGGTTGTCCAGGAACTCCCGGTGCGGGTCGGGCAGGGCGTCCAGCGCCTGGAGGCTGCGGGTGATGGCGTGGATCGCCGCCATCACGTCCTGGGTGTTGCCCGTCTCCGAGATGGTATGCATGTTGCGGATCGGGAAGCCGATGGAGGTGGCCACGCAGTCCACGGAGGCCAAGACCCCGGCCATGCCGTCGGTGCCGGTGTCGGCGCCGACGATGTCGCGCTGCATGGGAATGTCGTGCTCGCGAGCGGTGGTCCCGACGATGCGGTTGAGTTGCTCGCTGGCGATGGCGCCCACCGACAGGGTGAAGCCCTTGCCCATTTCCAGCG